>NZ_JARVSL010000019.1:0-159512 GCF_030209215.1 Pseudomonas sp. efr-133-TYG-23 | reverse complement strand
GCAGAAGCCGCCGCATCGCCGTTCGGGTTTTTTCCCGAAACTGGCACGTCATCCACAGGCTCCTGCCGCACCAACACCGTTCGTTGAGCCTTGCGACGAACCGCCGGCACCGCGTTCGTAACCACCTGCTCCCCAGCCTTCAACGGCGCAACCGGCACTGTTTTGATCGGCGTCGGCGCGCTGCCCAGCAGCAATGGCCTGGCCTCTGCGACATGGGGTTCCAGCCTGGGCCCCTTGAGGTGCTTGGCGAGCAACGCCAACAACGCTCGCGCCCGCGCGGATTTGATGCTGCTGAGCGTCTGAGCACCCAGGCGCAGTGCCACGCCCATGCCTGCTGTGGCCCAGATCAGCAGCAGATTGATCAGCACTTCCCCGGTCAGTTCGCCGACCAGTTCGTACATCTCGGGCGGCGGTAGCAGGCGCATCCAACTGACCATGGCCGCCAGATAAATGAACAGCAGCGGCTCATCGCTGAGCACCAGCAAACCCTGGGCAATCGCGTCGCTGCCGAGTGCCAGCAGCGCATCGAGTTCGGCCTGGGAGATGTAGGCCAACAGCTTTTCGCTGTGGGCCTTGAGGTCCGATAGCAGCTCATACAACTGCGTGACGTTGTCCCACAGGTTGTACAGCGCCTTGGCCAAGCCACTTGAAAACGCCATGCCCTGCATGGCGCTGCGCTCAAGCGCGGTGGCGTGGGAAAAATCGTCCCAGCGGGGTTTGAAGGTCTTTGCCCATTCATCGCGCAGGTCCGTTTCCAGCCCCGCGATCACCGCCTGATAAGACGCATACAGCGCCTTGACGTGATCCTGGGAAACGTTGGGATAAAAGGTGATCTGGTAGGCCTGGTCGCGGGTGCATTCCTTGAGTTCAAGAATGCCGCTGGGGCCGATGGTGTGATGCTGGGGCGCGCCCATCGCGCTGCCATCGGCGGCCAAGGCTTGAAGCATCACCGGCGTGTTGCCGATGGGGACGAAGCGGGTGCTTTCGAACAGGTGCACCAGGGTCAACGAGCCCTGGGCATCACACTGAGCAACAACCGCGTTGGGCTTTTTTGAAGAAACCGGTTCGACCAGCCCGACGTCATCGCCGACTTTAAATACCTGCTCCACCTGCAGGGCCGAGCCACTCCAGAAGCTCTCGGCCCAGTCGTCGAAGGTGTTGAGGCAGTCGCGAAAATCACGCAGGACGCCTTCGATGTCTGGCGCCTTGGGGTCCATGGGAGCCAGGACGAAGCTGGCGATGACCGGAATCAAGAGACAGCCCTGTCGAGCAGGGCCATAAAAGCGGAGTGCATCAGCGATCCCTCGCACTGAATGATCAGGCGAGAGACTTTGGAGGGATTATCAGAGCAAAGAAGTCGGCGTTATTCGCCGGCAGGGTGAGGACGTTTCGCCAAAAGCGCGGGCAAATCGTGGGGTTGCTGTAGGGATAGGATTACAGCTTGAACAGCCTTACAGCTTCAGTTGCCCAATCGCCTTGCTCAACTCCCCAGCCAAGGTGGCCAGGTCATTGCTGGTGGTGGCGGAGCCCACTGTCTGTTGCACGGTGTTTTCGGTCACGTCGCGGATGCTGACCACTGCGCGGTTCATCTCTTCAGCAACGTGGCTCTGCTGCTCGGCCGCGACGGCGATCTGAGTGTTGCTCTCGCGCATCTGCGCCACGGCGTCGGTGATTTCGGCAAGGGCGCCGGCGGCGTCCTGGGCCTGTTGCACACAATCGTCGGCCTTGAATGAGCTTTCCTGCATAAAGTCCACCGCATCGCGGGTGCCGGCCTGCAAGGCCGAAACCATGCGGGTGATTTCGTCGGTGGAGCTTTGCACGCGTTTGGCCAGGTTGCGCACTTCGTCGGCGACCACGGCGAAACCGCGGCCCATTTCACCGGCGCGGGCGGCCTCAATGGCAGCGTTGAGGGCCAGCAGGTTGGTCTGTTCGGCGATGCTGTGGATCACGCTGACCACGCCGTTGATTTTCTGGCTGTCTTCGGCGAGTTTCTGGATCATTTCCGCGGTTTGCTGCACGCCAGTGGACAGCCCGGCGATCGAGCGTTGCACGCGGGTGACCACTTCGCGGCCGCTGCCGGCCAGGGTATCGGCGGTTTTGGACAGGTCGCGGGTAGCGCCGGCGTGCTGGGCAATGTGGTGCACGGTAGCGGTCATTTCATTGATCGCGGTGGCGGCCTGGTCGGTTTCGCTTTGCTGGCCGAGCATGCCGTGCTGCACATCGTTCATGCTGCTGGCCAGGCGCGCGGCACCTTCGTCGAGCAACCGGGCGGTGCTCGCGACAGTGTTGACTACCCGCTGGTAGCCGGCCTGCATGGCGTTGAACGCGCTGGCCATCTGGCCGACTTCATCTTTGCATGCCAATGGCACACGGGCCGACAGGTCGCCGGTTTTCTCCACATGCAGCATCACGTCCTTGAGGGTGTTGAGCTGGCTGAGCAGGAAGCGGATCAACAGCTGCGAGGCGCACAGCATCGCCAGCATCAGGATCAACACCGCTGCGGCGTACTGGGTAAAGCGTTCGCTGAACACCTGGCTGAAGCTGGGGGCGTAGGCGAGTGCGGCGATTTGTTGGCCGTCCGCGCGGGCGACAACTTGCGCCCCCGCCACAACATTCTCACCGAACAATGGCATAGGGTTGAGTTCGACCCAGCCGCTGGCGCCGTTCAGGGCTGACAGATCCTGGTCGGCCAGTTGTGGGGCTTGGCCGCGCGGGAACGTCAGCCACATCTCGCCCTTGGGCAAAGCCTTATCGGCCGGCCAGGCGCTGAGCAGTTGCGCCTGGGCCTGCGCCGACGCGTAGGATTGCGCGGTGCGGGCCTGCTGTTCGAGGTGCACGGCATAGAGCACCAGCAGCAGGGTGGTGACAAAGGCGACCGCGTTAACGGCCCAGAATTTGTATTTCAGCGAGATATTGCTAAGCCAGGCACCCATGGAAGGTTTTCTCTGATAGCGAAAGCAGCATTGGCAAGGTGCCAGTATTGTGCCTTTATCATAAAAAACCCTTTTGACATGGGTCAATGCGCCGCATCAATCCAGAGTGGGCAACCCAAAAAACCGACGGGCGCAGGCGGTGGTGTGTAGGGCCAGGTCCTCTACGCGTTCCTGGCGGTGCAGGGCGACTTCACGCAGCACTTCCACGAGATAGGCTGGTTCGTTGCGGCCATTTTTCGGTTTGGGGCGCAGCGTGCGTGGTAACAGATAAGGCGCGTCGCTCTCCAGCATCAGACGTCCTCGGGGGATTTCTCCGACGAGCGGGTGCAAATGGGTCCCACGGCGTTCGTCGCAGATCCAACCGGTAACGCCAATGTGCAAATCGAGGTCGAGATAGCTGAACAGTGCCTGCCGTTCGCCGGTGAAGCAATGCACCACAGCAGCGGTGAGGTGGTCGCGGTAGTCCTTGAGGATTTCCAACAGGCGCTGGTTGGCATCACGTTCATGTAGGAACACTGGCAGTTTCAGCTCTGCGGCCAGGGCCAGGTGAGCTTCCAGGACCTTTTCTTGTTGCGGGCGCGGGGAGAAATCCCGATTGAAATCCAACCCGCATTCGCCGACGGCACGCACCCGGGGCTCACTGAGCAAAGCACGCAGACGCTGAGCGCTGTCACCGTTCCAGTCACTGGCGGAGTGGGGGTGAATGCCCGCCGTACTGAACAGGCGCTGGCTGCTTTGATCGAGTTTTACGCACAGCTCCAAGGCCTGTTCGCTGCCTTCGACACTGGTGCCGGTGAGTACCAATTGCTGCACGCCGGCGGCATAGGCGCGGTCGAGAACGGCCTGGTGTTTATCGTCGAAACTGGCATTGGTCAGGTTGACGCCGATATCAATGAGCTGCATGGTGCTATCTCCGCCTGCGGCCGGAAAGCATATCAGAGCTGTAGATTTATAAGAAAAACCAAGAACTACAACGGTTTATAGCTGTCTTTGAACGTTGCGACCGAGATGGCTGATGGCTAAATGCCTTGCCCATGCTTGCGTTGCTCGCGAAGCCTGCGCTCAAAGCGCTCTGTTTCTGACTCCCAGCCCCTCGTTTTTCCGAGGGTGTTGACCAGTATTCTTTCCGGAGAGCGGATGATCCGACCCTCGGCGTTATTAATGTTATGCCTCACGCTGCTGCTGCCCGTGGCGGCGGTCGCGCGACTGGAAGGGCCGCTGGAGGTGACCAAGCCCAGCAAAGTCCGCGATCTGGCGGAGATTCGCTCAAGCCGTACCTTGCGCGTACTGGTCAACCAGAGCCGTAACAGTTCCGGCGAAGTGCAGGGGCAGGCCATTGGTGTCGAATACCATCGCCTGCGTGCGTTCGAGCAATACCTCAATGGCCATGCTCGCGATGGTCAGCAGATCAATCTCAAGATCATTCCCAAAGCCAAGGATCAGTTGCTCGCCGCGCTGGCCCGTGGCGAAGGCGATCTGGTGGCCCCGGGTGAATTGCTGGATATAAACGCAGCTCACAAGATCGCCACCAGTGACCCGATTGTCAGCGATGTGCCGTTGTGGTTGGTGGGGGTCAAGGGCGAGCGGCGGTTTACCAAGCTGGAGCAGTTGTCCGGTCGTACCGTGGCGCTGACCACCGGCAGCGCGGCGGCGGATGCTGTCAGCCAGGCCAATCAGAAACTGGCCCTGCACAAACGGCCGCCGATCACGGTGGAGTGGGTGGACCCGAGCTTGGCGGTGGAGGATGTGCTGGAGATGGTCCATGCTGGGATTTTCCACCTGACCATCGTCGAGAAGCCCATTGCCGAGCGCTGGTCGAAGATCCTGCCCAAGTTGCGCTTCGACAAGCAGGTCGCGATTACCGCGCCCGGCGACGAGTTTTGGTTTGTGCGCCAGGATGCGTCGATGCTGCGCGCCAGTATCGACCGATTCCTCAAGACCTATCGAACCCCGGCGGATCAGGATGTGGCGTTTCAGCGCATCTACCGTCGTCTCTACCAGGTGCGTAATCCGCTAGCCCGCATCGACCGCCAGCGTCTGGAGAAACTGCGTCCGGTCCTGCAGAAGTACGCTGAGGCGCAGGGCATGGACTGGTTGAACCTGGCGGCGTTGGCGTTCAAGGAGTCGGCTCTGGATCCGAGCGCGCGTAACAGCGGCGGCCCCACCGGGTTGATGCAGATCACCCCGTCGGCTGCACAACGGGTGGGTGTCAACAATATCGAAACGCTCGACAGCAATGTGCAGGCCGGCGCGCGGTATCTGGCGATGATCCGTCGCAAATTCTTCGCCAGCCCCATGCTCAACGAGCGTGAGCGCATGGCGTTTGTCCTGGCGGCCTACAACATGGGCCCCGAGCGCGTTCAGGGCATGCGCACCGAAGCCAGGCGCCGCGGACTCAACCCCAATCAGTGGTTTTTCCAGGTGGAACGCATCGCCATGGAGCAAGTCGGGATGAGCGCCGTCAGCTATGTGAATAGCGTCAATAAGTACTATTTGGCGTTCGACAGGGAGCGAGAGTCGCTGGAGCCGACGGCCACCAAAATTGCCTCAAGGAAGTGATCGATTTTATTGATATTAATCAGGCATTTTTTGCGCTTTTATCATCCTTTAAGCTGATTAATATAGCGGCCAACCAACCTCTACTTCAAAAAGGATGTACGCCATGAGCCCACTGATCAAAAGCCTTCTGTCCACCCGCGCCGGTTATGGCCTGACGATTCTGCGTATTGTCGTCGGCATCATCTTCGCCGCCCACGGTTCGCAAAAACTCTTTGGCTGGTTTGGCGGCTACGGTCTGGCGGGCACTGCCCAGTGGATGGAAAGCATTGGCCTGGCGCCGGGTACGCTGATGGCACTGCTGTCGGGCGGTACTGAGTTCTTCGCCGGCCTGGCGCTGATCATTGGTTTGCTGGTGCGCCCTGCGGCGCTGGGCTTGACCATCCTGACGCTGGTAGCGATCTTCTCGGTGCATATCCATAACGGTCTGTTCATGGCCAACAACGGTTATGAATTCGCCCTGGCGTTGCTCGGCGGCGCACTGGCAGTGTTGCTGGAAGGTGCTGGCAAGCTCTCTGCCGACCGCGCCATCGCCAACTGACTGACTGGCAACGCTCTGAAAAGGCCCACGCTTGCGTGGGCCTTTTCGTTGCTGGCGATTCTTGACACCGCCCCACCGGCTTCTCTAGGATGCCGTCCATGCGCCGATTTAAACAGCTAATTGCGGGGCGCCACTGGGACTCGATGCAGCCCGACAGAAGCGTGTTCTCCCGTGCGAGATACCTTCGAAATACCGCTAAAGCGCTGGTTCGGTGTTGCCTCTCACCTGCCCGCAGACTTTTGAGGCAGAGACACGACACGATGAATGCACTACGTCCTCTGATACGCCTGGCCCCGATCACCGCGGACCTCACTCAACGCAATCCGAAAATCCTCCTGGGCGGCAAGCACCAACCGACGCTGTTGCGTTATCTGGACGGCTGGCCGCGTCGCACTGGGCGGCCCTCCGCGTTCCTGATTCAGTTCGTCGAAGACGGCGATTCTCTCGCTCGATTTGCCAATGACAGCTTCGATCTCGCGGTCATCCAGGCCCCCAGTGCCGATGACGCTGAAGAAGTGATTCGGCACTTGACCCGAATTGCCCGGCAGGGGTTGATTGCGCGGCGGTAAGTATTCAGTAGAGCAGCGAGTATGGCTGCGAGCGACGATGCTGCTGACGCAGCCACACGGCCCAGGCTATCAGGCATAGCGTCAGAGGCACCGCAGCGATCAACCCCAGCTTGATCATTAACTCCAGACGGTGCACTGGCTTGTACGTCTGGGCTTTCAGCGCATGCAATTCCATAGGCAGGCGCAGTCGCTCCTTGTTGAGGGCTTGCAGCTGGATATTAGGGTCTACCGCTTGGGTTCCGACGCTGTTTGCCGGCGGGGTCAACAGTTGCCATTCCTGCTCGGTTCGCTGAAGACGTCGCTCCAGCTCGGTGGCTTTCTCGCGGTAGGCTTGTGCGGCCTTATCGCGCATCGTGTGCAATGTTCGTGGCGGGTTGTTCGTCACTATCCGAGGGCGAAGGCTGGCGAGGGGGGCAGGCACGGACAAGTTATCCAGCGTATTCAAAATAAACTGCGCGTTGCCGCCAGGTGCCGTGTTGGCGACCTCATCCATCAGTAAATCGGTGTCGGCCACTACGACCACATGGATGCGTTCGGCTTTTTGCAAACCGGGTGGTTGTCCCTTGATACCATTGGGGAATGCCGAATAGGCCGGGCCTTCGATACGCGCGGCAAGGGTATGGCGTTGGACGTGTGGGGATATTTCATCGCTCAGCGCATCGAATTTGAGCGCCGAAGCGAATCGGTCGGTTTCCAGCAATGCAGACTGCCAGGAGCTTTGCAGGAGAGGGGTGAAGGTGGTGCGACTTTTCGTTCGCGGCGAAAGGGCACCGCTGCTCGATACCGTCACCGTTTTGAGTTTCCAGCTACTGATGTCACTGGAGCTCATTGCTTCACGCGGCAGATTCAATCTGGCCGGATGCCGTACGGCTGGTTTCCCGGCACCGGTGATCACCGAGGACGCATAGAGGTGATCGATCAGCAGTTTGTCGGGAAATACCTGAATACCCCAGGCCGTGAGCATCTCGTCCAGGCGAGAGTTGGCGGGCAGGGCACCAGCACCGTGCTCACTGATGGGGTCGATAAACATCAGTAATCTGCCGCCCCTCAACGTAAATTGTTCAATCGCATACAGCGTGCGGTAAGGCAGTGCGCGGGGTTGGACCACCATCAACGTCTTGATGCTTGCAGGCACTTGTTCAAGGGCCGGTTCCAGATTGATCAGGTCGAAGTGGCGCTGCAGTTCCCCCATCAGGCGCCCTGCGGATTCGCCCATGTTCAACCCGCTGAGCAGCCCGATTGTGCGGGGCTCTGGATGCTGCAACTGGTAGATCAGGTGGTTGATTTCATATTCAAGCAATGGCTCACGGTCGAGGCTGAATGCTCCGATTCGTTGTGCTCCATGGCCCGCCCGGTTGCCGATCAACCCCAGAAAGCCCGTTTGGTCATCGAGACCATATAAAGCGGCTTTGTAGGCGTCTTCTGAAAAAGGCGCAGGCTCAATCAGGTGCAGATTGATCATGCCTTTCGCGGTTTTTTCATATTCGCGAAGCAAGTCTTCGATGCGCTTGCCGTAGCGGTTTAACGCATGGGTTCGTTTTGGGTTGTTGTGTGCATTGAAATAATACAAGTCCAACGGCGCCTTCAGTGACATAAGCAAATTCTGCGTCGGTGGCGATAGCGTATGGATTTGGTGTTGCGTAAAGTCCCAGCGAAGCTCAGGAAGTTTGGCGGTCCAAACCAGGTTTAATGCAAGAAATAACAAAAAAATGACGGCAAGTGTCAGTCCGGTGCGCAGAGTGGAACGCATGCAGGGCTTTCCTTCTCAGCGGAGTTTGTAATTGAGTGTGACAATCGACGCAGTGAGGAAGGCGACGATCATGCTGACGAAATAAAGACTGTCATGAAGGGTAAACTTTCCATTGTCGATTGTGCTGAATCTCGACTGTGGGTTAAGGGCGCTTAAACTGTCGATAATCCAAATAGGGGCTTGGCGCTCCAGAGCGTCTACCCATGAAGAAAGTGCAGTGGCTGCCAGTAATAAACTTATCGTCAATATAAAAATAACCACACGTTGACGTGCCAACGTACACACAAAGCAACCGACGGACAGGTAGCTTCCCGCCAATAACCAGCTCGCCGCGAATTGCGAGGCGATGAGGCCATTATCGGCGCTACCCAAGTAATTGGCGGCCACGACCAGAGGGAAGCTGAGGATCAATGCCATGCCCGCCACGACCCAGGCGGCGACGAACTTGCCGATCACCCGTTCGGCGGCCGTGATGGGTAATGCGCTCATAAGGTCGGCAAAACCGGGATCGGCCTCATCTGACCAGAGTTGTATGGTCAACGCCGGTATCAGCAATAGATAGAGCCAGGGGTGCCATTGGAAAAACACCAGCAGGTCACCACTGTCCTGTTCCACCCAGCGGTGAAGATACAACCCCGCCATGGTGGACAGGGCTAGAAACAGCGCAACGCTGAGATAGGTCGCGGGCGAAGAGGCATAGTTGGCGAGTTGGCGCTTGAAAATAACCGGCAGCAGCTTCAATGGGACCTCTCCTGGCTCAGTTGCTGAACCACATCGTTCACGCGACCGGGCTCCAGGTTCAATGTGTTGATTTTCCAACGGCGGTTGGCAATGAGCGTGTGTATATGTGGATAGATGGCATGCCCGGGCATGGCCAGAACGGTGACCGTGCCAGGCGCGTGGCGATGCTCCTCAATGCCGGCGACGCCGGGTAGTACCGCCAGGGCCAGTAAGTCCAGAGGGGTGTCGGCTGAGAGGGTGACGGCCTGGAAGTGACGGGAACTACGCTGCAAATCGGGCAGAGGGGTGTCGGCTACCAGGCGACCACCGGCGATGAGCAGGGCTCGCGTGCAGAGTTCGGCCAACTCCTCACTGTTACGAGAGGCGATGATGACCGTCATCTCCTGCGCGAGCGAACGGATCAGCGCCTTGAGCGACAGTGCCTGATCCGCCGCCAGTCCCGCAGTCGGCTCGTCCAATAGCAGCAGTGCAGGCGTATGCAGGATGGCCTGGGCGACGGACACCCTACGTTTGGTACATGCGCAGAGCGCGTCGAGGGGAGCATTGAGCGCTGGGTACAAATCCAGTCGTGTCACCGCTTGTTCCACTCGAGCGCGTTTTTCGGCTCCGCAGTAACCACGGAGCGCGGCGATATAGTTGAGAAATGTTTTAACGGACATTGTCGGGTGACTGAGGTCCTTAAAACGTTGGTAGCCGATAACTTGCTTGGCTTTATGTGGATAGATTTGCGCGTTGATCCCGTCGATGTTTATGTGACCGCGGGTTGGGTGTGTCGAACCCGATAGCAAGTTCAAAAGCGTGGTCTTAACATCAGGCCCCTCCCCAAATAATCCTAGGCACTCTTGCTGACGGGCACTGAATGAAAAATCGCTGATGATATTTTTCTTGTTCAGGGTTTTAGTCAGATTGCTTATTTCGATCATTTTTTTACCGAATAAGTTAGGCATGACGTAGGGCTAGGATTTAAAAAGGGTACGGTTAATGCTCGCCCTTGGGAACGACGGTCAGTGTTAATAAGACAAGTCCTACGTGCGCGCCAGGTGAGTCACTGAAACAATTGTTTTGTGTTTTTAGATGTTTGTGTTGGTAAGTGTTTATTCGGCGTTTATATGAACATTCGATTCATTTTTAATGAGGCCCGATTACTATGATGCTTCTACGTACCCTTGTTCTTGAGCGTAACGGTCAGGATGCTCCGGTCAACGGCGCGCTGCTCTGTGGGTTCGCGGTAGGGCAGATCGCCTCTAACTTCCTTGTGTATAGTCTGGATGAGGAAGTTGAACCTGGGAGCTCCAGGGTTTATATCGCGGCGCTGCGCAAGAAACTCGAACGCTACTTCCTCAGCGGTGTTGAATCCAAGGAAGACCTGCAAATAGCCATGCATGTGTTCAAACAGATTCTTATGTTGGCCGCAGCGTCAGGTACCAAGGCGGCCGGGGTCACCGAAACCCAGGTGCCTTATCATTTTGTCGATCTGAGGGGGTGTAAATTGCCGCCCGCGCGGCCTGAAGATCATCATTCGGTGACCATCAAGAAGGCGCTGGTGATGAAGGTGATCACTTTAGGCATGAATGCCTCCACACTGCCGGCGATCGAAAGTACCTCGTTGATCGTGCCCTCCATTCGCTTTTCCTCCCAAATGATCTCCCCGCCCAAAGCGACAAACTCATCCGAAGCGGATGCTCAATCGGTGCTTGAACATCCTGTTGAAGAACCTCGACCGCTGCCTGTCGAGCCACCCGAAACGGTCGTTCAGGTTGAGACGCCCATCGCCACCGCGCAAGAACCTGAGCCGTCGCCGCCGCCGCCTTCGAAACTGCCCGCACCGATGGAGCAAAGCGCACTGTTTGAAGTGGACAGCACATTGTCCAGTCTGGCCCGGGTCGCCCATGAGTTGACTCAACAGAAGCTCGCCGCGGCTGAGCGAGAGACCGCGTTGGAGCAGTGGCAGAATCGGCTGTTGCAGGAGCAGAACCAGATCGGCGAGCAGGTCAAGGATCTGGAGCAGCGCACATTTCAACTGCGTGATCAGTCGCAGGACATCCAACGCAAGACCGAGACGCTAGCCGCGTTGAAGTCGCAGTTGTCGGGCCTGCGTCATACGCTGCGGGGCATGTTGCATGAATTGGATCAGGCGTTGGATAGCTAGGAGTGAACGGCCCTGGCTACTTTCTTCGGTTCATTTATCATCAAGCGCAGCCCGTCGACGCCAGGGCCATCCCTGGTGCATCGGTGTTTATGGATATTGCCTGGGGATGCGAGCGTTTGAGTACCAAGCTGATCACCAAAGAAGGTCATGAGGCGCTGAAAAAAGAGCTGGATTACCTGTGGCGCGAGAAGCGCCCGGATACCACGCGCAAAGTGACATGGGCGGCGTCGCTGGGGGACCGCAGCGAAAACGCCGATTATCAGTACAACAAGAAACTGCTGCGTGAGATCGATCGCCGTGTGCGCTACCTGCGCAAGCGTCTCGAAGACATGCGCGTGGTGGAATACGCACCGGAGCAGGAAGGCAAGGTGTTCTTCGGTGCTTGGGTCGAGATTGAAAACGAGCAGGGCGAAACCAAGCGTTTGCGCATTGTCGGCTATGACGAAATTTATGAGCGGATGGATTACATCTCCATCGATTCGCCGATGGCTCGTGCTCTGTTGCGCAAGCAAGTCGACGATGAGGCCATCGTGCAGACGCCAACGGGCGAGGTGTGCTGGTGGATCACCGCGATCGAATATGAGAAGTGAAAGTAACAGGCCCGCCGAGCGGGCCTGAGGTGTCTCAGCCTTCGCGCAGCACCGTCAGCGGGCTGGCATTGAGTGCGCGGCGGGTGCCGAACACGCCTGCGCCGCCAATCAACACGGCACCGATGACGGGCAGCAGCAACAGCCACGGATGAGGCTGCCAGACCAGGTCGAATGCATAGCGGTACAGCGCCCAGGTCACCAGTTCAGTGCCCAGCGCCGCCAACAGTCCGCTCGCGGCGCCCAGTAACCCGAATTCGATGCGCCTGGCTTTGACCAGTAACTTGCGTTCGGCTCCCAACGCGCGCAGCAGCGCACCCTGGCGGATGCGCTCATCCAGCGTCGCTTGCAGGCCGGAGAACAGCACGGCCATCCCGGCGGCCAATACAAACAACAGCACGTACTCCACGGCCAGCGTCACTTGCGCAAGGATGCTGCGCAATTGCTCCAGCAACGCCTCCACCTGCAGGATGGTCACGGCCGGGAAGGCGCGGGCCAGGTCGACGATCTGCTGATCATGACCGGGAGCCAGGTAGAAGCTGGTCAGGTATGTGGTCGGCAGATTCTTCAACGTACCAGGCTGGAAGATCATGAAGAAGTTGGGCTGGAAGTTATCCCAGTTGATGGTGCGCAGACTCGTGACCCGCGCTTCGCGATTTTCCCCACCTATCGTAAAGACCAAATGGTCGTCGAGTTTGAGCTTGAGGCTTTCGGCCACCTTGGCCTCAACCGAGACGCCGGGAATACCATCGGAGGGTTGCTGGGACCACCAAGTGCCCGCCGTCAGGGCATTGCCCGGTGGCAGGTCGGCGGCCCAGGTCAGGCTGAGGTCGCGTTGCACGGCGCGGTCGCCACTGGAGTCCTTGCTGACGATCTCCTGCACCGGTTCGCCGTTGATGCTGATCAGCCGCCCCGGCACCACCGGGTACAGCGGTGCCGATTGCGCCTGGACGTCCAGCAGGCGTGCGCCGAAAGCATCTTTGTCGGCCGGCAGGATGTTCAAGGCAAAATAATTGGGTGCATCTTTGGGCAACTGGTTTTGCCAGGTGTCGAGCAACTCGCCGCGCAACAGGGCGATCAAGCCCATGGACAGCAGTATCAGCCCAAATGCCAGGGCCTGACCGGCGGCGGCCAGCGGGTGGCGCAGCAATTGGCCCAGGCCCAGGCGCCAGGGCAGGGTCGCACCGGCTAACAGCCGACGCAGACTTTGCAACAGCAGCAAGAGCAAGCCGCCGAGCACCAATGCGGCCACCACGCCACCTCCCAGCAAGGCGAAGGTGAGCACCAGGTCGAGGCTCAGACGCCACATGATCAGGCCCAAGGCGAACAGCGCAGCTCCGTAGACCATCCAGGTACTGGACGGGATGGGTAGCAGATCGCGGCGCAATACCCGCAGCGGCGGGACGCGCCCTAGCGCAGCCAACGGCGGCAAGGCGAAGCCCGCCAGCGCGACCAGCCCGGTGCCGATTCCTGCCACGGCCGGCAGCAGCCCGCCAGGTGGCACGTCCGCCGGCAGCAGATCCCGCAGGAAATAAAACAGACCGAACTGCGCCAGCCAGCCGAGGAGAGCGCCAGCGAGACTGGCCAGCAGGCCCAGTACGCTCAATTGCAGACTGAACAACAGCATGGCTTCGCGGCGCGACAATCCCAGGCAACGCAACAGCGCGCTGGCGTCAAAGCGTCGCGTGGCAAAGCGGTTGGCCGACAAGGCCACCGCCACCCCCGCCAATAGAACGGCCACCAGGCTGGCCATGTTCAGATAGCGTTCGGCCTTGCCCAGGGCGCCGCCGATCCGTTGGTTGCCGTCTCGGGAATCCTGCAAGCGCTGGTTGGCGGCGAGGCCGGGCTTGATCAGGTCGCGATAGGTTTGCAGCGCGGTACTGCCCTGGGGCGCGCGCCACAGTTCGCGGTAGCTGACGCGGCTGCCGGGCTGTACCACGCCGGTGGCTTGCAGGTCGGCGAGGTTGATCATCACCCTGGGGGTGAGGCTGTAGAAATTGCCGGCGCGGTCCGGTTCATAAGTAAGTACCCGCGCCAGGCGCAGGGTTTTCATGCCCACGTCGATGCTGTCGCCGACTTTTAGGTCGAGGGCCGTCAGCAGCCGCGCTTCTACCCAGGCTTCGCCGGGTTTCGGGCCGCCGCCTGGGGTTTCCTCGGCAAAGGGCGCGGCGGCACTCTTGAGCGCGCCACGCAGCGGGTATTGCTCGTTGACCGCCTTGATGCTGGAGAGCTGAATACCATTGTCGGTGGCAATCACGCTGGAGAATTCCACCACCCGGGCATGATCCAGGCCCAGCTCGGTACCGGACTTGATTTGCTCAGGGCGGGCGGGCGAGCTGCCTTCCAGCACCAGGTCGGCGCCGAGGAACTCGGTAGCGCGCAGTAGCATCGCGCCGTTGAGGCGGGCGCCGAAGTAGCCGATGGCGGTGCTGGCGGCCACGGCGACCAGCAGGGCGAAGAACAACACGCGCAATTCGCCGGCACGGGCATCGCGCAGTAATTGGCGCAGGGCAAGGCTGAACAGACGCAACAGCGGCAAACGTGCCATCAAGGCTCCAGGGGCGCGACCATCAGGCCGGCTTCAAGGCGGATCAGGCGTCGGCAACGGTGGGCCAGGCGCTCGTCGTGGGTGACCAGCACCAGGGTCGTGCCGCTCTCTTTATTGAGTTCGAACAGCAGATCGCTGATGCGCTCGCCGGTGTGGCTGTCGAGGTTGCCGGTAGGTTCATCGGCGAACAGCACGTCGGGCTCGGCGGCGAACGCCCGAGCAATCGCCACCCGTTGCTGTTCGCCACCGGACAACTGACGGGGCGAGTGGGTCAGGCGTTGCCCCAGGCCCACGCGCTCAAGCAAGTGCCTGGCGCGTTCGCGGGCGTCTTTGCGACCGTCCAGTTCCAGCGGCAGCATGACGTTTTCCAGCGCATTGAGGCTGTCGAGCAATTGAAAGGATTGGAAGACGAAGCCCACATGCTCGGCGCGGATGCGCGCCCGTTGGTCTTCGTCCAGGCGGCTCAGGGCTTGCCCGGCGAGGGTGACTTCGCCGCCGCTGGGCAGGTCGAGGCCGGCCAGCAGGCCCAGGAGCGTGGATTTGCCGGAACCGGAACTGCCGACGATAGCCAGGCTGTCGCCCTTGTTCAGTTCCAGGCTCAGTTCGTGCAGGATAGTCAGTTCACCTTCCGCGCTGGGAACCACTTTGCTAAGGTTCCGCGCGGTGAGAATGCTTGCGCCCATGGAGAATCCGATGCGAATGTGGTTTTTGAGTGCTGGCCTGGCCTTGATGTGCATGGCCCAGAACGCAGCGGCGGGTACAGTCCTGATCGTTGGCGATAGTATCAGTGCCGGTTTCGGCCTGGATACCCGCAAAGGGTGGGTGGCGCTGCTGGAGCAACGGCTCAAGAACGAAGGGTTTGACGATACCGTGGTCAACGCTTCCATCAGTGGCGATACCAGTGCGGGAGGGCTTGCGCGGCTGCCGGCGGCGCTTGCAGCGCATAAGCCGGAGGTGGTGATCATTGAGCTGGGGGGCAACGACGGGCTGCGCGGTCAGCCGCCGGCGCAATTGCAACAAAATCTTGCTTCGATGATTCAGCAGTCTCGGGACAGTGGAGCGAAGGTGTTGCTGCTCGGCATGCAGATCCCACCCAATTATGGAAAACGCTATGTCGAAGCCTTTAATAAGGTGTTCGGCGATGTGGCGCAGGAAAAAAAGGTGCCGCTGGTGCCGTTTTTCCTGGAGGGCGTGGGAGGGCATCCCGAGCTGATGCAGGCCGACGGTCTGCACCCGGCGGTCGGTGCTCAGGACAAGTTGCTGGAAAATGTCTGGCCATCGCTCAAACCGCTGTTATGACGCTTTTCTACCGGCAGGCTTTCGGCTAAGGTGGCGCCCCCTTGATTTGGAGCCCTCGATGTCGCGTCCTGCCTGGTCCCTGTTTAACTACCAACTGATCGAGCCGGACGAGCAGCTGGATCTGTTCGCCTGCCAGGAAGTGCGGGTGCATCTGGTGACGCGTCAATTGGAACTGGGCGGCTCCATCGATCGCACGCTGTGCGGCACGTTATTGCCGGCGCAGCCGCGTTGGTCGCTGGTGGATCGGTCGATTTTCCAGGACCAGCGTTTGTGCCCTCTGTGCCGGGCTATCCTTGAGTCTCAGAAGCGCGGCACACCGCCGATCTGGCCGGAGCTGCGCTTTGAACTCTAGAAGCAGCTGCAAGCGTCAAGCTATAAGCTGTAAGCTAGCAATTGGCTTTTAACTTACCCGTCGTTCTGCGAAGGATTTTTCGGATGTTGTCGCGCCTTTCCGTCGTTACCTGCTGCCTGTCGCTTGCTGCCCTGTGTGCGGCCGGTTCGGCAGCGGCCCTGCAGTTGCCCTTGCCACCCCCGGGGGAAGACATCGTCGGCCAAGTCCAAGTGATCAAGGCCAAGTACGAAGACACCTTTGCCGATCTTGGCACTGCGTATGACCTGGGCTACTCGGAGATGGTCGCGGCCAACCCGGGCGTGGATGCCTGGTTGCCGGGCGCGGGCACCGAGATCGTGCTGCCGACGCGCTTCATCCTGCCGCCGGGGCCGCGCGAAGGCATTGTGATCAACCTCGCGGAATACCGGCTCTACTACTACCCCAAAGGCCAGAACGTGGTTTACACGTTCCCGTTGGGGATCGGTCGTGAAGGCTGGGGCTCACCGATTGCCCACACCAGCATTATCGCTAAGACGCCCAACCCGACCTGGACACCGCCGGCCTCGATCAAGGCCGAGCACGCCGCCAATGGCGACCCGCTGCCCAACGTGGTGCCGGCAGGGCCGAACAACCCCTTGGGGCCGTTCAAGTTCACGCTGGGAACGCCGGGGTACCTGATCCACGGTTCCAACATGAAGTTCGGCATCGGCACGCGTACCAGTCATGGCTGCTTCCGCATGTTCAACAATAACGTGTTGGAGATGGCCGATATGGTGCCGGTCGGCACATCGGTGCGCATCATCAACGATGCCTATAAGTTCGGCAGCAGTGGCGGCAAGGTGTATCTGGAGGCGCATACGCCCCTGAACGATGACGGCACGCCATCGGTAGTGGACAAACATACGGCGGTGATCAACGCCTTGCTCAAGCGCGAAGACTTGGCCAATAACCTGCGGGTCAATTGGGATCAGGTGCGTGACGTGGTGGCGGCGGAAGACGGTCTGCCCACTGAAATCGGTGTGCCAGGCGCGGCGCCCATGGTATCCAGTACGCCGATCGATCTGCAGCAGTAAACCTGCAACCTGCCAAGCCCGCCCCGGCCCGGTGCCGCGGCGGGTTTTTTATTGGCCGGGGTTACGGGTGAATCCCAGGCAATAAAAAGCCGATCCAAAAATGGATCGGCTTGATAACAACCCCGAGGGGTTATTACTTGCGGCTAGCTTTTTCAAGCATGCGCAGAGCGCGCTCGTTAGCTTCGTCAGCAGTCTGTTGTGCTTTTTGAGCAGCAGCCAGAGCTTCATCAGCTTTACGGTAGGCTTCGTCTGCACGAGCCTGGGAGCGAGCTGCTGCGTCTTCAGTTGCAGTCAGACGAGCTTCGGTTTCTTTGGAGACGCTGCTGCAACCGGTAGCCAGAACTGCGGCCAGAGCCAGAGCAGAGAATTTCAGAACGTTGTTCATCGTGTTCCCCTTCAAGGACTTTCTATTAAATGGCTACTTCTCAGATTGAGCTTATAGCCGGCGTACATACTACCCATTACTTGTAGTAAGTAAACTGACGTAGCGCAAGAAGCAAAAAAAATTCTTGCGGCGAATCTGTTTTGGCGAACCTTGCGTGGGTTTGTATAAAAACTGTCCAATTTTTTTTCACTGGGCACGCATCGAGCCTCGCTGAAAGCGCCAGCCTGCCTGTGTTGGGTCTTGTACATAGATGAAAATTTATATAACTATCCGAGCACTTCCGTTGCGCTTGGCGGTGCATGGCCTGGCATCTTTTTAAGCATGTAGAGGTGACTTTAAGAGCGCCTGTTCGTCTCAAGGTTCAACTGCCGGCAATGTTCAGGCTTTCGATCATCGATGGGTCGAAGCCCTTTCTGTATCCACCAGCGGCGGGGGATGGTGCATGCGCCTTGAGCAATTGCAGGATTGGTGCCTACTATTCCCTACGGGCTGGTTGCGAGCGCTAGAGGTATTCTCGTTGTCGAAACCGGCACGGGTTGGCGTAGATGTTCCTTCGCCGGAAAAACATCGGTAAGGTAGGGGTCAGAAACCAAGACCCGCGAGGAGTAGTGATGAGCGAGGCGTTGTCCATCCACCATGACCAGACGGGTCATCAGTTCGAGACCACTGTGGACGGTCATCGTGCCTACTTGACCTATATGGACCTTGGCAAACAGACCCTGGATATCTATCGCACCTTCGTGCCTAACGCGTTGAGAGGGCGTGGTATTGCGGCAGCGCTGACCGAGGAGGCCTTGAAGTTCGCCGAGGCGGCGGGCTACACGGTGATCCCGTCCTGCTCTTATGTAGAGCGTTATATGGAGCGCCACCAGCGCCATGCCGCCAAGTTGTAAGGCACCCAGATCAGCATAAAAAACGCCGGGCTCAGCCCGGCGTTTTTGTGTGCGTAAACCCGAGCCGGGTTCAGCCGCGTTGGCGCTTGGGCAATACATCCTTGAGCTTGGCGTGCATGCTGCGCAGGGTGTTCTCGGTGGCCGCCCAATCGATGCAGGCATCGGTGATCGACACGCCGTACTGCAAGTCGGCCAGGTCTTTGGGAATCGCCTGGCAACCCCAGTTCAAATGGCTCTCGACCATCAAGCCGATGATCGACTGGTTGCCTTCCAGGATCTGGTTGGCAACGTTTTCCATCACCAGCGGTTGCAGGGCCGGGTCCTTGTTGGAGTTGGCGTGGCTGCAGTCGACCATGATGTTCGGCTTGATCTTGGCCTTGTTCAGCGCCTGTTCGCACAATGCGACACTGACCGAATCATAGTTGGGCTTACCGTTGCCGCCACGCAGCACCACATGGCCGTAGGCATTGCCTTTGGTGGTGACGATGGAGACGCCGCCTTCCGGGTTGATACCCAGGAAACGGTGAGGGCTGGAGACCGATTGCAGTGCGTTGATCGCTACGGTCAGGCCGCCGTCGGTGCCATTCTTGAAGCCCACGGCCGACGACAGGCCGGACGCCATTTCGCGGTGGGTCTGGGATTCGGTGGTGCGTGCGCCAATGGCCGACCAACTGATCAGATCCTGCAGGTATTGCGGGGAGATCGGGTCCAGTGCTTCGGTGGCGGTGGGCAGGCCCATTTCGGCCAGATCCAGCAGCAATTGACGACCGATGTGCAAACCGTCCTGGATCTTGAACGAGTCGTCCAGGTACGGGTCGTTGATCAGACCTTTCCAGCCGACGGTGGTGCGCGGCTTTTCGAAGTAGACACGCATGACCAGATACAGGGTATCGGAGACTTCTGCCGCCAATACCTTGAGGCGCTCGGCGTATTCGTGAGCCGCCTTGAGGTCGTGGATCGAGCAAGGGCCGATCACCACGAAGAGGCGATGGTCGGTGCCGTCGAGGATATTACGAATGACTTCGCGGCCTTTGGTAACGGTCTGCAGGGCAGTCTCGCTCAAAGGGATTTCGCGCTTGAGCTGATCGGGGGTGATCAGAGTCTCGTTGGATTCGACGTTAAGGTCATTGATCGGTAAATCAGCCATCGTGTTACTCGTCAGGGTCACGGGTGCCGGCCGCCAGCCGTTCCCGTGCGGCGGTGCACAGCATGATTTGGATGCAGGGGGGAGGAACCTTAGCGCGTATTACGGGCCCGCGACAATGGGCGGCGCGGGTTTAATCCCGCGCGGGCTGCACAAACGCGTCGTGGGAGAACTCTAACGCGTGCCGCGCAACCCACTCCCTGGCCAGGGCCTCGAACTGCTGAGGGGAGGGCTCGGCATCTTCGTGCTGGCGGCAGTAGCGTTCTATCCGGCATGCTTGCTCGCCCATGCGCGCGCCGAACAGGGCATGTTCATCGGTGAACGAGATGCCCACACGATAGCCACCTTCAACCTTGCGGCACCAGGCCACGTACCCCGGATAGCGGGCGCTGGCGCCCAAGGATGGGATGTGCAGTTCCACCGCCGTGCCTTGTCGCCAGGCGCGCGGCCAATGACAAGCAATGCCGCCCAAGCCGGCAGTGAGGAGGCGTTGACGGGGAATGGCGGGAGAGGGGCGTTGGATTAACTCGACAGCGACATCATCAGGGTGAGGTAAAAAACGACCCATGTACACGGACTCCGAGCACCGTCCAGTTGACGGCGGTGGCAGCAGTATAGTGAAGGAACTGGAATTGACCGACCTGGATATTGACCAGCAATTGCTGGGATTGCCAGGGATTTCGCTGGTGGTATTTGTCAGCGCCGGCTGTTCCAGTTGCCGCTGGGCGCGTCAGCAAATGCCGGGCTGGCGCTTGCCGGTGGACCGCGTGTGCTGGGTGGATGCCGGGCATAACGGCGGTGCGGTCGAACGTTACCAGATCTTTCATTTGCCGGCGTTGTTCGTGGTGTGCGAGGGTCAATTCCTTGGGCAATTGCAGACACGTCTTACACCTGCGGCCGTTGTCGAGGCAGTAAATGAAGCGCTTACCCGCACACCGGAGGAGTTGCCATGACCACAGTTACACCCCAGTCGCCTCGCATTGGCATCATCGGCACCGGCGCCATTGGCGGTTTTTATGGCTTGATGCTGGCGCGCGCCGGGTTTGATGTGCACTTTCTGCTGCGCAGCGAATATGCCGCGGTCAGCGAGCAGGGGTTGCGCGTGAACAGCAGTGTGCATGGTGCTTTGCATCTGCACCCCGTGCAGGCTTACGCCCAGGCAGCCGATATGCCGCCCTGCGATTGGTTGTTGGTAGGCACCAAGTCCACCGGTAATGTGGAGCTGGCGCCGACCCTGGCCCAGGTTGCGGCGCCGGATGCCAAAGTGGTGTTGTTGCAAAACGGCCTCGATGTTGAGGACAGCCTGCGTGAACACTTGCCGGTATCGCTGCACCTGCTGGGCGGCTTGTGCTACATCGGCGTACACCGTTCCGGCCCCGGTGTGGTCGAGCACCAGGCCCTGGGGCGGGTCAACCTCGGTTATCACAGCGGCTCGGCCGCCAACGATGAAAACCGTCAGAAGGCGATTGTCGAGGCCGGCGCCGCGTTGTTTCATCAGGCCGGTATCGAGTCACAGGCCATGGCCAATGTGCATCAGGCGCGCTGGCATAAACTGGTGTGGAACGTGCCTTTCAACGGTCTCTCGGTTTTATTGAAGGCCGGCACCACGAACCTGATGGCCGACGCCTCCAGCCGCGAGCTGATCCAGGCGCTGATGGCCGAAGTGATACAGGGCGCCCATGCGTGTGGCCACGAAATCCCGGCCAGCTATGCCGAGCAGATGTTCGCCATGACCGAGACCATGGACGACTACCTGCCGAGCATGTATCACGACTATATGCACAAGCGCCCGCTGGAACTGGCGGCGATCTATGCACGGCCGTTATCCGCCGCCAAGGCCGCCGGGTGCGAGCTGCCGCGCATGCAGGCACTGCACCAGGCTTTGAGTTTTATTGATCGGCACAATCGCTGATCGGGAGGAGCACAGATGGCAAAGGGATTGGGTGACAAACTGGTGCTGGCGATTTCGTCGCGGGCGCTGTTCGACCTCAGCGAAAGTCACAAAATCTACCTGGCCGAAGGCGTGGAGACTTATCGTAAATACCAGATCGAACATGAAGAAGAGATCCTGGAACCCGGCGATGCCTTCCCGCTGGTCAAGAAACTGCTGAGCCTTAACGCCAGCCTGGGCCGTGCCCGTGTCGAGGTGGTCCTGGTGTCGCGCAACAGCGCCGACACCGGCCTACGCGTGTTCAATTCCATCCAGCATTACGGCCTGGATATTTCTCGCGCCGCGTTCGTCGGAGGACGTAGTCCTTATCCTTATTTGGCGGCATTTGGTTGCCATCTGTTTTTGTCCACCCATGCCGAAGATGTGCGCAGCGCCCTGGATGCCGGTTTCGCGGCGGCGACGATTTTGTCCGGCGGTGCGCGCCGGGCCGGCAGCGAGGAATTGCGCATCGCCTTCGACGGCGACGCGGTGCTGTTCTCCGATGAATCCGAGCGTGTGTACCAGGCCGGAGGGCTCGAAGCATTCCAGGCCAGCGAGCGCGAATCGGCACGCCAGCCGTTGCATGGTGGGCCTTTCAAAGGGTTTCTGGCGGCGCTCAACTTGCTGCAACGTGAGTTTCCGGACGAGGCATGTCCAATCCGTACCGCACTGGTGACCGCGCGTTCGGCGCCGTCCCATGAGCGGGTGATCCGCACTTTGCGAGAGTGGGACATCCGGCTGGACGAGTCGCTGTTTCTCGGCGGGTTGGAGAAATCCGCGTTTCTTGAGGCATTCGCCGCCGATGTGTTTTTCGATGATCAGGCCGGTCATTGCGAGAAAGTCAGGGAGGTAGTCGCCACCGGGCATGTGCCTCATGGCATTAGCAATGAACTGAAGAGCCCGGTCTGAGCCAATCCAACTCCGCACGGCGCTGCTAAGCTGTTTTGATCTCCGCCATCCTGGCTGTCCAGGAGGTTTTTATGATTCGTTCGATGCTGTACGCCACGGACCTCGGCCTGTATGCGCCGTATGTGATGCAACATGCCTTGGCGCTGGCGCGGACGTTCAAGGCTGACCTGTACGTGATTCATGTGGTTGAACCTATCGGTCTGTTCGCCGAATCGGTGTTGCAGAGCTACCTTGATGAAAAGGCCTTGATTGAATGGCAGAGCCAGGGCCTGAGTACCATGATCGCAACGATCGAGCAGCGTGTACTGGAGAGTTTTCGTGAGGAGTTGGGGGAGGGCGAGCAGGACTTGAAGTGGATCCGCTCGGTGCGCGTGATTCAGGGCGACCCATGCGAGGTGATTCTCGACCAACTGCGTAAACTTTCCGTCGACTTGTTGATCGTAGGAAGTCATAGCTCTACCAGCGCGCAGGCCACGCCATTGGGGCGTACTGCCACGCGGGTAGTGCAGCTGTCTACGGTGCCGGTTTACCTGGTGCCGTCGCTACAACGTCGACGCAGTGATGACGTGTAAATGGGAGATGGGATAAAAAGTTCTAGATTTATCCTTCTGACCTTTAATATAGTTATATATCGCTGCTGATACCCGTGGCGTCTATCTGCTTTGAGGGACACATATGAAGCTTCAACAACTGCGCTACATCTGGGAAGTGGCGCACCACGACCTCAACGTTTCCGCTACCGCTCAAAGCCTTTACACCTCGCAACCCGGTATCAGCAAGCAGATCCGCCTGCTCGAAGACGAGTTGGGCGTCGAAGTGTTCGCGCGCAGCGGCAAGCACCTCACCCGCGTGACACCGGCCGGTGAGCGCATCATCACCACCGCCGGCGAGATCCTGCGTAAAGTCGAAAGCATCAAACAGATCGCCCAGGAATTTTCCAACGAGAAAAAAGGCACCTTGTCGATCGCCACCACCCACACCCAGGCCCGTTATGCACTGCCACCGGTGATTCGCGATTTCATCAAACAGTACCCGGACGTGGCGTTGCACATGCACCAAGGGTCGCCGATGCAGATCGCCGAGATGGCCGCCGACGGCACCGTCGATTTCGCCATCGCCACCGAGGCGCTGGAGCTGTTCGGCGATCTGGTGATGATGCCGTGCTATCGCTGGAACCGTTGCGTGGTGGTGCCTCAGGGCCACCCGTTGGCCAAGCTGCCGAAACTGACCCTCGAAGCCTTGGCGGAATACCCGATCGTCACCTACGTGTTCGGGTTCACCGGCCGTTCCAAGCTTGATGAAGCCTTCAGTCATCGTGGCCTCACGCCGAAAGTGGTGTTTACCGCGGCCGACGCCGACGTAATCAAGACTTACGTGCGCCTGGGACTGGGGGTGGGTATCGTCGCCAAGATGGCGGTGGACACCAACCTCGATAAAGACTTGGTTGTGCTGGATGCCAGCGAATTGTTCGAGTCCAGCGTGACCAAGATCGGCTTCCGTCGCGGTACGTTCCTGCGCGGGTTCATGTGCGATTTCATCGAGAAGTTCGCCCCACACCTGACCCGCGAAGTGATGGCCAAGGCCATCCAGTGCCATAACAAGCAGGAGCTGGAAGAACTGTTCGACGGCGTGGAACTGCCGGTTCACTGACCTTAGGCGTTCGTACTCAGGGATCACGCAGGGCGCCAGGGTGAACAGGGCGTCCTATACGAACAAGCGCGCCTACCGATTATTTGGCGTCGGTAACCGTGAAGTACTGCCGGGCGCCAGCCACCAGCACTTCCACCTCATCGCCTTCGAACTTGCCCAGCAGGCTTTTGCCCAGGGGCGAGCGCGGGGTGATGACGGTCACCGGCTGGCCTACCACATCCACTTTCAATCCGGCCGCATCGGGCGCCAGGAACAGCCACTGCTGGCGACCGTTCTGATCTTCCAGGCCCAGTAACGCACCGACTTCTATACCGCGCTGCTCATCGTAGGGCCGCACTGGCAGGTTCTGGCACAGTGTCAGGGCCTGCTTGATTTCCTCTACGCGCCTGGCTTGCCCGGTCGCCAGGTAAGAGGCTTCCAGCCCGAGGGTGTCGTATTTGTTCTCGGCGATGTTTTCTTCATGGGTCGCGGTTTCGTAGGCGGTCTGCGCGGCACGTTGAGCGATGTCGAGATCGACGCCGAGTTTTTCCAGGATGAGCGTGTGGACAGCGTATTTATTCATGTTCATCAATCGCAGAATTGCAGCACGTTGGCGCGGGACTTCTCGGTCGGGGCGTTCTGGTCCTGTTGCAGCCAGAACTGGCATTTGGGGTTGGACAGGTTGCGCGCATTGTTGCGCGCCTGATCCAGGGCTTGTTGCTGCTCCTGTTTTTGCAAGTTCTGCTGGTACTGCTCGAACATTCGGTTGGGCGGTTCCGGCGCTACAGCGGCGGCGGGCGTGCCCCATTGTTGGACGGCCTGGGCTACTGGAGCGAAGGCTTGAGGGAAGAGGTAGCGCGAGGCCAGCCAAGTGGTCAGCACAATGGCGACGAACCCCAGCCATAGGCCCAGGGCGATGGCGAGCATAAGTTTGGGCAGCGATAACGGACGGTCAGACATGGCGGCCTCCTGGCGGGCATTGACGGCATGGCGGCGATTGTCGCACAGCCCCTGTGCAGAATAATCACGATCAAGCCTTCTGCATCCGTGCATTTATGCGGACAATCGCCCCTTTGATCGATGGAGCCCGGAATGAAAGCCCGCTGGGATATTTTTTGCAGCGTCGTCGATAACTACGGCGACATCGGCGTGACCTGGCGCCTGGCCCGGCAATTGGTGGTGGAGCACGCTTGCGCCGTGCGCTTGTGGGTCGATGACCTGCGCGCCTTCGAACGTATGTGCCCGGACATTGACACTCAGCTCGACCAGCAATGGCAAGAGGGCGTCGACGTGCGCCACTGGCCGGCCGAGTGGGCACAGGCTTCGGCGGCGGATGTGGTGATTGCAGCGTTCGCCTGTCAGTTGCCGCCGGACTATATGGAAGCCATGGCCGCGTGCGAACGGACTCCGCTGTGGATGAACCTGGATTACCTCAGCGCCGAAGATTGGGTGGTGGGTTGCCATCGTTTGCCGTCGGTGAAGTTCAAGGGCGTGCAGAAGTACTTCTTCTTTCCGGGGTTCCGCGAAGGCACTGGAGGGTTATTGCGAGAGGCTGGGTTGCTGGAGCAACGTCAGGCTTTTCAGCAAGACGCCGAGGCGCAGCGACAATTCCTGCATGCGATGGGCGTATTTCCGACCATTGGCACGCGATTGATCTCACTGTTTGCTTACGAAAACCCTGGGCTGGCCCCATGGCTGGACGTGTTATCGACGGACGGGACCGCCACTCATCTGTTGGTGCCCGAGGGGCGCATACTCGGCGATGTGCAGCGCTGGCTCGGCGTGGATGGGCTGGCAGCCGGGGATATTCATCGGCGCCAAGCCCTGACCGTACAGGTGCTGCCGTTCGTGCGCCAAGAGCAATACGACCGTCTGCTCTGGTGCTGCGACTTCAATGCCGTGCGCGGCGAAGACTCGTTCGTGCGCGCCCAGTGGGCTGGCCGACCGCTGTTGTGGCACATCTATCGCCAGGACGAAGACATTCATCTGGACAAACTCGACGCGTTTCTAAACCTCTACACTGCCGCGCTTTCTCCGGCGGCGAAAACTGCGCTCGTGGCTCTCTGGCAAGCCTGGAACACCGAGGGTGATATGGCCAGCGCTTGGAAAATGCTGCTGGAACACTGGCCCGAGGTAGCCCGGCATGCCGAGTCGTGGTGTCTGGAACAGGCATTGCAGGACGATCTTGCGACGGCGCTGGTACAGTTTTATGAAAGTTGGATATGATACGCGACCTTGATTTTTGTAAATCCCATCCAAATTTCGGATATACGTAATGAAAACTGGTAAAGAACTGAAACCCGGTACAGTGATCCGTCTCGAAAACGACCCTTGGCTGGTTCAGAAAGCTGAGTTCACCAAGTCTGGTCGTAACAGCGCAATCATGAAGACCAAGCTGAAGAACCTGCTGACCGGTTACAAGACCGAGATCGTCTACAGCGCCGACGACAAATTGGACGACGTGATCCTCGACCGCAAAGAAGCGACCCTGTCCTTCATCAGCGGCGACACCTACACGTTTATGGACACTACCGACTACACCATGTACGAGCTGAACGCTGAAGACATCGAAGCCGTTCTGCCGTTCATCGAAGAAGGCATGGAAGACGTCTGCGAAGCGATTTTCTTCGAAGAGCGCCTGGTTTCCGTAGAGCTGCCGACCACTATCGTGCGTAAGGTTGCCTACACCGAAGGTTCCGCCCGTGGCGACACTTCCGGCAAGGTGATGAAGCCTGCCAAGCTGAGCAACGGCACCGAACTGCAAGTAGCCGATTTCATCGAAATCGACGACCTGATCGAAATCGACACCCGTGAAGGTGGTTCGTACAAAGGTCGCGCCAAGAAGTAATTCTGGCTTCGCCGATACGAAAAAAAGCCCGACCTAGCGTCGGGCTTTTTCGTGGGCGGTGGGTTACTTCAGGTGTTGCTTGAGTTCATCGGACGCCTGCAACAGTGCCGAACGCACCGCCGGCACCTGGCTGACCACGTTAAGCAACCCGTAGTCGTGAATCATGCCGTTGTAACGCACAGCGGTCACCGGCACGCCGGCCTCGTCCAGCTTGCGCGCGTACGCCTCGCCTTCGTCGCGCAGTACGTCGGCGCCGGCGGTCTGCACCATTGCTGGTGGTAGACCCTTGAGTTGCGCGGTGGTGGCGCGCAGCGGTGAGGCGTAGATCTCGGCGCGTTGCTTGGCGTCGGTGGTGTAGTTGTCCCAGAACCACTTCATCATGTTTTTGGTAAGGAAGTGCCCTTCGGCGTACTGGTTGTAGGAAGCCGTCTCGAAGTTGGCGTCCGTTACCGGCCATAACAGCAACTGGAACTTGATTGCCGGCGTACCCTTGTCTTTGGCCATCAGGCTGACCACTGCGGCCATGTTGCCGCCGACGCTGTTACCGGCCACCGCCAGGCGCTTGCCGTCGACGTTGATCTCTTTGCCATGCTCGGCCACCCACTTCGTGGCGGCATAGGCCTGATTGATCGCCACCGGGTAATGGGCCTCGGGTGAAGGCGTGTAGTTGACGAACACTGCCGCCGCTCCCGAACCCGCCACCAGATCCCGTACCAAGCGTTCATGGGTAGGGTAATCCCCCAGCACCCAGCCGCCACCGTGGAAGAACATAAACACCGGCAATGTGCCCTTGACCCCGGCTGGACGCACGATGGTCAGATCCAGCGGCTGGCCATCGACCTGGATGGTCTTGTGGCTCACGTCCGCCTGGGGCAGCGTCAGCTTCACCCCGGTCTGAGCGCCGGCCAGCACCGCACGGGCGTCTTTCGGCGTCAGTTGTTCGATGGGTTTGCCGGTACCGGCATTCAACGCATCCAGAAAAGCCTGGGTGTTGTGCTCCACCTCGCCGGTCGCCGCGAAGGCGCTGCCGATGGACAGGGCGAGCAGGGTGCCGGTGAGTGCTTTACCAATGGTGTTCATATGCTTCTCCTTAGGCGACAGCGTTGATCAGACGGTTACATGCAGACGTACGTCGACGTTGCCACGGGTGGCGTTGGAGTACGGGCAGACCTGGTGAGCGGCGTCGACCAGGCTTTGCGCATCCTCCTGGGTCAGGCCTGGCAGGCTGATGTGCAGGTCGATATCCAAGCCGAAACCGCCGGGGATCTGGCCGATACCGACGTGAGCGGTGATCGCGGCGTTATCCGGGATTTTGCGTTTGGTCTGGCTGGCGACGAACTTCAGTGCGCCGATAAAGCAGGCCGAGTAACCGGCGGCGAACAGTTGTTCCGGGTTGGTGGCCTGGCCGCCGGCACCGCCGAGTTCTTTCGGGGTGGAGAGCTTGACGTCGAGGATGTTATCGCTGGAAACAGCACGACCATCACGGCCGCCGGTGGCGGTGGCTACTGCGGTATAGAGCGTTTGCATGGTGGAGCCCTCGTTTTGTTTAGCGCTAAAGTTTTGTGCGCTAAGTAGTTGGTGAGGGCAAATGTATAGCGCTAATGTTTAGCGCGCAAGATAAAAGTTAAAAATATTTTCGTCCCGCTCTAAATCGCTGTGGGAGGGGGCTTGCCCCCGATGGCGGTTTATCAGTCGACAAATTTTTGACCGAGCTGCCGCAATCGGGGGCAAGCCCCTCCCTCATGTCTTTGCTGTGTTCAGATCGCGCTTTGCAAGTTGCCGCGCAACGCGAGCAGATCCGCTTGCAGCTTGCGCAGTTGGTCCAGCTCCAGACCGCTGGCGCCGAGAATGCATTGAGGGATCCCCATGGCCTTGTCTTGCAAGGCGCGGCCAGCATCGGTCAACTCCACCACCACCACGCGCTCGTCTTCGCGGCTGCGGGTGCGGCTGAGCAGACCTTCGGCTTCCAGACGCTTGAGCAGGGGAGTGAGGGAGCCGGGATCGGTCAACAGTCGGCTACTGATTTCGCCGACGGTTAAACCGTCCTCTTCCCACAACACCATCATGGCCAGGTACTGCGGGTAGGTCAGGCCCAGCGCTTGCAGCAGCGGCTTGTAGACCTTGGTCATCAGCAGTGAGGTGGAATGCAGGGCGAAACACAGCTGGTTGTCCAGCATCAGGGATTCGCAGGGGGCAGGGTTCTTGCTCATGGTGGCGCCTTAAAAACGTGTCTGCCCTGGAATCTAGCGGGCAAATCTTTAATGCGCCAGGTAATTCTGCCCTAACGGTCAGATCAAGCCGCTCTGCAGTGCCAGATCCCACGGTGGCACTGGGCTGAAACGCGTTTTCAAGTATTCGAGCAGCAGACGACTGCGGGCGTTGGGTTGTTGCTCCAGGCGCAAGGCGTAGATCCCGGTGGTTTCCGGACTGGGCAAACCGTTTTCGCAAAACAGCGGTAACAGTTCGCCGCGCACTAGGTACTCACTGGCCAACCATGTCGGCAGATGGGCGATACCCAGCCCGGCGAGCGCTCCGCAAAGCAAGGCTTCGGCGTTATTGGCGCTCATGCGGATGCGCTGCGGGCGGTAGGTGGCGCGACGCCCATCCAGCTCGAAGCGCCAGGCAAACATAGGCGCCAGTCCGTCCCAGTCCAAGCCATCGTGGTCGCTCAGTTCCCGAGGATGGGTCGGCGTGCCGCGGCTTTTCAGATAGGCCGGGCTGGCGCAGGCGATGCGCACGATGCTGGCCAATGGGGTGGCGATCAGCCGCGTATCGACGATATGCCCGGCGCGCAACACCAGATCGACTTTGCCCAGGTGCGCGCCCTGCATGTCCACGAAGCTATCGATCAGATGCAGGTGCACATCCAGCCCGGGGTATACGTTGAGGAAGTCGGCAATCACCGGTGCGAGGTGGCGTCGCCCAAAAGCGGCCGGCGCATCCACCCGGATCAAGCCTTCCGGCGCATGGCTTAGGGACACCGCTTCGGCTCTTGCCAGTTGTAGCTCGCTGACAATCCGCCGCGCCCGTTCGGCAAAGGCCAGGCCCGCCGGTGTCGGCACCACCGCGTGGGTGCTGCGCTGGAACAGACGACTGCCCACCGAATTTTCCAGGCTGTCGATACGCCGGGCCACGGCCGACGGCGTCAGCGGATGGCGACGCGCCGCGGCGGAGAAGCTGCCGGTCTCCAATACGTCGAGAAACAGGCTCAGTTGGTCGGTCAAGATGTTCGGGTTCATGGCGGCTGCTTGTGCGAGATTGGCACAGCCATTGTGCGTTGCTGTGCGTTTCCGCGCTAGGCGCGACTGCGTAGCATGCGAGGTCTTGGGTTGGTGGAGTAATGCGCGGTGTTGGATTTAGCGATTTATCTGGTATTGGGCGCAGCCCTCGGCACGGTCGGCGGGTTGTTCGGCATTGGCGGTGGGCTGATTGCTATCCCGGTGCTCGGCGTGCTGTTCGGCCTGGATCAACAGATTGCCCAGGGCACCGCGCTGGTCATGGTGGTGCCCAATGTGATGCTGGCGCTGTGGCGCTATCATCAGCGCAATCGCATCGAATTGCGCCACGCCTTACCCTTGGGCGTAATGGGTTTTATCTTCGCCTGGCTGGGATCGATCTGGGCGGTCGGCCTGGACGCCGGAGCGATGCGCATCGGCTTTATCGTGTTTTTGCTGGTGCTGTCGGCCTACAACCTGGTGCGAATGTTCACGCGCAACGCACCAGCCAGCGCGCAGATGCGCTACGCCTGGCCTTGGCTTGGCGTGCTGGGCGCGGCTTCCGGGTCCATGGGGGGCTTGTTCGGAGTGGGCGGCGCCGTGGTCGCCACGCCGGTGCTGACCAGCGTGTTCGGCACCACGCAGGTGGTCGCCCAAGGATTGTCCCTGGCGCTGGCGCTGCCCAGCACTGGCGTGACCCTGGTGACCTACGCCTGGCACCACGAAGTGGACTGGATGATCGGCTTGCCGCTGGCCATCGGCGGCCTGCTCAGCATCAGTTGGGGCGTGAAGGTCGCCCATGCCATGCCGGAACGCCTGCTACGCGGCCTGTTCTGCGCCTTCCTGGTGGTGTGCGCGGTGATGCTGACGTTTAAAGTCTGAAGCCCTCTCGGATGTAATCGGCCAGGCACTCGGTGATCGGCGAGGTCATGCTGGCGTTGCGTAACAGGTGCAGGTTCATCGACGGCAGCGGCGGGAAGCCTTCGTCGCTGCCCAGTACCCGCAGTTCCTCGGTCACCAGGCTTTCCATGCAGATCATCACCGCCAGCCCGGCATTCACTACCGCCTGGATCGCCGCGACGTTGGAGCTGTGATACGCCAGGCGGTAGTCCCGTCCGGCCGCCTCCAGCGCGGCGCAGGTCCATTGGGTATAGACGCAATCGGTGCCGGAGACCGCCAGCGGCAGCGCATCATGTTCGTCCACGCAAAAGCACGGCGATGCCGCCCACACCATGCGTTCGGTACGCAGCAGCTCGCCGATTTCATGGCCCGGCTCGCGGCTGACCACGGTCAATGCCAGGTCCCGGCGCTGCATCAACACCGTGGACGACTCGCAGTGCATCTCGATCTGGATCAACGGGTATGCCTTGGAAAACGGCTTGAGAATGCCCGGCAGGAACCGCATTACGTAGTCGTCGGGCGTGCCGATGCGCACCAGCCCCACCATATGCGGCTCGCGCAAGGTGTTGAACACTTCGCTGTGCAGCTTGAGGATGCGTCGCGCATACCCCAGCAACACCTGGCCCTCGGGCGTCAACCGCACTTGGCGGCCATCGCGCTCGAACAGTTTGCGCTGCAGCACGTCTTCCTCCAGGCGCTTCATCTGCATGCTCACCGCCGACTGCGTGCGGTTGACCAGCTCTCCAGCGCGGGTGAACCCGCCGTGATCGGCGATGGCGACGAAGGTGCGCAGCACATCCGTATCAATGCTTGGGTAACCGGACAATTGATCAATCTCCGAGATGGATTGCATAAGAAACATTCGTTGGATTGATCATAGTGCCAAGCACACACTGGCGTCATCCCCAAGGGAGGGTGACGAGATGAAAGGTCAGAAAGGTTTTGTGCTGTTGGCGAAACGCCCGTTTGCCGGGCTATTTCAGGTGCTGAGCCGTTGGCAGGTACTGCATCAGGAGCGTCGGTTGCTGGCGAGCTTGAGCGATGACGCATTGAAGGACATCGGCCTCAACCGCGCCGATGTGGAGCGCGAGCGTCATCAGCATTTCTGGCAGGACCCGCTGCGAAAATAACCATGGATGCAGTAGGGTAGGCGGCGAGCCCCCACGGAGACTGCCATGCCTGCCGACCTGTGTTTTTCCCTCAAACAAGCGCGACGCCTGGCGCTGGCAGCCCAAGGGTTTTCCGGGCGTCAGCCGCCGGCGTTGGTCAAGGCCACCCATGTCAATCGCTTGATCGAGCGACTCGGGGTGTTGCAGATCGACTCTGTCAATGCGCTGGTGCGTTCCCATTACCTGCCATTGTTTTCCAGGCTAGGCCAGTACTCACCGGCGTTGCTGGAGCACGCCGCCTGGAGCCAGGGGCGGCGACGTTCGCTGTTCGAATATTGGGGGCACGAAGCCTCATTACTGCCCATGGCGTTGTATCCATTGCTGCGCTGGCGCATGGCACGGGCTCAGCAGGGGCAGGGCATTTATACGCAGATGGCGCGCTTTGGCCGCGAACAGCAAGCCGTTATCCAGCGCGTGCTGAAGACGGTGGAACAACAGGGCGCGCTGGGTGCCGGCAGTCTGTCGACCCGCGAGGAACGTGCCGGCCCGTGGTGGGACTGGAGTGACGAAAAGCACGCGCTGGAATGGCTGTTTGCTGCGGGCCTGGTCACCGTTGCCGGTCGGCGTGGGTTCGAGCGCCTCTACGATTTGCCTGAACGGGTGATCCCCGACGCCATCCTGAACACCCAGGTGAGTGAAGCTGAAGCGCAACGTGGCCTGTTGTTGCACAGCGCCGCCGCGTTGGGGGTGGGTACTGAAAAAGACCTGCGCGATTACTTTCGTCTGGACCCCGCCGACAGCCGCATTCGCGTTGCCGAACTGGTGGAAGCGGGCCAGCTGCTCAGTTGTCGTGTGCAGGATTGGAAGCAACCGGCGTACTGCCTGCCAGCCCCAACCGTGCCGCGCAAAGTGCCGGCCAGTGCCTTGCTGTCGCCGTTCGATTCGCTGATCTGGGAGCGCAGCCGCACCGAGCGTCTGTTCGATTTCCGTTACCGCCTGGAGATCTACACGCCGCAACACAAGCGCGTGTACGGCTACTACGTGCTGCCGTTTCTGCACAATGAATGCATCGCCGCCCGGGTTGACCTGCGCGCCGAACGCGCCCACTCACGCCTGGCGGTGCATGCAGTGCACGAAGAAGCGCCAGGTCTGGACGAGGAGGGGATGCAGGCGTTGGCCGTGAATTTGCGCCAGATGGCCGGCTGGCTGGGGTTGCAGCAGGTACAACTCAATTGCCAGAGGCCCAGTGCCGACCGATTGCGCAGTGCGATGATCGGCTTGGATGTTGGCCGTTAGGGCCTCATCGTGGGCAAGCCCACACATTGGAATGCAGGGTTCGATTGCAATGCATTCCCTGTGGGAGTGGGCTTGCCCACGAGGGCGTCGGCCCAGTCTCAGCGTTTGACCTGCTTCAACGTCTCGGCAATCAGGAACGCCAGCTCCAGCGACTGATCGGCATTCATCCGTGGGTCGCAGTGGGTGTGGTAGCGGTCTGACAAACCATCCTCGGTGATCGGCCGGGCGCCGCCGATGCATTCGGTGACGTTCTGCCCGGTCATCTCGATATGAATCCCGCCGGCATAGGTGCCCTCGGCCTGATGCACCTGGAAGAATGCCTTCACCTCCGCCAGGATCTGCGCAAAGTCCCGGGTCTTGTAGCCGCTGCTGGCCTTGATGGTGTTGCCGTGCATCGGGTCGGAACTCCACAGCACTTGCTTGCCCTCGCGCTGCACGGCGCGGATCAGATTGGGCAGGTGGTCGCCGACCTTGCCGGCGCCCATGCGCGCAATCAGGTTGAGGCGGCCGGGGTCGTTGTCCGGGTTGAGAATGTCGATCAGGCGGATCAGATCGTCCGGGTCCATGCTTGGGCCGACCTTGACGCCGATCGGGTTATTCACCCCGCGTAGGAACTCGACGTGGGCGCCATCCAACTGACGGGTGCGGTCACCGATCCACAGCATATGGGCCGAGCAGTCGTAGTAATCGTTGGTCAGGCTGTCACGGCGCACGAAGGCTTGTTCGTAATTGAGCAGCAGCGCTTCGTGGGCGGTGAAGAAGCTGGTCTCGCGCAGTTGCGGCGAACTGTCCATGCCGCAGGCGCGCATGAACGCCAACGTTTCGTCGATGCGGTCGGCCAGTTGGCTGTATTTGTCGGCCAGCGCGGAGTTGGCGATGAAGTCCAGGTTCCACTTGTGCACTTGGTGCAGGTCGGCAAACCCGCCCTGGGCGAAGGCGCGCAGCAGGTTGAGGGTGGCGGTGGACTGGTGGTAGGACTGCAGCAGCCGCTCCGGGTCCGGCACGCGGCTTTTTTCGTCGAAGCCAATGCCGTTGACGATATCGCCTCGGTAGGCGGGCAGGGTGATGCCATCGATGGTTTCATCGTTGGCCGAGCGCGGCTTGGCGAATTGACCGGCCATACGCCCGACTTTCACCACCGGGCAACCGGCAGCGAAGGTCATGACGATGGCCATCTGCAGCAGCACCTTGAAGGTGTCGCGGATTTTCGCGGCGGAGAACTCGGCAAAACTTTCGGCGCAGTCACCGCCCTGCAACAGGAAGGCGCGGCCTTGGGTCACTTCGGCAAACTGACGGCGCAACTCGCGGGCTTCCCCGGCGAACACCAGCGGCGGGTAGCTGGACAGGCTTTGCTCCACTTGCAACAGGTGCGCTGCATCCGGGTACTGGGGTTGTTGCTGGATCGGCAGGGCGCGCCAGCTCTCGGGGCTCCACGGTTGGCTCATCTTGAACTCGATTGGCTGATTGACGGTCGGGCGCCAATGTTATCAGCAATTAGTGCGTGACCTGTTGCCGCCGGTTGGCCGACAATCGCGCCTTTGCCCAGCGGTAAACCCTTTAGGAGCAGTGATGACAGAGGAGCGTGTCGAGCGCGTGCTGGCCGAGGTCCATGATGACTTCGGCATGATCCGAGTGCTCGAAGTGGCCGACTACCGGTTTCTCGAATTCGGCGATGCCATCGAGCAAAGCTGTGTGTTCACCGCCGACCCGAGCTGGCTGGAGTACGACTACACCCGCGCCATGCTGATCGGCGCGTTGTGCCACGAGCAGCCCGAGAGCGCGCTGTTCCTTGGCCTGGGCGCCGGTACGCTGACCCAGGCATGCCTCAAGTTCCTGCCGTTGGAGGATGTCGAAGCCATCGAACTGCGCCCCGATGTGCCGCGCCTGGCCATCGAATACATGGGTTTGGACGACGATCCGCGCCTGTATATCCGCATCGGCGATGCCCTGGAGTTGCTGGAAAGCGCCGAACCGGCCGATCTGGTGTTCGTCGACCTGTATACCGATGTGGGCCCCGGCGTTGGGCACCTGGCGTGGGCCTTTCTGGAGAACTGCCAGAAGAAACTCAACGCCGGCGGCTGGCTGGTGATCAACCAGTGGGCCACCGACGACGGCAAACCGCTGGGCGCGGCGTTGCTGCGCGGTTTGTATCACCGGCATTACTGGGAATTGCCGGTGAAGGAGGGCAACGTCATCCTGTTGGTGCCGTCGGAATTGGATCAAGAGCTGGACATGCAAGCACTCTCGGCTCGCGCCGAAGCGCTGGCAGTGCGATTGGGGTACTCGTTGCAGCCGCTGATCAAGGCGATTCGGCCGGCTACTTAGTCGTCTACATACCTTTGAACACGCCGGGGCGCTTTTCGAGCATGGCGCGTACGCCTTCCCTGGCATCCTCGCTGTTGAGCAACTGGTCGACCAGCGGTGGTAACGCGGCGGCGGCAGCGGTTTCGCCCTCGATGCGCGCCTGGCGTGCCGACATCAAGGTGGCCTGCACACCCAGCGGTGCCTGGCGTGCGATGCGGTTGGCCAGCTCGATGGCGCGGGGCAATAGGTCTTCGCTGGCCATGACCTCCTGCACCAGACCCAGGCGCAGGGCCTCGTGGGCGTCGAATTCATCGCCAGTGAGCAACCAGCGCATCGCGTTGCCCCAGCCGGCGATCTGATGGAAGCGTAATGTCGCACCGCCGAACGGAAAGATCCCACGTTGCACTTCCATTTGCGCAAAGCGCGTGTTGCTTGCGCACAGGTTGATATCCGCCGCCAGCATCAGCTCGATGCCTATGGTCAGGCAGTAGCCTTGTGCTGCGACGATGACCGGTTTACTCACCCTGGGGCCGGCGAACACGCCCCAGGGATCGCAGCCGCCCAACGGAGGTTGCCAGCCGCCGGCCATCACCGCCCTGACATTGGCCAGGTCCAGGCCGGCGGTGAAGTGCTCGCCGTGGGCAAACACTACCGCCACTCGTGCCTGGTCGTTTCGATCAAATTCGCCATAGGCCAGGCTCAACTCATTGAGCAGATCCAGATCAAAGGCGTTGCGCTTGGCCACCCGGTCAAGCCCCAGCAGCAGGACATGTCCCAGAAGTTCACGACTGACGCGGCTACTGCTGGCTTGATTCATGGGACGAACCCTCGGGTGTGGAGGAAGGTTTCAGACCGAAGGGGCCTGAAGGTCAGGTGAACCGTTTAAGCGTTCTGACCAGCAGGACCGGGCCTCTGAAAAATAGACCCTGCCGGTGTGATCTGCAAAAGTGGTGAGGCACTGCGGTTTATCGGTGTTCTCCGATAAAAAAAGCTCCCTTTTTCAGCTATTTCCGGTATAGTGCGCGCCGGCCTTTAACCGGGCCGCGTTTAGGTAGCGCAATTCCCCGAAGTCAGCTTCGGCTGCACGTCCGCACAGCGGACTCTCCCTTGACGAATCTTTTTCATTCATTCGTTTTCGCAAATCCCCGCCGACAAAGCAGCCAGGGCGACTCTTGAGTCTCAACACGGCATGCGCAGCTTTGGAGCATGGGTCTTTGCGGATGCACTCAGAGGCAGACCCATGACCCAGGAAACCGGCGGCTTCGCCGCTTTTAATCTTAATCCGAACATTCTTGCAGCCGTCGCAGCGACCGGCTACGAAGAACCTTCGGCTATTCAGCAGCAATCGATCCCAATCATCATGGCCGGTAAGGACATGATTGGCCAGGCGCAAACCGGTACCGGTAAAACCGCCGCGTTTGCCCTGCCTATCCTGCATTGCATCGATCCTGCCAAGCGCGAACCGCAAGCCCTGATCCTGGCGCCAACCCGTGAGTTGGCGCTGCAAGTAGCAACCGCTTTTGAAACCTACGCCAAGCAAATGCCTGGTGTAACCGTTGTGGCCGTTTACGGCGGCGCGCCGATGGGCCCACAACTGAAAGCCATCCGTAATGGCGCACAGATCGTTGTCGCCACCCCGGGCCGTCTGTGCGACCACCTGCGTCGTGACGAGAAAGTCCTGTCGACCGTGAACCACTTGGTTCTCGACGAAGCTGACGAAATGTTGAAGCTGGGCTTCATGGACGATCTGGAAGTCATCTTCAAGGCTCTGCCAGCCACCCGTCAGACCGTACTGTTCTCGGCCACGCTGCCTCAGTCGATCCGTGCCATTGCCGAACGCCACCTGCGCGATCCGGAGCACGTGAAGATCCAGACCAAGACTCAGACCGTTACCGCGATCGAACAGGCTCACCTGTTGGTTCACGCTGACCAGAAGACCTCGGCTGTATTGAGCCTGCTGGAAGTCGAAGACTTCGACGCCCTGATCATGTTCGTGCGCACCAAGCAAGCGACCCTGGATCTGGCCAGTGCCCTGGAAGCCAAAGGCTACAAGGCCGCTGCGCTGAACGGTGACATCGCCCAGAACCAACGTGAGCGCGTGATCGACTCCCTCAAGGATGGCCGTCTGGACATCGTTGTGGCGACCGACGTTGCTGCTCGCGGCCTCGACGTTCCACGTATCACCCACGTGTTCAACGTTGACATGCCGTACGATCCGGAATCCTACGTTCACCGTATCGGCCGTACCGGCCGTGCCGGTCGCGAAGGTCGTGCCTTGCTGCTGGTGACGCCGCGTGAGCGCCGCATGCTGCAAGTGATCGAGCGTGTGACCGGTCAGAAGGTGGCCGAAGTCCGCCTGCCGGATGCCCAGGCCGTTCTCGATGCCCGCATCAAGAAACTGACCAACAGCCTGGCACCCCTGGTGGCTGACGCTGAATCGACCCACGGCGACTTGCTGGACCGCCTGACCGCCGATATCGGTTGCACCCCGCGTGCTCTGGCCGCCGCACTGCTGCGCAAGGCCACCAACGGTCAGGCCCTGACCCTGGCCGCCATAGAGAAAGAACGCCCACTGGTTCCGAACAGCGCCCCGCGCGGTGATCGTCCAGAGCGTTCCGGCGACCGTCCGGACCGTGGTGATCGTGAGCGTCGCGCTCCGGTGCCATTGGCCGAAGGCCGTGCCCGTTGCCGTACCGCGCTGGGTGCGCGTGACGGTATCGCTGCCAAGAACCTGCTGGGCGCTATCCTCAACGAGGGTGGCCTGGCGCGTGAGGCTATCGGTCGCATTCAGGTCCGTGACAGCTTCTCCCTGGTGGAGCTGCCGGAAGACGGTCTGGAAAAACTGCTGGCCAAGCTGAAAGACACTCGCGTTGCCGGTAAGCAGCTGAAGCTGCGTCGCTACCGCGAAGATTGATCGGCCCTTGGGCTGATTGATCGAAAATAAAAAATCCCCGACTGGTTCGGGGATTTTTTTTGCCTGACTTTACGGTTAGTCGAATCGGTAGATGTCCATGCCGAGCGCGCCCATCGTGAAGCCTTGGTGCGCCACACCGAACGTGCCGCCGGCGCCACGCGCGAAGAACAACGGCAACAGGTGTTCGTCGCTCGGATGGCTGCGCACGGCATAGGGCGCCTGGCGACGGTAGTCATGCAGGGCCGCTTCATCATTGGCCGCCAGTTTATCCACCACCCAATCGCGGAACTCCCGCGCCCAGGGCTCGATGCTCTCCGGTCCCGCGTGCCAGTCCAGTTCACCCAGGTTATGGGTGATGCTGCCGGAACCGATCAGCAACACGCCTTGGCTGCGCAGGCCCGCAAGGGCGTGGCCAATGCGAGTTTGCAGGGCAGGGCCCATACGACTGGGAAGGGAAACTTGCACCACGGGAATGTCGGCTGCCGGGTACATCAGCGAGAGCGGCACCCAAGTGCCATGATCAAAAGGGCGGCGCTCATCGACTCTCGCATTCAAGCCGTCGGCGTGGAGCAATGCGACAACTTCGCTGGCCAACTGCGGGTCCCCTGGCGCCGGGTACTGCACGGCGAACAGCTCGCGGGGAAAACCGCCGAAGTCGTGCCAGGTTTGCGGGGCGGCACTGCCGCTGACCAGTAATTCCTCGCTTTCCCAGTGGGCCGACACAACTACAATGGCCTTCGGTCTGGGCAATTGCGCGGCGAGGCGCTGCAGGGCAGGACCGCTGGCGCCAGGTTGCAGGGCCAGCATGGGCGAGCCATGGGAGATAAACAGGCTAGGGAGCATTTGAAGGGTCCTGAGCGTTAACATGGGCCCATCTTCAATCAGATCATTGATCTAAATCTAATATAAGTTTTAGCAGTATTTGATCGAATTTTTGGAGTGATCCATGGAACCTGAGTTTTGGCATGACCGTTGGGCGACCAACCAGATCGGCTTTCATCAGTCCGACATCAATCCTTATTTGCTGCGGCATTGGCCCTCACTGGCCCTAGCTCACGGTGCTCAGGTGTTGGTGCCGCTGTGCGGCAAGAGCCTGGACCTGATATGGCTGGCCAGTCTGGGGCATCGGGTGCTTGGGGTGGAGCTATCGGAACAGGCTGTGCAGACGTTCTTCAGTGAGCAGGGGCTGCACCCGCGAATTCATCAGCATGGTGCGTTCACGGTGTATCAGGCTGGGTTGATCGAGGTGTGGTGCGGTGACTTCTTTGCATTGGACGCCGAGGTGTTGGCCGACTGCGCTGCGTTGTATGACCGTGCCGCGTTGATCGCTTTGCCGCCGTTGATGCGGGCACGTTATGCAGCGCACTTGAATCGTTGCCTGCGTGCGGGCTGTGAGGGCCTGTTAATCACCTTGGATTACGACCAGGCGCTGAAAGCCGGTCCGCCCTTTGCGGTCACGCAGGATGAGGTGAGGGTGTTGCTCGCGTCGCACTGGACGCTGCAAGTGCTGGAGGAGCAAGACATTCTGGGCGAGAGCTGGAAATTCGTGCAGGACGGCGTGCCGCGCCTGGACGAACGCGCATACCGACTGACCAGGGTGTAAATCGCGCCCACTAAAAAGGGGCGATCAGATCGCCCCTTTTCGGTATTGCCGGTTGCCGTCAGCCGCGACGACGCAAGGCGTCGATGCGCTCTTCCAGCGGTGGGTGGCTCATAAACATGCGAGCCAGGCCCTGTTTGATGCCGCCGTTGATGCCGAAGGCGGTCAGGCTGTCCGGCATATGCACCGGCAGGCCCTGTTCGGAGCGCAGGTGTTGCAGCGCTGCGATCATCGCCCCGGTGCCGGCCAGGCGTGCACCGGCTTCGTCCGCGCGGAATTCGCGTTTGCGCGAGAACCACATCACGATGGCGCTGGCCAGGAAGCCGAGTACCACTTCCGCGAAGATGGTCGCCACGAAGTAGGCAATGCCACGGCCTTCTTCGTTCTTGAAGATCACCTTGTCGACGAAGTTACCGATGATCCGTGCGAAGAACATCACGAAGGTGTTCACCACGCCCTGGACCAGTGCGAGGGTGACCATGTCACCGTTGGCCACGTGGCCGATCTCGTGGGCCAGCACGGCCTTCACTTCATCGTACGAGAAGCGTTCGAGCATGCCCTGACTCACGGCAACGAGCGCGTCGTTCTTGTTCCAGCCGGTCGCGAAGGCGTTGGCTTCATAGGCCGGGAAAATTCCGACTTCAGGCATCTTGATGCCCGCCTCGCGGGACAGCTGTTCAACGGTTTGCAGTAACCATTGTTCGTGGCGGGTACGGGGCTGAGTGATGACCTGGGTGCTGGTACTCATCTTCGCCATCCACTTGGAGATGAACAGCGAGAAGAGCGAGCCGGCAAAACCAAAGACCGCACAGAAAATCAGCAGCTGATTGAGGTTCAGGTCAACCCCATTGGCCGCCATGAACCCGTTGAAGCCAAAAAGGCTCAGGGTGACGCTGGCAATCAGCACGACCGCCAGGTTAGTGGCCAAAAACAGCAGGATGCGCATCATGGTTGTAGAGTTCTCCTCATGCTTAATATGTTGCGTACTGCGGGGTATATAAGGTGCGTCATGGGGCTATTCAACCGAGCGACTATTTCAAACTGTGTCCTACAGCATGAATGTAGAGCCTTGAAGGGATTTTCCCACATGAAACACCGCTCGATATCTGTCCTTAGTTGCCATATTTCCCCATGATTATAGGGAGATGGGGGCAAATAACAGGTTAACGCAGTAAGTGGGGAGGGTGGCGGAATAGAAGTGTTGCCAGATGCTCGCTGTACGACCGGATCTCGGCCGTACAGCGACGTTTCACTACTGGCGATAAGACTTCAGGAAGTTGCCGATACGACCGATGGCCATCTCCAAGTCATCCACGCGCGGCAAGGTGACGACGCGGAAGTGATCCGGCCATGGCCAGTTGAATGCCGTGCCCTGTACGACCAGCAGTTTTTCCGATAGCAGCAGGTCGAGCACGAATTTCTCGTCGTTGAGAATCGGGCAGACTTTCGGATCGATCCGTGGGAAGGCGTACAGCGCGCCCATGGGTTTGACGCAACTGACGCCAGGGATGGCGTTGAGCAGCTCCCAGGTGCGGTTGCGCTGTTCCAGCAGCCGGCCTTGTGGCAGCACCAGGTCGTTGATGCTTTGATAGCCGCCCAGGGCGGTCTGGATCGCATGCTGGCTCGGAACGTTGGCACACAGGCGCATATTGGCCAGTATGTCGATGCCTTCAATGTAGCTCTGGGCGTTGTGCTTGGGGCCGGAGATGGCGATCCAACCGGAGCGGAAACCCGCCACGCGGTAGGACTTGGACAGGCCGTTGAAGGTCAGGCACAACAGGTCCGGCGCCAGGGAGGCGGTGCACACATGTACGGCATCGTCGTACAGGATCTTGTCGTAGATTTCGTCGGAGAACACCACCAGGTTGTGCTGGCGCGCCAGTTCGAGCATACCCAGCAGCACTTCCTTGGAATACACCGCGCCGGTAGGGTTGTTCGGGTTGATGATCACCAGCGCCTTGGTGTTCGGGGTGATCTTGGCCTTGATGTCGGCCAGGTCCGGAAACCAGTTGGCGCCTTCGTCACACAGGTAGTGAACGGGGTGGCCGCCGGCCAGGGTCACGGCGGCGGTCCACAATGGGTAATCAGGCGCAGGTACCAGCACTTCGTCGCCGTTGTTGAGCAAGGCCTGCATGGACATCACGATCAGCTCGGACACGCCGTTGCCCAGGTAGATGTCCTCGATGCCGACGCCTTCCACCTGCTTCTGCTGGTAGTACTGCATCACCGCCTTGCGCGCGCTGAACAGGCCTTTGGAGTCGCTGTAGCCTTGGGCGGTGGGCAGGTTGCGGATCACGTCTTGGAGGATTTCGTCCGGCGCTTCGAAACCAAACGGCGCCGGGTTGCCAATGTTCAGCTTGAGGATGCGATGGCCTTCCTCTTCCAGGCGTTTGGCGTGCTTGAGCACTGGGCCGCGAATGTCGTAGCAGACGTTGGCGAGCTTGTTCGATTTGCTGACCTGCATGGCGATGTGATCCTGAAAATGAACGATCCAGACGGTGTGGGCACTACCGTACTGTGAAGGCTGCGAGGCCCGCACCCAGAAATACGTTTGAATGCCGGTAGCGCGGGTGCCAGACTGGCGTTTTGAAGAGGCGCAATCATACGTGCCGCCTGATCCATGGAAAAGACACAGATCAGGGTTTTTCAGTTGCCGAGGTGTACCGATGGATAAGTTGCAGAAAACCGTTGAAGAATGGAAAGCGATGCTCGATCCGGAGCAGTACAACGTATGTCGCCTCAAAGGTACCGAGCGACCTTTCAGCGGCAAGTACAACGACACCAAAACGGACGGCGTGTACCACTGCATTTGCTGCAATGAGCCGCTGTTCGATTCCAAGGCCAAGTTTGACTCGGGCTGCGGCTGGCCCAGCTTCTACGAGCCGATCGCCGACAGCGCCATGATCGAGATCCGGGACGTCAGCCACGGCATGATCCGTACCGAAGTCACCTGCGCCAAGTGCGATGCGCATCTGGGGCATGTGTTCCCCGATGGTCCGCCACCGACCGGTTTGCGCTACTGCATCAATTCGGTGTGCCTGGATCTGGTGCCTCGTTGAAGTGAGTAGGTAGCGCGTCGGGAGTGAGTGGCGAGATGGCTCGCTCCCAGTCATAAACCTGATCGAGCATGATCAATGCGCTCAATTAAGTTGTGTGCAATTGAATCGCTCGCTATGTTGTGGGCTCTTCCCCCGACACGAGGCACAGCCATGAGCGACAACCTGCTGAGTATTCCCTGCACCACCATCAAGGGTGAGCAAAAGACCTTGGCCGATTTCGCCGGCAAGGCCGTGCTGGTGGTCAACACCGCCAGCAAATGCGGCTTCACCCCGCAGTACAAGGGCCTTGAGCAACTCTGGCAACAGTACAAGGATCAGGGGCTGGTGGTATTGGGGTTCCCTTGCAACCAGTTCGGCAAGCAGGAGCCGGGTGACGAAGGGGCGATTTCTGAATTCTGTGAGCTGAACTACGGTGTCAGCTTCCCGCTGTTCAAGAAAATCGACGTCAATGGCAGCGATGCCCATCCTTTATTTGTGCAATTGAAACTGCAGGCCCCCGGTTTGCTGGGTTCCAAGGGGATCAAATGGAACTTCACCAAGTTCCTGATCGGTCGCAATGGTCAGGTGGTCAAGCGCTTCGGCCCGACCACCAAACCTCAGGACTTGACCCAAGAGATCGAAGCCCTGCTCAAATGACTAACCCACCCCTTGTGTCCCTGGCCCTGGACAACCAGTTGTGTTTCAAGCTCTACGCGGCGTCGCGGGCGGTAACCCGTGCCTACAAGTCGATGCTGGATCCATTGGGCCTGACCTATCCGCAATACCTGGTGATGCTGGTGTTGTGGGAGTGGCATGACGCCCCTCCGGCGCAGCCTACGGTCAAGGCGCTGGGGGACCGTCTGATGCTCGACTCGGGCACCCTCACGCCGTTGCTCAAACGTCTTGAACAACTGGCTTGGGTGCAGCGGCAGCGCAGTACCAGGGATGAGCGGGAAGTGCATTTGAGCTTGAGTGAGGCCGGCGTGCATCTGCGCGAGCGGACTTACCAGATGAAGACGCGACTGTTGTGCGACAGCGGCATCGACCTGAACCAGGCGGACGACCTGCGCGATGGCCTGGACCAATTGCTTGGGCAGATCAGAGCGCTGTCGTCTTCGGCACCCACAGATCCAGCAGGGCATTGAGTTCTTCGCGACGGAAAGGCTTGGCCAGGTAGTCGTTCATCCCGGCGGCGCGGCAGCGTTCGCGTTCTTCGGACATAGCATTGGCGGTCAACGCCACGATCGGCAGGTCCGGCCAGCGTCCACTGCTGCGGATCTGCCGACTGGCCTCGTAGCCATCCATCACCGGCATATTGCAATCCATCAGCACCATGTCGAAGTGTTGCTCTTCCAGGCACTTAAGCGCTTCGCCACCATGGCCGGCCACGACCACCTCACAGCCCAACTTGCTGAGCATGCCCTTGGCCACCAGTTGGTTGACCGGATTGTCCTCCACCAACAGGATGCGCGCGCGGTGCGCTACAGGTGCGGACTCCACTTGGATCGGATCGAGGATCAGGTGCCCATCGCTGCGCAAGGTGCGTTTTAGAATCTGATACAGCGCGTTGCGGCTCAAGGGGCGGGCCTGTTGCTGCAACGGCGCGAGTGCGGCCACTTCTTCGCTGGGCATAAAGTTGCCGTACGCCGTTACCACCAGAATCGGTGCGGTAATGCCCGGCCGCAGTCGGAACAGGCACTCCGGGCAGTCAGTGATCAGCAGGTCCGGGGTTTCTCCGCTCAAATCATGGTCCTGGGCGTAACAGCGTGGCGTCAGCCCCCAGTAGGGCAGGAGCGTGGTCAGTAGTTCCGTGAGGCCGCTGCTGGCATTGGTGATGGCGATCACATCACCGCTGAGCGGCGGCGGCTGCACCGCCGGCAAATGTGCCGGCAGCGGCAGCTCGGCGCAGAATTGGCTGCCAAAGCCGACCTCCGAGCTGATGCTCAAGCGCCCCTGCATGGCTTCACACAGGTTTCGCGTCAGTGCCAGACCCAGGCCCGTACCGCCAAACTGGCGAGTGATGCCAGCGCCGGCCTGGGTAAACGGTTGGAAAATTTTTACCTGAGCTTCCTGCGCGATGCCGATGCCGGTGTCGCAGACTTCAATGTGGACCTTGCCCTCCTGAACGCTGAGACGCACATCCACGCGCCCGAAGCGGGTGAACTTGAGGGCGTTGGACAGCAAGTTGCTGACGATCTGCCGCACGCGCGTCGGGTCGCCCAGCACTTGGGCCGGAAACCTCGGGTCGATCAGGCAGGTCAGCTCTACGCTAGGCGCGGCGTTCTGCGACAGCAGGTTGGCGGTGTCTTCCACCAGCGCGCCCAAATCGAATGGAATGCGCTCCAGTTCCAACTGGCCGGCATCGAATTTGGACAGGTCGAGGATATCGTTGAGCAACTCCACCAGCACTTTGCCCGAATCGTGGGCGATGGACAGTTGCTGACGCTGCTCGGCGTTCAAGCTGCTGTCCAGCGACAGCGCGATCATGCCCAGCAAGCCGTTGAGCGGGGTGCGGATTTCGTGGCTCATGTTCGCCAGGAACGCCGCGCGGGCCTGAGCCATGCCCAGGGCATGCATTTTGGCCGCCTCCAACTCGTCGTTGGACTGGCTCAGCCGCTGGTTACTGGCCTTGAGTTCCAGGGTACGAGCGGAGACGATATCTTCCAGTTGGCCCAGGTATTCGGTCAGCCGGTCTTCGGCGTGGCGGCGCTGCTGGATTTCAGTCTGCATGTTTTCGAATTGCTGGTTGGCCACGGTGACCAGTACGCCGATTTCGTCATTTTCGTGCCCGGGCGGGCAGTCCAGACGCGTGTGTTTGCGCGTGCTCAATTCGCCAATGATGCGTACCAGTGGTTTGGTCAGCATCACATAGAACAGCCCCAACAGGATGCCGGTCAGCAGCAGGCTGCGCACAAAGCCATTGAGCAGTGTGATCTCGGCGCGCCGCAGGAAGCGGCTGCCGAAAGCGTAGGTATCGACGTCCAGACGCAGCACACCCAGTGAGTCGTTGGGCATATGGCTCAGGTAGAGCCGGTCCTCAAATTGGCGATTGGCGCCAAACATCAGGTCGCTGAGGGCGCGGTAGGTGCTTTCCTTGCGCGGCCGTTTTACATCGGCCAGCACCAGGCCGTTGTTGTCGATCAACTGCGCGCGAATGATGGCGGGGGAGTGCAGCAGGCCCAAGGTGAGTTCCTGCGCCAGCTCGGCGTCGATGTTGTAGGCAATACGCGATGCCGGGTTATGGCTGATTTCGATCAGCGAGCGAATTTCACGGTTGATGGATGCGTCTTCGCTGGCATAATCAATGCCGATTTGGATCAGACTGAGCAAGGTTCCCAAGACGAAACCGACCAGCACAGTCAATCGGGCTTGTTTATAAGACAAGCGGTGGGCGAACTTGATATCCATCGAGTGTTGAACCACTTCACGTTTCCCTTCGCCCGGCAAGCATAGCTGAACATCCACAGGCTCTGGCCTGCCCGGCATGAATCGTTTTATACGCAGCCCCTTGCGGTCTGTCGCAGGGTTGCCAATACGCCATCTTTTGCAAGAACTTGCCAGAGGAATAATCGTGGATTCTCGATTGAATGCCTTTCTTGAGCGGGCCGATGCAGTACTTGCCCGCCTGGAACCCCTGCTGCCAGCGCCCCGACAGGCTATCGACTGGAACCAGTGCCTGGCCGCGCGCTGGCAACGCGAGGGGCGCACCGGGTTTCTGTTGCCGCTGGAGGTCAGTCTGGACATGCGCCTGTCCGACTTGATCGGCGTCGACAAGCAGCGCGAGCAACTGGCGCGCAATACTCAGCAGTTTCTCGACGGCCTGCCCGCCAACCATGCGCTGCTGTGGGGTTCGCGCGGCACCGGCAAGTCGTCCATGGTGCGTGCCCTGCTGGCCCAGCATGCCAACGCCGGTTTGCGCCTGATCGAAATCGAGCGTGATCACTTGGCCGATCTGCCACGTGTGGTCGAGCAACTGCTCAAACTGCCGCAGCGCTTTATCCTGTTCTGTGATGATCTGTCGTTCGAAGCCGGAGAGGGCGACTACCGCGTGCTTAAAAGCGTGCTGGACGGTTCCCTGGAACAGGCGCCGGAAAATGTGCTGCTCTATGCCACCTCCAACCGTCGCCATTTGGTGCCGGAAAACCAGAGCGACAACGATAACTGGAAGCGCGTGGACGGCGAACTGCACCCCAGCGAAGCCGTGGAGGACAAGATTGCCTTGTCCGACCGCTTTGGCTTGTGGCTGTCGTTCTACCCGTTCACCCAGGAACATTTCCTGGATGTGGTGGAGCATTGGATCGGCGAACTGGCCAGCAAAGCCGGTTTGCAATGGCAGCGTGACGAAGCGCTCGATATTCTCGCCGTGCGCTGGGCCACCGGGCGCGGCAACCGCAACGGACGTTGCGCGTATCAATTCGCCCGTTACTGGGTGGGCCTCAAATTGTTGGAGCGTCAACCATGATCGATTTGCAACACGCCGGTACAGGCCTGGATGGCTATGCCATGCTTTGCGCGCAGCTGGAGTCGCTGTTAGCCGATGAGCGCGACTTTATCGCCAACAGTGCCCAGTTTTCTGCGTTCCTGTTCAACCAACTGGATGACTTGAACTGGGCTGGTTTTTACCTCAATCGCAATGAAGAACTGGTGCTCGGCCCGTTCCAGGGGCAGATCGCCTGTGTGCGTATTCCGTTCGGGAAGGGCGTCTGCGGTGCAGCAGCAGCCTCGCGCCAAACCCAGCGCGTCGAGGATGTGCATGCCTTCCCTGGGCATATTGCCTGTGACAGCGCCTCCAACAGTGAGCTGGTGGTCCCGCTGGTCAAGAACGGCCAATTGATTGGTGTTCTTGACCTCGACAGTCCTTTGATGGCCCGTTTTACCCAACAGGACCAGCAGGGCATCGAGCAATTGGCGGCGATTTTTCTGCGCTTGACCGACTGCTGATGCCAGAGGGGGCGGACCCGCCCCCTTATGGGTTATCCAGCGCGTGAAGCTGCACTTGCAGCATCCTCTCCAACTCCAGCATCAGCTTTTCCAGGGCCTTCACACCGGCGTCAATCGAAGACCGATCATCATCGCGGCCGCAGGCCTGTTCGAGGGTTTCACACTGTGACGCCAGCGCATTGGCCTGAACGATGCGGGCGGCGCCCTTGATCTTGTGGGCCTGTTCGGTGATCTGCTCATAGGAGGCCTGCGCGTTCATCAGGGCGATCAGCTCCTGACGGTCCTGGCGGCTGCTGTTGAGCAGTTCTTCCAGCAGGCGTCGGCTCATCTGTGGATCGCCGCCGGTCAGGGCTTCGAAATTACCGAGGTCTAGGATCTGGTCGGCAGGGTGCGTGCCGATCTGCGCCAAATGCCGTTCCAGGGCCGTGAGGCTGATGGGCTTGAACAGACAATCGTTCATGCCTGCCTGTGCGCAGCGTTGCTTCTCCTCGGGTTGGGCGTTGGCGGTAAAGCCCAGTACCACACAGGGCGTCAGGCCTTCACGCTGTTCGTATTCGCGGATCGAACGACTCAGTTCATAGCCATTCATGATAGGCATATTGCAGTCGGCGATCACCAGGTCGAAACGCTCCTTACGCCAGGCCTGGAAACCCGCCGCGCCGTTTTGCGCTGCGGTGAACTGATGGCCTAGATAGCCGAGTTGCTGGCACATCAACAGGCGGTTCGCCGGATGATCGTCCACCACCAGCACATTGAGCACTGGCGCGGTGGTCGGCCTTTCGGGTTGGTGTTCGTCCTCGGCCAGCTCAGGCTGCAGGCGTGTCATCTTGAGGTTGACATGCACCTGGGTGCCGACCATGGGCACGCTGCTCAGGCTCAATTGCCCGCCCATCATGGCGCACAGGCTGCGGCAGATCACCAACCCCAGGCCGGCGCCGCTCCTGGCCAGTTGCCCAGAGTTGTCGGCTTGGGCAAAGGGTTCGAACAAGCGCATCTGATCGTCGCGGCTGATGCCGATGCCGGTGTCTTCCACTACCAGTTTCATCTCGACTTGCTGGGCGAGATCGGTGGGCAGCACGTCCACCTTGATTTTGACCTGACCGCGCTCGGTGAACTTGATCGCGTTACTGATCAGGTTCGACAGCACCTGCTTGAAGCGCAGCGGGTCGATCAACACTTCGGTGTCGTCCAGGTCAGTCTTGAACTCCAGTATCAGGCTGAGGGTTTTCTGGCGGGCCAGGCCGTCGAACACACGTACCACCGATTCGATCACTTCCCGCAGGTTCACACGTTCCGGCGCCAGGCTCAGGCGGCCGGATTCGATCCGCGCGATATCGAGGATGTCGCCGATCAACTCCAGCAAGTCCTTGGCCGAGTTATAGGCCACTTCGATGGCGGGGCGGTCGAGGTGGCCCTGGTCCGCGCGCTTGAGCGTCAATTCGAGCATGCCGATCACTGCGTTCATGGGCGTACGGATTTCATGGCTCATGGTCGCCAGGAACGTACTTTTGGCGCGATTGGCCTCGTCCGCGCGTTCCTTGGCGGCACGCAGCTCATCGAACAATTGGCGGCGCTCGCTGATATCGATCCAGCCGCCGATGATGCCCTGGACTTCGCCCACCGAATCGCGATACGGCAAGATCCAGTGATAGATAGTGAGTTTTTTGCCGCGTATGTGCAGGGTGCGATCCAGGATCAGCGGGTTGCCCTCAGCCACCACACGCTGATAATCGGCGTGGTATTGCGCTGCCTCTTCTGCCATGGCGGTGCTGATTTGCATCGCACTCCTGCCGATCACCTCTTCGCGCTTGACGTCGAACGCCTGCAGGTAGCTGTCGTTGCAGGTCTGCAGCAGGCCCTTGCGGTCGCGCACGTAAATCGGGTGCGGCGTTTCGTTGACCAGGGCGCGCATGAATTCGAACTGGTCATTGAGAGCGCGCTCAGCCATTTTGCGGTGCTTGATCTGGCGCTGCATGTAGGCGTTCCAGGTCAGGGAAATCAGCAGCAACAGGCCGGTGCCGATGATGATGCGCGCAATCAATTGATGATAATTGCGCCAGTAGCTGTCGGAGGCGGCGGTATAGCCGCGCCAGCGACTGTTGATCACCCCCAGCTCGTCCGGAGCGATGCTTAGCAGGGCCTTGTCGAGAATTGAGCTGAGTTCGGTGGCCCCCCGGGACGTTGCCAAGGCAAAGGTGGCCGGCGTGGTGCCAATGCTGAAACTGGTCTGGACCTTATCTTGGAATATCGGTGAAGACAGGAAATAGTTGGCGACCACCAGGGTATTGACCGCACCCTCCACATGGCCTTGTGCAAGGAGTTCGGTTGCCTTGAACGTGTCCCCCGTTTCTACCAGTTGAATCTGCGGAAAGTGCTCGCGCAGGAATTTGATCGGCGGGCTGCCTTGAGTTACCGCCACGCGTTTGCCAGCCATTTGTTCCAGACTGGTGGGCGCCTGGTCTTCCTTGCGCGTCAACATTACGTAGGAGTTTTCCAGGTAGGGGCGGGTAAAGTTCAACTGTCCTTCGCGTTGCAGGCTGGGGGCGATCGCGCCGATGACATCTGCTTCACCGGCCTCCACCTGCTCGATCATCTCGTTCACATTGCGTCCGCGCTGGATCTCGAAGCGTAAGCCGGTGCGCAGGCGAATCAGTTCCAGCAGGTCGGCGGTGATGCCGCGGAAGTTGCCGTCTGCATCGAAAAATGTCAGCGGTGCGAAGGTTTCGTTCGCGATGACTTTGACCACTGGGTTGTCTTTCAGCCAACGCTCCTCGCGCGGGGTCAGTTGCAGCTTCTGATCGGTCAACAGAATGTCACTGCCGGCACTCCAGCGCTTGGCAATGGTTTCTCGCTCGGAGATGGGCACCGCCATCAGGACGGAGTCGACGATGCTCAGCAGGATGTGCTGGTGCTGCGGCAGGGCAAAGCTGAAGCCGTAGGCTTCGTGCTTACCGAAGTTGGCCATGCGCACGTTTTTCAGGTAGCCCTTGTTGATCAGGTAATGGGTGGAAATGGTATCGCCGAGAAACACGTCCGCCTGTTCGAACGCCACTGCATTCAACGCATTCTGGTAAGAGGGATAGGCGCGGATGATCGCGTTGGGGTAAAGCTTTTCCACTTCGCCCAGAGGCAGGTAGTGATAGACCAGGGCCAGGCGCATCCCCGCCAAGCCCTCGCTGAGGCTGCGTGTTTCGCCCTCGCGGGTGACCAGCACCGGTTGATCCACCGCGTAGGGTTCTGACAGGGTGAGGTTGGGGTTGGCGGCTTCGAACCCGTTGGAAGAGCCCAGCAAGTCGATCTCCCCGGACTCAAGGGCGCGAATGGCCGCCTCTCGGGAGGGGTAGCGCACCACTTTGATCGGCAATGCCAGCGCCTTGGCCAGCAGCCCGGCGTAGTCGGCCGTGAGGCCCTCGTAGTCGCGGCCGCTGGAGGTGAGATCAAAAGGGGGGTAGTCAGGGGCCGCAGTGCCCAGTACCAGTTCGCGTTTGTTCTGCAGCCATTGGCGTTGAGCCTTGTTCAGGTGGGTTTCCAGTTGTACCGAGCCTGCACGACTCAATAAATTGAAATATTCCGGGCCCGTTGGAGGGGCGGCAGGCACGGCAATGCTGAAGCACAAACCGGCACTCAATAAAATCAGATAGTCCTTTATACGCCTGGGCATCCGCTTTCTCACACTAGCGCGTTTCGTTTTGCCATCTCGATAAGTTCTACCAAGGACTTGGCTTGAAGTTTTTGCATGAGCCGCTTTTTATAGGTGCTTACTGTTTTGTTACTTAAGAACATACCTTTGGCGATTTCCTTGTTAGTCCGCCCTTGTGCAAAAAGTTGCAATACCATCAGTTCGCGATCGTTTACCGCTTTGAATAGTTCAAGTTCCTTTGAAACCGTGGTGTCCACTCCATTGGCATTCAGAGCCTGGCTGGGAAAGTAGTTGTAACCTGATAACACGGCACGGATGGCGCTGAGCAACTCGCTCAGATCCCCTTCTTTGCATACATAGCCATCGGCGCCCGAGCGCATGCAGCGGGTAGCAAACAGGGTTGGGGATTGAGCCGTCAGCACCAAGGTCTTCATTGAAGTGCTCATGGCATTGAAGCGGCAGAGCACTTCAAGCCCGTCGAGTTTTGGAATGCTGATATCCAGAATGATCAGGTCCGGTTGGCACTCACGGACCATCTGTATGGCATCGCATCCATTATCGGTTTCGCCGACTACTTTGTAGCCCTCGTGTTCCAACAACATTCGGATGGCGAGCCTTATAACCGGATGATCATCAATTATAAAAACTGTGTTCATGTTTACATTTCCGTGCAAGTGCAAATAAAGCGGGCACATTAGCTCAGAAGCGGATGCAGGAGCATGAAGCCGAGGGGGAACAAATATAAAACAGGAAAGTTCCTACATCAAAAAAGGTAAAAGCCTACTGGATGCTAAGGAATTGTGAAGCGAGATGACAACGTTTCGCCGTTCTGTAGGTTTAATCCATGCATCAGGTGCTGAGAAGGAGCAGGCAGCATGATCTTGGTCGATATATAGGGTTCCAAGTCTTGTTTTTATAAGTCAGGTAATGGGAAGAGCAACTGTGAAAGCTCTTCTTTGTTCAACGGCTTTGACAAGTAACCGAGCATGGGTAATCCACGCTCCAGCGCCTGAACATGCAACGCCGACAGCTCTGCGATGGGCAGCCCGCTGAGCAGGATGGCGGCGTTGATAAAGCGTTGACGGCTGGCGATTTCAATCAGCTCCAGACCGGGTAGATCGGGTAGGCATTGATCACACAGAAGGATGTCGAAAGGCATGTCCGCCTGGGTCATCAGATGGACGGCCTGCGCGGCGTTTTCGCACGGTGTCAGTCGCTCGAAGCCGAAGCTGCGAAGCAGGCACTGAGTGGCGAGCAGTTGAAAGGGATGGTCCTCCACCAACAGGATGCAAAGAGGGTTACTGGGCATAAAAAGTACACGATGATTCAAGCGTCGAAGGGGGGCATGTAGGAGCTGTTCGATGACTGTGCCCGGAGCGGGCGCGATTATTCCCCGTGTATCTGTGCGAATTCGATCAGGCCGCTCTGTTCCGTGTGTAGGCAGATTCTGCTCAATCGGCAGGCGGCTTGATCGGGGCGGTTATTGAGGGCTGGAGCGACCGGTCATCTCTCGTGCCATTTCAGTGGCATAGCTGTCGGTCATGCCGGCGATGAAGTCGATCATGCGCAGGAACGACGTGTGCAGCGGCCATGCCGGGTCCGGTGCGTTGTTGCCGAGCAAATCGAGAATGCGCCGGTTCTTGAAGGACGGCGTGCGCCCGCCATGTTGCTCCAGTGCGGCGCCGCAGAACGCATTCAGGAGAATTTCCAGGGTGGTGTAAGCGCCGATTTCGTGCAGCGTCTTGCGCTTGTCCTGGAAGATCTTCTTGCGCGCCATGTCTTTGGCGTCCAACACGCAGCGTTTGGCCGGACCGTGCATATGTTCGACCAGGTCGCCGGGCAGGGTGCCGGCCAGCAAAGCATCCTGCTGATCGACGAACGCGCGCGCTGCGGCGTTGGTCAGGTGCTCGATGGCCTTGCCGCGCAGGATCGCCAGTTTGCGCCGGCGTGAGTCCTGCGGCCCCAATTGACGGTAGGTTTGCGGCAGGTCGTCGCCCACCAAATCGAGCAGCAACGACTCGACTTCGGCGTACCCCAGCAAGTCCATTTCCAGGCCGTCTTCCAGGTCGATCAAGGCGTAGCAGATGTCATCCGCGGCCTCCATCAGATAAACCAGCGGGTGACGCGCCCACCGTTGGTCCTCCAGTTGCGGCAGCCCGAGTTTGTGGGCGATCTGTTCCAGGATCGGCAACTCGCTCTGGTAGCAGCCGAACTTGTGCTTCTTGTAGCCCAGGGAGTCGGCGTGGCGGGCGGTCCAGGGGTATTTGAGGTAGGTGCCTAGGGTGGCGTACGTCAGCCGCGTGCCGCCATCGAACTGGTGGTATTCCAATTGAGTGAGCACGCGAAAGCCTTGGGCATTGCCTTCGAAGTTGAGGAAGTCATTGCGCTCGGCGCTGCTCATGTCGTCCAGCCAGCCGCGGCCGGCCGCTTGTTGAAACCAGTGGCGGATAGCGTCTTCGCCTGAGTGCCCGAACGGCGGGTTGCCGATGTCATGGGCCAGGCAGGCCGACTGCACCACCATGCCCAGGTCGCTGGGATCGCACCAGTCGGGCAGGGCGCTGCGCAGGGTTTCGCCCACGCGCATGCCCAGGGAGCGGCCGACGCAGCTGACTTCCAGCGAGTGGGTCAAACGGGTGTGGATATGGTCGTTGCTCGACACGGGATGCACTTGTGTCTTGCGACCCAGGCGACGAAACGCGCCGGAGAAAATAATGCGGTCGTGGTCTTTGTGGAACGGGCTGCGGCCCAATTCTTCCGGGCTGTGCAGTGGTTTTCCTAGACGTTCGCGGGTCAGCAGGGTGGGCCAATCCAAGGCGGGTAATCTCCGTGCGGTGAATGACCCGCCCAGCTTCCCGGTTCCGCCGCGGCGGGGCAAGCGAAAATCTACAGGCCGGCGGCGTCTATATCGATTAACAGTAAGCGCTGACCGTTATCGAAGAATTGTCCGGCGGTGAGGCAGTACTGGTTGGTGGTGGCATCGCGGTAGGTCGAAGACAGCGTCAAGCGGCGCTCCTCCCACCCTTCGGCGAGCAGATGATAAAAGTACGGCCTCCACGACCAGTTGTGGCCGAGGTAGCGGCTGTCACTCTGCCAGGCGTCCTGGCGCCACTCGAAATTGGGCGTCAGTTGGGTGCCGTGGCGGTCGCACTGATAAAAGCGCAGCAGCCAGGGGAACGCAGGCAATTGCGGTAACTGGCTCAACGGTGCCTCGGCCTGGGCCCAGCTTTGCAAGATGCTCATCAGCTCGGCCATTTGCTGGCGCAACTGCATGATGCGCCCGCGTTCCGCCAACTTCTGCTGGACGTAAGCGGTGCGCAGTTGAGCAAAGCGTGGCACGAAGGCGTCGGTGGCGAACCAGTCCAACTGGGCCTGGGCAAACAAGTAACCTTGTACGTAGCGGGCGCCGCACTCCAGGGCGAAGCTCAGTTGCGCTTCGGTTTCCACGCCTTCGGCGATGATCCAGCAACCGGTCTTCTCCGCCATTTGTGCCAACGCGCGCACCACCTCGCTGCTCGGCCCGCCGCGCGCGGCCTCCTGAAACAGACGCATGTCTAGTTTGAGAATGTCCGGTTGCAACGCGAGCACTCGGTCCAACTGGGAATAGCCGGCGCCGAAGTCATCGATGGCAATCCGCGCGCCCGCCTCACGGTAGCGCGCCACCACCTCTGCCAGGCGCCTGATGTCGCCCCCCAGTTCGGTGATCTCGAACACGATGCGCTGCGGATCCACGCCGTGGCTGTGGATCTGTTTCAGGCTCGGCAACGGCTGGCCCGGACGCAGGCGGTTGATCCAGCGCGGTGAGATGTTCAGGCTCAGGAACCAGTCTTCAGGCGCCTCATGCAGCCGGCTCAGGGCGTTATCGCGCAGCTGCCGGTCCAGTCGTCGCAGAGCTACGCCGGAGGTACGCGGGTCGGCGAACAGCGGGCCTACGGACTGCAGGCGACCGTCAGCCAGGCGCAGGCGACCCAAGGCTTCCACGCCGGCAATGCGGCCGGTGGCGGTATCGATGAAAGGCTGGAAGCAGGCGAGCGGTTGCCCGTCGATCACAAGGCCTCCTTAAGAGAGGTGGCGAAAAAAAAGGCCCGACCCTCGAGAACAAGGGCCGGGCCGATTCTGTTAGCAAGAATGCAGCCAGCGAGGGCCGGCGCAGCTCAGTCTTTGCGCGAACGGCCTTGCATGGCCAGTTTGATCAACGGGATCAAACCCGCACCCAGGCGCACCAGGCGCGTCACGCTGCTGATACTGCCGCCCTTGGCGCCCTTGCCAGTGAGAAAGCCCATCAGCGTCACCGCCGCCACGCCCCACAGCGGCGCGTGCTTGATGCCCAGGTTCTCCTGCCAGTTATGCCGCATGTCACGCATCTTATGCAGGGGCGTGAGCAACTGCTGGGATTCGTGGCGGATTTCCTGGCGGTGCATTTCCATGCGCAGGCGGATCAAGGCCTTGCGCATTTCTCGCCGGGTGGTGGATTGCGGAACTTCAGTCAGGCTCATGGCAGCAGGCGCTCCCGGTCATTGGCCAACTCTTCAAGGGTGGCGTGGAACGGTGTGGATTCATCGAACACCGCGGCTTTCAAGCGTACCCCGCAGAACGCGGCGGCCAGGCTATAAAACACGCAGAGGCAGATGATCCCTGTCAGGCGGTAGCCGGTGTCCCACACCAGGATCATCACCAGGGTCGACAACCCCACCAGCAACAGCAAAGCGAACACCAGGGCCAGGCCTGCGAACAGCAGCAGGCTGACGGTGCGGGCTTTCTGTTCCTGCAACTCGATGCCGAACAGTTCGACGTGGCTGTGCAGCAAGCCTAGAACGGCCGCGCCCAGGCGTCGTGAGGTAGAACTTGCGCCCGTAGACGAGCCGCTTTCGCCGATAGACATAATTTAGCGCCTTGTAGCCAGCAGACCGATCAGAAAGCCTACGCCGGCGGCAATACCGATGGACTGCCAAGGGTTGGCCTGCACGTAATCTTCCGTTGCGGTGACCGCCGCCTGGCCGCGTTCGCGCAGGGAGTCTTCGGTCAACTGCAGGGTTTCACGGGCCTTGAGCAGGCTCTCGTGAATCTTGCTGCGCAGTTCATCGGCCTGGTCGCCGGCGAGGATAGCGGTGTCGTCCAGCAACTTTTCGGTGTCGCTGACCAGGGTTTGAAAATCCGCCATCAGTATTTCTTGAGCAGTCTTTGCAGTGGTTCTGGCCATGGGTATCTCCGTGATTGGCTGATCGGTGCGTGTGGTTTCGAGTCACCGGCGTCGGTGAAGGTTCATTGCGATTGACTGGTACAGCTTTTGCTTTGGCTTGGTGCGCGGGCCCGAGGGCCTGCGCTGAATCCGGGCGGTCAAGGCCAATGCCTTGAAAAACCTTACCCTAAAACACTCAAACCCGCGGAAAAACCCTGTCGGCAACGGCCTATCGTGATGTTCGCTGCGCTAAAGCGGTTCATGCCCCCAACAGAGGGGTGGTTCCGCCGGTTCCAATTTAGTGCGCGGATTTCTGGCTTGAACCGCTTTGGTGCTTTTTGCCCTGACTATAGGCCTGCCAGCTTCCATGGACACTCTACAAAGTGCGGTGGACACCCTCGTCCATAGCTCCAACACCCTGTTTATTCTGATCGGCGCGGTCATGGTCCTAGCCATGCACGCCGGCTTCGCGTTTCTGGAAGTCGGTACGGTGCGTCAGAAAAACCAGGTCAACGCGCTGTCGAAGATCCTCAGCGATTTCGCGATCTCGACCCTGGCTTACTTCTTTATAGGCTATTGGATCTCCTACGGCGTGAGCTTTATGCAGCCGGCGGCGGTGATCAGTGCCGATCATGGCTACGGTCTGGTGAAGTTCTTCTTCCTGCTGACGTTCGCCGCGGCAATTCCGGCGATCATCTCCGGGGGCATTGCCGAGCGTGCGAAATTCGCGCCGCAGTTGTGTGCCACCGCGTTGATCGTGGCGTTTATTTACCCATTTTTCGAGGGGGTGGTGTGGAACGGTAATTTCGGCCTGCAGGCCTGGTTGGTGAGCACTTTCGGTGCCGGTTTCCATGACTTTGCCGGCTCGGTGGTGGTGCATGCCATGGGCGGTTGGCTGGCGCTGGCGGCGGTGTTGTTGCTGGGCCCGCGCAACGGTCGCTATCGCGAGGGGCGGCTGGTGGCGTTCGCGCCGTCGAGCATTCCGTTCCTGGCACTGGGTTCGTGGATCCTCATCGTCGGCTGGTTTGGCTTTAACGTGATGAGCGCGCAGACCCTTAACGGCGTCAGCGGCCTGGTAGCGGTCAACTCGCTGATGGCGATGGTCGGCGGCACCGTGGCTGCCCTGGTGATCGGTCGCAACGACCCTGGTTTTCTGCATAACGGGCCGTTGGCCGGATTGGTGGCGATCTGTGCTGGTTCCGACCTGATGCACCCGGTGGGCGCATTGGTCACCGGTGTGGTGGCCGGCGGTTTGTTCGTGTGGTGTTTTATCGCGGCCCAGGATCGCTGGAAGATCGACGACGTGCTGGGTGTGTGGCCGTTGCATGGCCTGTGCGGCGTGTGGGGTGGGATTGCCTGCGGCGTCTTTGGCCAGACGGCCCTTGGCGGGCTGGGCGGCGTGAGCCTGGCCAGCCAGTTGATCGGCACCGCCCTCGGTGTGGCGGTGGCGTTCGGCGGCGGCCTGTTGGTGTACGGCGTGATCAAGCGCGTGCACGGGCTGCGTCTGAGCCAGGAGCAGGAGTACTACGGCGCGGACCTGTCGATCCACAAGATCGGTGCGGTCAGTCAGGATTGATCGGCGCCTCATCGTTGTCGCTGGGCGGTGCGTGAAAGCCGTGCAGCAGGCGATAGCGGTTTTGCCGCACTTCATCAACGCGCGCCTGCACCTGTTGATCCGGCAGGCCCAGCAGGAGCAAGGCGTGGGAGGCCAGCATCAGGCTCGACTCCAATAACTCGGGCACCACTTCAGTGGCGCCCGCCGCTTTCAATTCGGCCCACTGGCTATCATCGCGGGTGCGCACCAGGATCGGCACCTGGGCGTTGATACGGCGCGCCTCTTTAAGCACCACCAGCGCGACATCGCTGTTATCTACGGCAATCACCACCAATCGCGCGCGCTCTATGCCCACTGCGCTGAGCAGGGCGCCGCGCCGGCAGTCGCCGTAATGCACGCTGCTGTCTTCGGTCGCCGCTTCCTGAACCCGTTCCGGGTCATCATCCAGAGCGATGAATGCTTGTTGCTCGCGACGCAGAAAGCGCCCGATGGACTGGCCGACACGCCCGTAACCGCAGATCACCGCATGGTTGCGCAGCTGCGCATTGAGCGCGGTGATGGTCTCCAGTTGAACCTGCTGATTGGGTTTGCGATGCAGGCGCAGGGCGATGGCCGGCGCGGCGCGCAATAGCAGGGGGGTGAGCAGCATCGAGCAAAACGTTGCGGCGAGCAGCAGACCGTTGAATTGGTCGGGGATCAGCCGGCTCTGCTGCATCTGTGCCATCAAGGCGAAGCAGAACTCGCCGCCCTGAGCCAGGGCCAGGCCGCTGCGCCAGGCGGTTTCCATGTCGCTGCCGCGCAGTTTGACCAGCAGCGCGACCACGCAGCCCTTGATCAGCATCAGCGTGAGGGTCATGCCGAGAATCAGCAGGCTGTGGCTTAGGAACAGTTGCAGGTCGATCAGCATGCCGATGCTGACGAAAAACAAGCCCAGCAGGATGTCGCGAAACGGTCGGATATCTGCTTCGATCTGATGGCGGTAATGGCTTTCACCCAGCAACATCCCGGCCAGGAACGCGCCCAGGGCGGGGGAGAGGCCGAGCAAATGGGTGAGCCAAGCGGTCAGCAGCACAATCACCAAGGCCAGCAACACAAACAGCTCCGCCGAGTGGGACGCGGCGACCTCACGGAACAGGCGCGGCAACAGCCAGCGGCTGGCAAGCAGCAGGCCGATAAACAGCACCACGGTCTTGCCCAAGGTCAACGGCAGCGCCAGGTACCAGGCCTGATCGCTGCTGCCGGCGAACACCGGCACCAGCGTCAGCAGTAACACTGCGACCACGTCCTGAAACAGCAACACGCCAATCGCATTCTGGCCATGGCTGCTGAAAATCTCGCCAAGGCTGCCCAACTCCTTGCTGACGATGGCCGTGGACGACAGCGCCAACCCCGCGCCGAGCAACAGCGCAATTCCGGGCGCCACCCCCAGTAGCATCAATGTGGCCCCCAGCAGCGCGCCGCACCCCAATACCTGCAAGCTGCCCAGGCCAAACACCACATGGCGCAGGGCGAGCATCTTGTTCAGGGAAAATTCCAGGCCCAGGGAAAACAGCAGAAACACTACCCCCAGCTCGGCGAGATCGGGCAGCTCTTCGCTATCGTTCACCCAATCCAGCGCGGTGGGCCCCACGGCCAGGCCTACGCACAGATAGCCCAACACGGGCGGCAATTGCAGCCGGCGAAACAGGGCGATCACCACCAGGGATGACGCCAGAATGATCAGCAGGTTGGCGAACACAAACCTCTCCGTTACAGGGTCAGCGGACAAAAAGCCGCGAGAATGGCTGAATCAGTTATAGGCCATGGTGACTTGGGTCAGGTCTTTTTGGGGGGCATGCACAACTCGCCACCCTCGGTAAGCAGGCTTAGAATGACCCACCTTATTCTGATCAGGCCCATTCGTCATGCTTCCTGAATGCCAGCTGTTCGGCACCCTGGGTTGCCACCTGTGTGAGATTGCCGAAGCCGAAATCATGCCGCTCGTCGAACATGGGTTGCAGGTTGAGTTGGTGGATATCACCGATCCCGAGGACTTGACCGAGGTCTACGGTCTACGGATTCCGGTGCTTCGACGGGCAGACACGGGCGCGGAACTGGACTGGCCCTTCGACACCGACCAGGTGGTCGCCTTCGTTCTCTGACGTCATGGCGATGGCGGGTTTCCAAATATTACGCTACTGTATGTTTGTACAGCGATGGAATAGAGGGAACGCCCGTGGTGAATGTTGAACAACTGAAAAGCAGCGTCAATCGCATGTCCGCCGACATCGTGCGCGATGCGGTGAACGAGCTGCGCCTGGACGGTCTGGTCACGGAAGGTAAGACGCCGTTCAACAAAGTGCATTTCAATACCTGCTTTGCCGAGATCGAAGCGCTGTTTCAGCGTGCCGGCTATCACAAGCAGTTGGACGTGGTGGGTTACCAAGGCTTGCTGTACGCCCTCTACGATCCGGGGCGTTGGGAGGCGGTGGACGTGTTGCGTTGGCTCAAGGAATTCACCGAAGCGGCCAGTGCCTCGCCGACCCTGCGCGCTGAATTAGCCAAGGCCTGAGATCCGCCCTAGGCTCGATCCCGCTCCATGCGGGATAATGCCCGCCGGTTTTCCCAGGCTTCGAGCGTCTTCATGTCCACTTCCGGTTTTTCCGCGTCCCAGCACCAGGCCAGCACCTTGTATCTGCCACCGGGCCCTTGGGCTACGGTGCTGGACTGTCTGTGCACGCACTTCCCCGCGATCAGCCGCGAACACTGGTTGGACCGCATCGCTCGCGGTCGCGTGCTGGACATCAATGGCGACCCCATCCAGCAAGACCTGGCCTACAGGGAAGGCCTGTGCATCTACTATTTTCGCGAGGTGCCCAACGAAAAGGTCATCCCGGTGCAGGAAACTATTCTGTATGCCGACGAACACTTGGTGGTGGCCGATAAACCGCACTTCCTACCCGTGACCCCGGCCGGCGAATACGTCGAACAGACGCTGTTGCGCCGCCTGATTCGTCGCCTGGACAACCCGTCGCTGGTGCCCCTGCATCGTATCGACCGGCACACCGCGGGGCTGGTGCTGTTCTCGGCCAACCCCCACAGCCGCGCGGCGTATCAGCAGCTGTTTCCTACGCGCAAGATCGATAAATTTTACGAAGCCATTGCCCCCGCGCTGCCGGATCTCACCTTTCCCTTGGTGCACAAAAGTCGTCTGGTGGACGGTGAACCCTTCTTTCGCATGCAGGAAGGTCCCGGCGTCAGCAACACCGAAACCGCGGTGGAGGTTCGCGAAAAACATGGCGAGCTATGGCGCTACGGCCTGTTCCCGGTCACCGGCAAGAAGCACCAGTTGCGCGTGCACATGACCGCGCTGGGGGCGAGTATCTGCAATGACCCGTTCTACCCCGACGTGCTCAAGGACGCCGTGGACGACTACGCCAACCCACTTAAACTGCTGGCCCAGGGTGTGCGTTTTGTCGACCCGGTTACCGGCCAGACGCGCGACTTTCGCAGCCGCATCACCCTCGATTGGTGAGCGCCGGAAACGACAAGGCCCGCGCGAGGCGGGCCTTGTGGGCAAACGTTTAAGACTTACAGGTCTTTAACGGTGCGAACCTGGTCTTTATTGATACGGGTGTGCTTGCCGTCCAGCTGTTCGAATTCGTAGAAGCCCGAATCTTCATCGTATTTCGGGGTGTCGACGGCCTGGATTTCACGACCGTCATTCAGGGTGATCACGGTAGGCGAGGCGCAACCGGCGAGGGTAGCGAGGCCCAGGGCGAGCATGAAAGCGGCGATGGTCCGTTGAGTCATGGGTGTGTCTCCAAGAGAATTCTTTGAAATTGCTGACCTTGTGACGCGTAAGGCGTCGCCAAAGTTCCTTGTACGAAAGTTCATTCTGACACGTCAGACTTCTGGTGCAACAGTTCGGGTGTGTTCAAGTTGGCCAGGCGTGGATCATTCGCCGGGCATTCCAGGCCCACGCCACCCAGTTGCAGGAGGATCTTGCGCGGGCTGCGCTCGCCAGCGTGCCAGGCTTGTTCTACCGCGTTCCTGAGGTGCGTTGGGATGATGCAGATCAAGGGTTCCCAGAATTCCCCATGGCGCACCATCACCGGCGACTGCGGGGTGCGTCGGGCCGTGTCACGCAGGTCGGCGAGCAGGCGCGCGTCGATATGCGGCACATCGCAGGGCAACACCAGCAAATGCTCATGGCGCGCGGCGGCGAGGCCGGCGCGGATACCGGCGAGCGGCCCGGGGAAGTCCGCGCTATCGTCGTTTACCAGGTGATCGGCGTATGCCGCGTAACGGTCTTGGTTGCGGTTGCAGGAGATGATCAAGTCGTCGGTCAGCCCGCGCACCAAGCCCTGCAAGTGCGCGATCAGCGGCTGGCCGCGCCAGGTTAGCAAGCCTTTGTCCTGGCCGCCCATGCGTTGGCCGCGGCCACCGGACAGCAATAGAATCGAACAGGGCAAAGGGCACGAATCAAAGGACATGGTGGTTCCGCAGCGGCAAGCAAAGGAGGGCCTGTGATATAACACCGGGCTGTTCCTTCGACAACCGGACCGTGCCATGAAAGCCAAGGTTGATGCGCCTTTTGTACCCCTGAATATCGCTGTATTGACCGTCAGTGACACCCGCACCCTGGATACCGACACCTCGGGCCAAGTCTTCGTCGACCGTCTGACCGCCGCCGGCCATCGCCTGGCCGAGCGCGTGCTGCTCAAGGACGATCTCTACAAGATCCGCGCCCAGGTTGCCCACTGGATCGCCGAAGACGTGGTGCAAGTGGTGTTGATCACCGGCGGCACTGGCTTTACCGGCCGCGACAGCACCCCCGAAGCGGTGAGCTGTCTGCTGGACAAGCAGGTCGACGGCTTCGGTGAGCTGTTCCGCCAGATCTCCGTGGCCGATATCGGCACCTCCACCGTGCAATCCCGCGCGCTGGCCGGTCTGGCCAACGGCACCCTGGTGTGCTGCCTGCCGGGCTCCACCAATGCGGTGCGCACCGGTTGGGACGGCATCCTCGCCGAGCAGTTGGACAACCGCCATCGCCCGTGCAACTTCGTCCCGCACCTCAAACTGGCTGAACCTTGTGAATCCCGTGGGTAAGCCCGGCAAGGCCGGCGCCCTCATGCCGGTAGAGCAGGCGCTGCAACAGCTGCTGGACCTGGCCGACGCCACGCCGATTCGCGAGCAGGAGACGTTGCCCCTGGCCGGCTGCGACGGTCGCGTACTCGCGCATGCGCTGATCTCCACCCTCGACCTGCCGCCCTGGCCCAACAGTGCCATGGATGGCTACGCCGTGCGCCTCTCTGACTGGACCGGCGAGCCGCTGGTGGTTAGCCAACGTATCTTCGCCGGTCAGGCGCCGCAGCCCATGGCGGCAGGAACCTGCGCGCGGATTTTCACCGGTGCGCCGGTCCCCGCCGGCGCCGATTGCGTGGAGATGCAAGAAAACGCCGTGGTCCACGCCGATGAACGGGTGAGTTTCAGCGAACCCCTGCGCACGGGCCAGAACATCCGCCCCCAGGGCCAGGAAACCACCGTCGGCGAAACCGTGCTCGACGCGGGCACGCGCCTGGGGCCCATCGAGCTGGGCTTGGCCGCGTCCTTGGGCTGCGATGGCCTGGCCGTGGTGCGTCGCCCGCGGGTGGCGGTGCTGTCCACCGGCGACGAGCTGATCGAACCGGGCTTGCCCCTCGGCCCGGGGCAGATCTACAACAGCAACCGCCGTGTGCTGTGCAGCTGGCTGGCGCGGATGGGCTGTGACGTGATCGATGCCGGGATTCTGCCTGACGACCTGGAACAGACCCGTGGGCGTCTGGCCGGGTTGGGCAGCGTAGACCTGATCCTGTCCACCGGTGGCGTGTCGGTGGGGGAGGCGGACTTCCTCGGCATCGCTCTGCGTGAAGAGGGCGAGCTGGCGTTATGGAAGCTGGCGATCAAGCCAGGCAAGCCGCTGACGGTCGGCCATTTTCGCGGTGTGCCGGTGATCGGTCTGCCTGGTAACCCGGCGTCTACCCTGGTGACGTTTGCGCTCTTGGCGCGCCCGTACATCCTGCGGCGTCTAGGCGTATTCGACGTGACACCGTTGCGCTTCGAGGTTCCGGTGGGTTTCGAATGGCCCAAGCCGGGCAACCGCCGCGAGTACCTGCGCGGGCGTATCGAGCAGGGGCGAGCGGTCATCTATCGCAACCAGAGTTCCGGCGTGCTGCGCAGCGCGGCGTGGGCCGAAGGATTTGTGGAGGTGCTGGAAGAGACCACCTTGGCAAGGGGGGATCGAGTCAATTTCATTCCCCTGAGTGAGGTACTAGGCTGACCCGCCGCCCACCGGCGCAGATTGTACAAAGAGGAAAAGTCCTATCAGCTAACCCGAGCATGCACGTTACTTTTCCAGGCTCTTGTTAACTGGAGGACTGAAAATGCTGGTTCAACCTGGGACACCCGCTAATTCTTCATCGACGGCTGTGCCGCTAGGGCTTGGTTCATCCTCTGCCTTGCCGATTGACGCAAGCAATGCGCGTGGGCTCTTGAATGAGCTGATTCGTAGGCCGCTGTCCGAGAACACTTTCTCTGAGCGGCTTGCGTGTATGCGCGCTGACCCGACTATTACCTCCTGGCAGGCACTGACCCGTGACCCCGATGGGCTGCAAAAACTTCAGGACAATGAGCGCAAAGCCTGGTCAAGTCCGGCGGCAGTCGACAAAAGCCTGCCGACGCTGGCGCAAGCGTTGACCAAAAAAGGCGTCTGGCTGCCCGAGGTGGAAAACTTCAATGTCAACATTCTGAAAAACCTGACGACCCAGGTTGCAGAAAAATACCTGGCGCAGTTCCAGTCCATCCTTCAGGACCCGGCGCCTGCGAAGGCGCGAGATGTATCAATCGTGCGCGGCGCGCCCTCAGCGGGCAAAACCACCTTTCTCAAAGACCAGTTCTCGCTCAACACCGATGCGGTTAAAAACATGATTCAGGACCGCATGCCGGGCACAGGAATGATGCAGGTGCACGATCAAGCCGTGGCGTTGGTTCAGCAGTTTTCCGCGTCCATGGAGAAGCGCCTTGCACAGCCTCTGACGCGGGATGCGTTGTATTTGTGGCCAAATGACGTCAAGCAAAAAATCACCGGCGTGACGAAAGTATCGACTGGGCCCAACCTGAATTTTCACGACATACAGGTCGACCTCACCACATTGTGCTGCCGGATTCTCAAGCGGGGTACCGATGAGGCGGTGATGAACTTCGATGTGTTGAGTCGGTTTTTCAGTGCGGGGCTGGAGCACCGGAACCAGACTATGGCATTGGTCAAAGACAATCAGTCGCTGCTCAAGGAGTATTCACTGTCAGCATGGGACGGTACGAAAAATGTGCTCGTCGCGCAGTTGGAACCCAATAGCAAAGCGATAGTGGTCAAGGATCAAGCGATATTCGACAGCCTCACCGCTCGGGATAAAGACGCGATTAAGGCGGAGATAGACCGCGTCCGCGATACCGTCATCGACACGCACTTCATTGATACCTTTACAGCACCGCTCGCCGACGAGCCTGCAAACGCGTTTCGCTCGGTGCTCAGTGCCTATATGGGGATGACATTCAAACAAGCCTTGGAGCAGCATAGCCAACGCAAGCCGGTTGTCACATCAATCGCATCGAGAGTGCTGACGGGTGTCGTCCCCGGCTGAGTCAATAGTCATCGCCACGCTCGGTCACATCCCGCTCCACCGGGCCCGCATGCGGGTCAAATCCCACCGGGAACTTGCCTTTCAATGTCCAAGCAAACGCAATGATCTCGGCAATGGTGCGATACAACTCCTCGGGAATGCTGTCGCCCAATTCCATGCGGGCCAGCAGTTTTACCAGCTCGGCGTTTTCATAGATCGGTACTTCATTTTCCCGCGCGAGCTTGAGGATGGCTTCGGCCAGGGCATCATCGCCTTTGGCGGTGAGCGTCGGCGCCTGCTGGCCGTCGTACTTGAGGGCAATCGCCTGGCGAGATGATTCGGTGGTCTTCATGCGGTTTCGTCCACCCAGCGTTGTTCCAGGCCTGTCTTGGGGCCTCGTGGCGGCGTGCCAAGGTGGCAGTCGAGGTCGCCGACGTTGATGCCCGAGGTCACCAGGCGCTCGCGCAAGCTGCCCAAATGGCTTTCGATCAGGCTCGCGGTAAACGGTCGGGTCGCCCACAGTTGGCTCGACAACTTGCCCTGGCTCAACTGCGCCTGCACCTGCAATGGGCCCAGGGGTTCCATGTCGAAGGCCAGCTCGACGCGCCAGAGCATCTGCTTGGCGTCCTTATTGGCTTTGCGTTCGGGCTGATCCTTGTCCGGCGCCGGTTCTTCACGCTGGAACTTGACCTGCAACGGCACGATGTCCTGCAGGGTGCGCATGGGGATTTCCAACTGCCAGGTGGTTTGCAGGCGGCCATCGGCCGTAGTGCCGGTTTGTTCGAGGCTCGACAACTGATGGCTCTGCAAGCGCGAGATCGCCCCGGCGGCCAGGCGCAGCAGGTTTTCCAGATCGCCTTCGCCCTCCAGCTTGCCCATCAGGCGTTCGGGCAGCGGGAAGCTTACCGGTGCCTGCCGTGCACTGACTTGCCCCAAGGTATTCAGCGGGCTGCGCACAAAGTTCGGCAGCATCTGGGCCAGGGTGTTGGCTGCCAGGATGGCATTCAGGTTGGTGCTGGCGGGCAGGGCGGGGACCAGGTCGGCGACCAACCGCAGCAGCGCACCTTTCATATCCAGGGGCGGTACCTGCGGGTTCTGCCCGGCCAGCAGTTTGGCCTCCAAAAACGCGCCGCTGTTCTGAATCACCTGGGCCAGCACTTTCGGGTTGCTCACCTGGGCCAGGTCCGGCAGGGCGGCCAGCAGACGGTCGGCGGCGGCGCGTAGGTCCGCCGAGGTACTGCCCTCACGCGGTAAGTTCTGCAACGCGTTGAACACTGCATCCAGCGAACCTTGGCGGCTTTGCTGGGTCGCCAGCTGTTGCGTGACGGCCAACTGATCCTTGAGCCCGCTCAACGGCACGAAATTCAAGGTTTGCGCGTTCTGCACCACCGCGCTGAGCAGGCTGCCGACGCGCAACGGCTGCGGGCTCTCCACGGTCAGCGTCGCGCCGGCCATGGCACTGTTGAGCACTGTGACCAGCGAGCGGTAGATCGCCGGCTGTGTGGTGCCCTGGGGCAACACCTGGGTGGTCAGCACCTTGGCCTGCAGCAGCGTGCCTTCGGGGATTTTGCTGGTATCGATGCGCGTCAGGGCGGCGACGTTGGCGCTCAACGCTTGCTGCAGACTCAAGGTCAGGTTGCCTGCAGCCGTCTGACTGACCGCCACATTGCTGCCCAGGGGCAACGGCTGTGGGCTGCTGGCTTGCACCAGGGTCTGGCGACCGCCATCGAGGGTCAGCTTGAGCAGCAACTGGAAAGCCTCGCCGCCTTGTTTGAGGGCGATGACTTCCGCATTGGCGGTTTTCCCCGGGTCGATCAGCCCTGTCTGCGGCTCCAGCAGTTTAAGCAGTGCGCCGGCCGCCGGCAGCGATGGAACGCCGCTCGCCGGGCTGGCAGGTAACGTAGGAAGGTTGATCTCACCGGTCATTGCGTGCGCCGTCTCTGGGGAAATTGCCCTCTTTAGAGTAGGGCATCGCATGTATAATGCCGCCCGTCTGCAAAGAGAGCGGTAAAAACCTCACAACTATTTGATCCAGCTCTCTAAAATCGGTCGCCAAAGCCGTTATTGTGCATTTCTCTTTAACGGCCGCTGCACCGCCGACTTGAACCGTAAAGGCCCGCGATCTTTTGACCAGCCCTCTTCTTGAAGCCGTAGCGCTTGCCTGTGAACGCGACCTGCGCCTGCTGTTCGAGCACCTCGAACTGCGGCTGGCGGCCGGCGACATGGTGCAGGTCAGTGGCCCCAACGGCAGTGGCAAGACCAGCCTGCTGCGCCTGCTGGCCGGGTTGATGCAACCTACGGCCGGTGAAGTGCGGCTCAACGGCAAGCCTCTTAATGAGCAGCGCGGCGAATTGGCGCGCAATCTGATCTGGATTGGCCATGCCGCCGGTATCAAAGATGTGCTGACCCCCGAAGAAAATCTCAGCTGGCTCACCGCCCTGCATCACCCCGCGTCCCGCGAGGCGATCTGGCAGGCGCTGGCCGCTGTCGGCCTTAAAGGCTTTGAAGACGTGCCTTGCCACACGTTGTCCGCCGGCCAGCAGCGCCGTGTCGCTTTGGCGCGCCTGTATTTGCCGGGCGCGCCGCTGTGGGTTCTCGATGAGCCTTTCACTGCCCTGGATAAGCAAGGCGTGGCCCAATTGGAAGAACACCTGGCCCGGCATTGCGAGCAGGGCGGTCTGGTGCTGCTCACCACGCACCACAGTTTGACGCGGGTGCCCGCCGGTTACCGTGAGTTGGACCTGGGGCGGTGGTCGCTATGAGTGTGTTCGCCTTGCTGGTCGCCCGCGAAGCGCGCTTGCTGTGCCGCCGCCCGGCTGAATTGGCCAACCCGCTGGTGTTCTTTGCCATCGTGATTGCGCTGTTCCCGCTGGCGGTCGGTCCCGAGACTAAACTGTTGCAAACCTTGTCGCCGGGACTGGTGTGGGTAGCGGCGCTTTTGTCCGTCCTGCTCTCGCTGGACGGGCTGTTTCGCAGTGATTTCGAAGACGGTTCTCTGGAACAGTGGGTCCTTTCGTCGCACCCCCTGCCACTTCTGGTGTTGGCCAAGGTACTGGCACACTGGGCTTTTTCCGGCTTGGCGCTAGTCTTGCTCTCGCCGCTGCTGGCGATGATGCTGGGTTTGCCCGTCGAATGCCTGCCGATCCTGCTGCTGAGCCTGTTGCTCGGTACGCCGGTCCTTAGCCTGCTGGGGGCGGTGGGCGCGGCGCTGACAGTAGGTTTGAAGCGCGGCGGGCTGTTGCTGGCGTTATTGATTCTACCGTTGTACATCCCGGTATTGATCCTCGGCAGCGGTGCCTTGCAAGCCGCGCTCATGGGCATGCCGGCAACCGGTTACCTGCTGTGGCTTGGCAGCCTGACCGCCCTGGCGGTAACCCTGACACCTTTTGCGATAGCCGCCGGCCTGAAGATCAGCGTCGGCGAATAATGAGGTCTGGCCGGGCGTTATGCCTTCGCCAGTAAAGACCCTAAGCTGCTTGCCACGACAAGCGGTAACCGTGACGGAAACAGCAATGAACTGGACCTGGTTTCACAAGCTCGGCTCGCCCAAATGGTTTTATGGCATCAGCGGTAAATTGCTGCCGTGGTTGAGCCTCTTCGCCGCAGTGCTGATCGGCATCGGCCTGGTCTGGGGCCTGGCCTTCGCGCCGCCGGACTACCAGCAAGGCAATAGCTTTCGCATCATCTATATCCACGTGCCCACCGCGCTGCTGGCCCAGTCCTGCTACGTGATGCTGGCGGTGTGCGGCATTGTCGGGCTGGTATGGAAGATGAAACTGGCCGACGTGGCCCTGCAATGCGCCGCGCCCATCGGCGCGTGGATGACCGCCGTGGCGCTGGTTACCGGCGCCATCTGGGGCAAACCCACCTGGGGCTCGTGGTGGGTGTGGGATGCACGACTGACGTCTATGTTGATCCTGCTGTTTCTGTACTTCGGTCTGATTGCGCTGGGCAATGCGATCAGCAATCGTGACAGCGCCGCCAAGGCTTGCGCGGTACTGGCCATCGTCGGTGTGATCAATATTCCGATCATCAAGTACTCGGTGGAGTGGTGGAACACCCTGCACCAGGGCGCCACCTTCACCCTCACGGAAAAACCGGCGATGCCCGTGGAAATGTGGGCGCCGCTGCTGTTGATGGTGCTGGGGTTCTATTGTTTCTTCGGCGCGGTGCTGCTGATGCGCATGCGCCTTGAAGTGCTCAAGCGCGAGGCCCGCGCCAGTTGGGTCAAGGCCGAAGTGCAAAGCTGCCTGGGGGCGCGGGGATGAGTTTCAGTTCTTTCGGCGATTTTCTCGCCATGGGCCATCACGGCCTGTATGTCTGGACGGCCTATGGCATCTGCCTGGCGGTGCTGGCCCTCAACGTCGTCGCGCCGATCCTGGCGCGCAAGCGTTACCTGCAACAAGAGGCGCGTCGTCTGCGCCGGGAGACCGATAAGTGAATCCGCTGCGTAGAAAGCGTCTGTTGATCATCCTTGCCATCCTGGTGGGCGTCGGCATTGCCGTGGGCCTGGCCTTGAGCGCCTTGCAGCAGAACATCAACCTGTTTTACACGCCGACCCAGATCGCCAATGGCGAAGCGCCGCTGGACACACGCATCCGTGCCGGCGGGATGGTGGAGAAAGGCTCGCTGAAGCGTTCCGGCGATTCCCTGGACGTCACCTTCGTGGTCACCGACTTCAACAAGGCCGTGACCATCACCTACCGCGGCATCCTCCCGGACCTGTTCCGCGAAGGCCAGGGCATCGTCGCCCTGGGCAAACTCAACGCCGACGGCGTAGTGGTGGCCGATGAAGTGCTGGCCAAGCACGATGAAAAGTACATGCCGCCGGAAGTCACCAAAGCCTTGAAAGACAGCGGCCAGTCCGCCCCTGCACCCGCGAAGGAGGGCTAAGCCATGACGTCCGCACTGTTTATTCCCGAGCTGGGCCAGTTGGCGATGATCCTCGCGCTGTGCCTGGCGATCGTTCAGGCCGTGGTGCCGTTGCTCGGTGCCTGGCGCGGCGATCGTCTGTGGATGAGCCTGGCGCAGCCGGCTGCCTGGGGGCAGTTTGCGTTCCTGCTGTTCGCCTTCGGTTGCCTGACGTACGCCTTTATGACCGACGATTTTTCCGTCGCCTATGTCGCCAATAACTCCAACAGCGCACTGCCTTGGTACTACAAGTTCAGCGCCGTGTGGGGCGCCCACGAAGGTTCATTGCTGCTGTGGGCGCTGATCCTCGGCGGCTGGACCTTCGCGGTGTCGGTGTTTTCCCGCCAGTTACCGCAAATCATGCTGGCCCGCGTGCTGGCCGTGATGGGCATGATCAGCATCGGCTTCCTGCTGTTCCTGATCATCACCTCCAACCCGTTCAGCCGTATCCTGCCGCAAGTTCCGGCGGACGGTCATGACCTCAACCCGTTGTTGCAGGACATCGGCCTGATTGTGCACCCACCGATGCTCTACATGGGCTACGTGGGGTTCTCCGTGGCATTCGCCTTTGCCATCGCCGCCTTGCTTGGCGGGCGGCTGGATGCGGCGTGGGCACGCTGGTCGCGGCCGTGGACCATCGTCGCCTGGGCTTTCCTCGGCATTGGCATCACCCTTGGTTCGTGGTGGGCCTACTACGAACTTGGCTGGGGCGGCTGGTGGTTCTGGGACCCGGTGGAAAACGCCTCGTTCATGCCATGGCTGGTGGGCACCGCGCTGATTCACTCCCTGGCGGTCACCGAAAAACGCGGTGTGTTCAAGAGCTGGACCGTGCTGCTGGCCATCGCGGCCTTTTCCCTCAGCCTGCTGGGCACCTTCCTTGTGCGTTCAGGCGTACTGACTTCGGTGCACGCGTTTGCGTCCGACCCGGCGCGCGGCATCTTCATCCTGATATTCCTGCTGTTCGTGGTCGGTGGTTCGCTGACCCTGTTCGCCCTGCGCGCGCCGGTGGTCAAGAGCCAGGTGGGCTTCAACCTGTGGTCGCGGGAAACCCTGCTGCTGGGCAATAACCTGGTGCTGGTGGTGGCCGCGTCGATGATCCTGCTCGGCACGTTGTACCCGCTGGTGCTGGATGCGTTGAGCGGCGCCAAGCTGTCCGTGGGTCCACCGTATTTCAACGCCTTGTTTATCCCGTTGATGGGCTTGTTAATGGTGGTGATGGCGGTCGGCGTATTGGTGCGCTGGAAAGACACCCCGGTGAAATGGTTGCTCGGCATGTTGATGCCGGTGTTGCTGGGCAGCGTGGCCCTCGCCGTGATCGCGGGCATCGCCTACGGCGACTTCAACTGGGCGGTGCTGGCCACGTTCCTGCTGGCAGCCTGGGTGCTGCTGGCCGGCGTGCGCGACATCGTCGACAAAACCCGCCACAAAGGCCTGATCAAAGGGTTGCCGACGTTGACCCGCAGCTACTGGGGCATGCAGATCGCGCACCTGGGCATTGCCGTGTGCGCCCTCGGCGTAGTGCTTTCCAGCCAGAACAGCGCCGAGCGCGACTTGCGCCTGGCACCGGGCGAATCCATGGACCTGGCCGGATACCACTTTATTTTCGAAGGCGCCAAGCACTTCGAAGGGCCGAACTTCACGTCAGACAAAGGCACCGTGCGCGTCGTCCGAAACGGCAAGGAAATCGCCGTGCTGCACCCGGAAAAACGCCTCTACACCGTGCAGAGTTCGATGATGACCGAGGCCGGTATCGACGCCGGTTTCACCCGCGACCTCTACGTGGCCCTGGGTGAACCGCTGGGCGAGGGAGCGTGGGCGGTGCGCGTGCACGTCAAGCCGTTCGTGCGCTGGATCTGGTTCGGCGGCCTGCTCACCGGTTTCGGTGGTTTGCTGGCAGCGCTGGACCGGCGTTATCGGGTCAAGGTCAAAAGCCGCGTGCGTGAAGCGCTCGGCCTGCAAGGAGCGGCGGTATGAAGCGTTGGTTAATGGTGTTGCCGCTGGCGGCGTTTCTGGTGGTGGCGGTCTTCCTGTATCGCGGCTTGTACCTGGACCCGGCCGAACTGCCCTCGGCGATGATCGGCAAGCCGTTCCCGGAATTTTCCCTGCCTACCGTGCAGGGCGATAAAACCCTGACCCGTGCCGACCTGCTGGGTAAGCCAGCGCTGGTCAACGTGTGGGGCACCTGGTGCATCTCATGCCGCGTGGAACATCCGGTGCTGAACAAACTGGCCGAGCGCGGCGTGGTGATCTACGGCATCAACTATAAGGATGACAACGCGGCGGCGCTTAAATGGCTGGCCGAGTTCCACAACCCCTACCAATTGGACATCCGCGACGAAGACGGCAATCTCGGCCTGAACCTGGGCGTCTACGGCGCTCCGGAAACCTTCTTCATCGATGCCAAGGGCGTGATCCGCGACAAGTACGTCGGGGTGATCGACGAAGTGGTATGGCGCGAGCAGTTGGCCGCCAAGTACCAGGCGCTGGTTGATGAGGCTAAGCCATGAAGCGCCTGTTAGCCGCTGCCGTACTGGCACTTGGCTTGGCCGGCGTGGCCCACGCCGCCATCGACACCTATGAGTTCGCCAATGACGCCGAGCGTGAGCGTTTTCGCGACCTGACCAAAGAACTGCGCTGCCCTAAATGCCAGAACCAGGACATTGCCGACTCCAACGCGCCCATCGCTGCTGACCTGCGCAAAGAGATCTTCCGCATGTTGGGGGAGGGCAAGGACAACCAGCAGATCATCGACTTCATGGTCGACCGCTACGGTGACTTTGTGCGTTACAAACCGGCGCTGACCGGCAAGACCGCGCTGCTCTGGTTTGGCCCCGCCGCGCTGTTGCTGACCGGTGTGGTGGTAATGGCTGTGATCGTCCGCCGTCGCCGCGCCGCGCCCACCGATGGCTCCGACGCGCTATCCCCTCAAGAGCGCCAACGTCTCGACCACTTGCTGGACAAAACCTCTGATGATTGATTTCTGGCTCGCAGCAGGCTTGCTGCTTCTGGTTGCCCTGAGTTTTCTGTTGATCCCTGTGTTACGTGGCCGCCGTGCCCAGCGCGAGGAGGATCGCACCGCACTGAATGTGGCGCTCTACCAAGAGCGCGTGGCCGAACTGCAAACCCAGCAGGCCGAAGGCGTGCTCGACGCCGCGCAACTCGACACCGGCCGCGCCGAAGCCGCCCGCGAATTGCTGGCCGACACCGAAGGCGTGGAAGCCCCCCGCGAATCGCGTCTGGGTAAACCGCTGCCGTTGCTGGCCGCGTTTCTGGTGCCGATTCTGGGCCTGGGCTTGTACCTGCACTTTGGTGCCAGCGACAAGGTGGAACTGACCCGCGAATTCTCCCAGCCGCCGGTGTCGCTGCAAGACATGACCCAGCGTTTGGAGCGCGCCGCCGCCGCCCAGCCGGATTCGGCCGAAGGCCTGTACTTGCTCGGTCGCGCCTACATGGCCCAGGATCGCTCCGCCGATGCGGCCAAGGTCTTCGAGCGCGCCGTGGCCCTGGCCGGTCGCCAGCCGGAACTGCTCGGCCAGTGGGCCCAGGCCCAGTATTTTGCCGACAACAAACAATGGTCGCCGAAGATCCAGGCATTGACGGACGAGGCGTTGAAGCTCGACCCGAAAGAAGTCACCAGCCTCGGCTTGCTCGGCATCGCCGCGTTTGAAGGCGAGCGCTATCAGGACGCTATCGACTACTGGGGGCGTCTACTCGCGCAACTGCCGCCGGAAGACAATTCCCGCGTCGCGCTGCAAGGCGGCATCGACCGCGCCACGCAAAAACTCAAGGAAAGTGGCGGCACCGTCGCCCAGGCGCCTAAGGCGGCAACCTTGAAAGTGCGCGTGGATGTGTCCGCTGACGTAAAGGCCAAGGCCCTGCCAGGCGACAGCGTGTTTATCTTCGCCCGTGCCGTGAGTGGCCCGCCGGCGCCGTTGGCGGCCAAGCGCGTCACCGTGGCCGAGTTGCCGATCACCGTCGAACTGGGCGATGCCGACGCGATGATGCCGCAGTTGAAACTGTCCAACTTCCCCGAAGTCCAACTGGTTGCGCGCATATCCCGGGCTGGTCAACCGACCGCCGGCGAGTGGATCGGCCGCAGCCAACCCCTGGCCAGCTCCACCACTGCGTTGCAGCAGCTGACCATCGACAGTCCGGACAAGTAATTCGAGGAAACGCCATGACCGCATTCGCACGTATCACCTTGCTCAGCCTGGTATTGGGCCTGAGCGCTTGTGCGGTCCACCGGCCACCGCCTGCGCCGACCGGCCCGACCATCCCGCCGTCGGGCCCATCGACCCAGCCCAGCACCAAACCGCCCGGCCCGGTAACCCCGCCGCCAAAGCCGCTGCCAACCAAGTCCCCGACCTTCGCCCCACCACCGGGCGCCGCCAGCCACTGGGACGGCAAGATGCAGGTGTATGTGCTGGACGAACAACCCGACACCTTCTACCGCCAGCGCACCTACTACCGCTGGAGCAACGGCTGGAGCCGCTCCATCAGCCCCAACGGGCCATGGGAGGAGACGGACGTGCACGGCGTGCCGCCGGGGTTGAGTAAGCAATACGCGCAGTGACAAAAGGCGACCTTTGGGGTCGCCTTTTTCTTGTCTGCGAAATTTGTTCTTCCAAACACACTGCCCCATCCACACTATTTCCTTATCCATCACGTTAGGAGCCACTTTCGCTGCGTTACTTGACACCTGCCTGCAGCTTTGCCGTGCAAGTATTCGACCCAGTGATACGCAATCGCCGATTCCAGAAGCGCGCTGCCACTGTTCAGGTCGTTTCGGTGCCGAAGCAGGGAGCGTTAGATGGAATCTTTCTTAAGTTTTATATGATGTAGGAAAAATCACTCTCAATAACGAGAAGATTCTTTCAGTATCCTTCGTTGTTGGATGTAAGTGAATAGTTTTAATTAAACTATGTTTATTAGTTGGTGCTAAGCGACGAAGGCTCTAGTTTGGTGGTTTTGACTTTTTTTGAGCTGGATTGTTTTTATGAGTTGACAAAATTGAAAGTCGGTAAATAATTTGTGCTTAATGCTTTTGCAAGCAGACTGAAATCCATTTCATAAAAATCGGGATAAAGTCATGAATGTTGAAAGTACTACAGGTCTCGGATCAAGTGCAGGATTAGGTCGCGATGAAATATATAGGGTTTGCGAAGCTGGCTATAATGAAGTTGCTAATAAAATAGTGCATCACCCTGCTATGAGTGAACTTGAGAAGTTTGGCGGAATTATTTTTTCTAGACCGTTTTCACGTCCAGAAATGGCGTTGTTCTTCGCAACTATATGGGCTTTTTTCAAGGACGTTCCAGCGGGGATTGTCGCATTGGCTGCGCGTGTTACAGATGAGTGGATCAAAGAAGATATGTGGAATGGTACTGCTAAAGCAGCCCATATCCTTTACGCCTCTGTGGATGAATACGGTCTGCATCAACACAGCAAACATATGCTGCCAACCCATCATCAGATGTTCAAGCAGCTTACCACTCATCTAGGACTCTCAGACACCGAACTGTTTAATCCGCAGTACATTCTGCCTGAAGGTACCGCAATGGGAAACAACACCCATCGAATGTATCGATCAGAGTATTTAGGTGAGGCGTTGGGGTTTCATTTGGCTTCTGAAATGACCTCCTCGCGAGAGTTTCAGATTTTTCTGAAGGGATTCCAAAAGTACGCCGAAGAGTACGGGTTAGTCGATGAGGATGATCCCGTCTTAGCATTCTTCGCCATTCATTGCGAGGTAGAACCTATGCACGTCGCAACCGGTCGGGAAATAATGATTTCATACTTGGAAAAGCATCCAAATATTGCTCCACAAGCCATGCGCGGAGCGCTGGCGTTTATGGACGGTTTTGAGCAAATGTTTGCCGCGTTAAATCGTCGGCTTGCCTGAAATTATGAAGCGAGGGTTGCTAATATGGATAAATCCTATGAGTGTCAGATTTGTCACTATCTATATTCGGAGAGCACTGGTGAACCCTTAATGAATATAGTGCCAGGTACGGCCTGGGATGAGATAGGGGATGAGTTTCGTTGCCCGCACTGTCAGGCAACGAAAAAAATGTTTATTGAGGTTCGGGGTTAGATGGGGGACTTTGTGAGCTCCACCGCATTCGCTGTGGTGCTCTCTATAAGCTTTGGCCCAATAGCGCTAATGATAATTAGGCAAACTATTGCGCGCGGATTTGTCAGCGCATTGCCTGGAGCCTTAGGTGCGGCAGTTGCAGATACTATCTTTGCAGCTGTCGCATTTTCCGGATTACAGACAATTAAAATGTTTTGGATTGCCCATGAGCAGATACTGAGCTGGATAGGAGTCGCCTATCTATTTTTTCTAGGCGCTATTATCTTTGGAAAGCGTATATCGTTGACCCGACTCAATAAGTCAGCGGGATTTATTCCGGTGTTCTTGTTGACCTTGACCAATCCCCTCACCATCGTAACCATCTCGTCTTATGCGCTCGCCAGAGGGGCGCTATTTGAAGGCATCGAATTTTATCTGAGCCTGGCTGGGTTTCTGGTGGGCTCATTTGTAGGTCAGATGGTGTATGTGGCAGGTGGCAGCATCATTAGGACCAAGTTGATTGATCATTCCGATTTCAACATGATCAATCGTATCAGTGGCGCGCTACTCATTGGTTTTGCGGTGTGGCAAGGGCGTTCTCTGCTTGTAACGTGATATATGAAAAAGCTCTTCTGGTCATTTTTTTCGATATCAAAAGCCTACTTGCAAGGCGTGCCTCTGGGGTTGAGTAAGCAGCACGCGCAGTGACAAAAGGCGACCTTCGGGTCAATGCCACTCAGTTAAGGCTAGATGGGCACTGACAAAAAAATCAGTGCCAATGATTCCGGAGCTCTTCAAGACAGCCCTGTGCAGAAAGTAACTAATTGAGCTTTAACTGGTTGGCATTACCTCAAGGGTCGCCTTTTTATCTTGAAATCCATTCCTCCAAGCACCTGAAATCCACTGTGGGAGGGGGCTTGCCCCCAATAGCAATGTATCAGTCAGCCTATCTACCACTGACGCACCGCTATCGGGGCAAGCCCCCTCCCTAAGTGGATCCCTCTAGATATCCAGGCAAGGTGCGCTCATGTACCGCCGGTTTACCTATCCGTTTGGTCAGTACTGACCCGACTGCTGTTTTGTTAAGTTGAAGCACTTGCTGCCTCCCAGGTGAAGTGCGATGCAAAAGCACGGCGTTTTTCTCGGATTGCTGTTCTGCCTGCTAAGTGCTGCGTTCGACGTATACGTGGGCTTCGTCACGCAAACGCTTAACACGTTGCTGGTCATTTTCTATTGCTTTATAGCGTCTTCTGCGCTGTTCCTGGCAGTCGCGCTCTTTCATGACCCGGCTTCTTTTTGTTCCAGAGTCAAAGCCGATTGGGACCGCGTACTGGTAGTGAACGTCGCAGTTTTGCTCAACTGGGGCGGCCTGTTTTACGCCCTGCGTTATCTGGAGCCGGCCGTTGTTGGTGTCGCTTCGGTGGCCTGCGGTCCGGCGCTTACGTTGGTTATTTCCTGGTTCGATAAAAGCAGCGCGAAAGTTGCTTTTGCGGATGCGCTGATAGCGTGCCTGGTGCTCGCCTCAGTGGGGATCATGCTATCCAACTCCTTGGCGGGTGTGAGCGGTGTGGAAACCGCCACGATCGGGGAGCGTTTGCTCGGGGTCTCCAGTGTATTGATGTGCGCGCTGGGTACGGTGATGTACACGGTTTTTTCAAAGCGGATGTTTGCTCTGCAGTGGTCGGTTCATGAAATCCTGGCTGTCAGAAATATTGCGATGATCGTGGTGTGCCTGCTGGCGCTTCCTCTGACAGGCACAGGTTTTTACCTCGAGTCCGGGTTGATCGCGCCCATGGTGGTTCTGGTAGTCGCTGGGCATTTGCTGCCGATCTACCTGATCCAGAAAACCATCTATTGCCTCTCGCCGATCCACGTGTCCCTGGTGTTGCTGACCCTTCCAGTGTTCGTGTTGTTACTCCAGTACCTGGACGATCGCGTGATTTTTTCGCTGGCCAGTGTCGCGTCCGTCTGCGTCATCGTGTTGTTGCTGTCGGGCCGGGCCTTATATGCAATGAGGAGGGAGGCAGCATGATCACGGTGGTCGTCGTGGATGGTTTTTCATCCGGGAAATGCGTAGCAAAAGGCTTGTTCGAGAGAGGCTGCAGATTGATGCATGTGGCGTCGTCAGCCAATCTCGATGACTACTACTATAGGGGCTTAGATCACTCGCTGTATGACCGCATGATTGTGCACACCGACGTCGTCACGACGCTCGCCAGCGTTGAGCATTTCGCGCCCCAGTTCATCATCGCCGGTGCCGAAACCGGTGTGCTGCTCGCCGATCAGTTGAACGAGCGCCTTCAGTTACCGTATCGCAATGACTTCGATAACACCCATGCCCGTCGAAACAAGTTCGCCATGATCGAAACGGTCGCCCAGGCGCAATTGCCCGTAGCACGACAGTGCGTTGCCGACAGTTGGGCCCTTGCACATGCTTGGATCAACGCCCACGGGCGTTTTCCTGTGGTGGTCAAGCCGCTCGACAGCGCGGGGGCAGATGGGGTGTTTATCTGCGAGGATTTGCCGGCCTGCGAGGCGGCGGTGCAAACGCTGCTGGGCACGGTGAACCGGTTGAACGGCCGCAATACGCAGGTGTTGATTCAGGAGTATCTGGCCGGCCTGGAGTATGTGGTGAACATGGTTTCCGTCGATGGCCAGCAACTGGTCACCGAGGTGGTGCGCTATCAAAAACAGCGCGCCCCGAGAGGCGGCATTCTTTATGACATCGATGAACTGATCGGGCCAGACTCGCCACTCTATTTGCCGTTGGTGGAATACACCCGCGCCGTGGTGCAGTGCCTTGGCATCCGCAACGGCCCTAGCCACGCGGAAGTCATGTTCACCGACGAAGGGCCCAAACTGGTGGAAATCGCCGCGCGTACCGATGGCATTCTTCGTCCTGGCGTATCCCGTCAGACCACCGGGCTGGGGCAGATCGAGGCGGTGGTGTTGTCCATCACCGAACCCGAGGCATTCGCGCAGTTGCTGGCCAGGGACTTCGATTATCAGCGCCTGCAGCGTACTTACAATGTGTGCCTGATCAATCGCACTGACGGCTACTTCCACAAGGCGCGGTTTGTGGAGGAACTGCTCAAGCTGGCGTCATTCTTTGAGGCGGTGTTCTACGTTGAGGAGGGACAACCCCTGGGCGCGACGCAAGATGTATTCAGCCAGCCAGGTACGGTGTACCTGGTACATGCTGATCCAGCAGTGATCGCTGCGGATTATCAGCGGATCCGATTGCTTGAGGCCCAAGGTATCTACCTCACCTCACACTGATACGTTGCTTTGAGTCTCTACGCACCCTCTATACTGTCTCGCGACAATTTCCCAGGTGCTGCCAGCCGCCCAATACGGCTGGTGATATACGCAGAGGCTGTTTCAATGGCAGGCAGGTTGATCTATCTCATCGGCCCATCGGGTTCGGGCAAGGACAGCCTGTTGGAGGCCGCGCGTGCGCGTCTGGCCGAGCGCGGTTGCCGCATTGTGCGTCGCGTGATTACCCGCTCGGCGGAAGCGGTAGGCGAGGCGGCGCAGGGTGTGAGCCCCGAACAGTTCGCCGTAATGGAGGCGCAAGGGGCGTTTGCGCTGAGCTGGCAGGCCAATGGGTTGTGTTATGGCATTCCAAAGGTGATCGACGACTGGCTGGCGGCGGGGGAGGATGTACTGGTCAATGGTTCGCGCGCGCACCTGGCGCTGACCCGCGAGCGCTATCCAACGTTGCTGGTGTTATTGCTGACCGTGGATCAGGCGGTGTTACGCGAGCGTCTGGTGGCACGGGGACGGGAAACACTGGCGGATATTGAAAAGCGCCTGGCGCGTAATGCCCGGTTTACGGCGCAGATGCTGGCCGGTGACGGCGCGGGGCTTTTGCTGCTGGATAACTCCGGCCCGCTGGAACATACCGTGGAGCGTTTGCTGTGTTGCCTGGAGCAAGGGCATTCAGCCTGTGCATGAACGCCGGCAGGGCATCGGTAGTTTGAGCGGATGTATCCCGGCTAATGGGCAACGGGCGTAGTTCAAGGGCTGTTGGTGTGTAGCCGTTTGTTTTATTTCTGTGGATTCAAGCGCTTTTCAGCACGGTCGGTCTGTGTCCGATTGTGAGAAGTGTAATGGGGCTCTTCCTTTAGTTAGCGCGCGTTACCCCGACAGCCCGCTGTTGCAGTGCGAAGCAAATCGGCACTTTCCGAAGGTTTGTCGGCATGGGACGTTAATAAATCGATGCCGATGGGTTCGGCTTGTTTATTAACCTGAGTGAGTGCACTGCCCCATGATTCATGCTGATCGAGTGGTCGCTAAACCCTCCCTTGAAACTTTGCCTATTTCCGACCCAGGCCCGTTCGGTGTGGGCGCCAACAACAAACCGACCTACACCACGGACCAGGCCGGTAAGCAAATCACCCGCGATAATCTGCGCTTTCACGACCGCAACAACGACAAGAGGCTTGAACTTTCCTACACCGTGGACCCGCAATTCAGCGCCGCGCAGCAACGCCGGGTGCGCCAGGCCGTACAGTCCTGGGAGGACGTGGCCAATATCACGTTCAAGGAGCGAGCAACGGCGGCCGACGGCACGGTCCACATCAAAAGAGACCCGCGTAGCGACCGTGGCGTCGCCACTTCACCCACGCGTTTCACCGCCAGTACCACGGCACGCATCGGCACGCTAAGGGAAAGCACTTCCCCGGCATTGGGCAGTCATTTTTCGCTGACTGCCGTGCATGAGATCGGTCATGCCATCGGTCTGCAGCACCCAGGCAACTACAACGGCGGTGGTGATTACCAGCGGGGCGCGGTGTATGCCGGAGACACCAAGGCGCGCAGTGTGATGAGTTACTGGTCGGAGAGGAACCAGGCGGGTCATGACTTCCACATGCTCAACCCCAGCGCGCCGATGATGGATGACATCGCTGCGGCCCAACGGCTGTACGGCGCTAATCACCAAACCCGCAATACCGACACCACCTATGGCTTCAATGCCAACTGCGAGCGCGAAGCCATGACCCTCAACAGCGCCTCCGACAAGCCCATCTTCTGCGTGTGGGATGGCGGGGGCGAAGACACCTTGGACTTTTCCGGATTTTCCCAGAACCAGAAGATCAATCTGAACGCCGAATCGTTTTCCGACGTGGGTGGCTTGAAGGGCAATGTGTCCATCGCCAAGGGCTGCACGGTCGAGAACGCCATCGGCGGTGCCGGGCGCGATGTGTTGATTGGCAACGAAGCCAGTAATCGGCTCAAGGGCGGGGCCGGTGCGGACACCCTGCGCGGTGGTGGCGGCGCGGATATTTTTTCCTACGACAAGGCCAGCGATTCCACGCCTCAACAACCGGATCTGATCGAGGATTTCACCAGTGGCACCGACAAGCTCGACGTATCCGGCGTGCTCAAGGAGGCCGGGTTGAGCGCCCTGGTATTCACTGAACGTTTCACCGGGCGTGCAGGCGAGGCTGTGCTCAAGCACGATGCGGCCACCGGCCGGTCAAGCCTGCAGATCGACCTGAAGGGCACCGGCAGTGGCGGTTTCCAGGTCAACAGCATCGGCAGAATCAGCCCAGGGGATGTGCTGTGGAATGGGCAACAGCCGGAAGTCAAACCCCTCCCCAGGGTGGTGCCGCAACCGACACCCACGCCACCACCAAACGTGAACCCAGACAGCAACGCAACGTTCAGAGACGTGCTGGTCAAGGCGTTGACCCTGTTGATGCAATGGATGCAAAGCTTTCTTCAGTCATCGGGCGCCCGTGGCCAGCGCACCTGAATCTGGGTCAGCCGCTGCGCGTCAGGCCGCAGCCCGCGCCGGGGCCTGACGTGACGCACTGAGAAACCGAAGCAGCGCCACCAGTGGAAACGCGCTGCCCACCAGCATCACCGCCAGCCAGCCACCGTGTTCGTACACGCTGCTGGCAATCGCCGAGCCGAAGGCGCCGCCGATAAAGATGCTGGTCATATACAGCGCGTTCAGGCGGCTGCGGCTGTTGGCGTCCAGCGCGTAAATGGCCCGCTGGCCGAGGACCATGTTCATCTGCACGCAGAAGTCCAAAACCACACCGGTGACCGCCAGGCCGATCACGCTGTACAGCGGATGCACCAAGGCCGGCAGGAAGCTCAGCGCTGCGAACAGCATTGCCAGCAACGATGCGCGATGGGTGTGACCGGCATCGGCCAGGCGCCCGGCGATGGGCGCGGCGATGGCGCCGATGGCGCCGACCAGCGCGAAAATCGCGATCTGGGTCTGGCTCAAGCCGTGGTTGCGCACCAACTCCAGCGGGGCCGCGGTCCAGAACAAACTGAAGGTGGCGAACAGGCAACCCTGGTAAAAGGCGCGTTGGCGCAACAGCGGTTGTTCACGCAACAAGGTGCCCAGCGAGCGCAGCAGTTGGCCATAGCTGGCGCTGTGATCGGGTTGGCGTTTGGGGATGGTCAGCATCAGCACCACGCTGATAAACACCATCAACGCCGCCGCAGCCATAAACATCGCGCGCCAGCCGAAGTGATCGGCGACCACGCTGGACACCGGCCGCGCCAACAAAATGCCCAACAGCAGCCCGCCCATGATGCTGCCGACCACCCGACCACGGGATTCAGCGGGCGCCAGGTGCGCGGCCAGGGGAATCAGGATCTGCACCGACACCGAGCTGAAGCCGATCAACAGCGACACCAGCAAGAACAGGTTCGGTTGCTCGGTAACCGCCGCGCCCAGCAGGCTGGCAATGGCCACCACAGTGGTGGCGATCATCAATTTGCGGTTTTCCAGCAAGTCTCCCAGGGGCACCAAAAAGAACAGGCCCAAGGCGTAGCCGATTTGCGTAAGGGACACAATCAGGCTGGCCATGGCGGGGGTGAGGCCAATATCCGGCGCGATCAGTTCGATGATCGGCTGCGCATAGTAGATATTGGCGACAATGGCGCCGCAGCAAAACGCAAACAGCATCACCATGCCTCGGGTCATGGTGCTTGTTGAGTGTGGGGTAGCGTTCATGGTGTTCTCATAAAAGCGAAGGAAGATGGCCTGCGAGGGTAAATGCAAGGCTCAGCGACGAGTAGGCCGCTTGGAATGATAGTACTTATGTCGGCTGATGATACATTCTGAAACATCTACCCAGCCCCCGCGCAAAACCAATGTGGGAGGGGGCTACACAAGTCTCAAAGGCTGAAATAACTCTGCGGGAGGGGGCTTGCTGTGGTGATCGGGCTTGTCGAATCGTCGCACCGCCCGCGCTGGGCTGCGAAGCGGCCCATTCCCGGCGATGTGGTTTTAGCTGACACACCGAGGTGCCTGGGTTTGGGGCTGCTTCGCAGCCCAGCGCGGGGCAAGCCCGCTCACCACAGCAAGCCCCCTTCCACAGTTTTACTGCGTTTGTTCAGTTATTGACCGGAGTAGATCTGGTCAAAAATGCCGCCATCATTGAAGTGGGTTTTCTGTACCGTGCGCCAGTCACCGAAGGTTTTTTCCACCGACAGGAAATCGACTTTGGGGAAGCGGTCGGTGTACTTGGCCAGCACCGCCGGGTCACGTGGGCGCAGGTAGTTGTTTGCGGCGATTTCCTGGCCTTGCGGCGACCACAGGTACTTCAGATAGTCCTCGGCGGCGGCGCGGGTGTCTTTTTTCTCGACCACTTTGTCCACCACCGACACCGGCGGCTCGGCTTCGGCGGATACGCTTGGGTAGATCACCTCGAACTGATCGCGGCCGAATTCACGGGCGATCATTTCCGCTTCGTTTTCAAAGGTCACCAGCACATCGCCGATCTGGTTGGTCATGAACGTGGTGGTGGCGGCGCGGCCGCCGGTGTCCAGCACGGGAGCTTGTTTAAACAGCTTGCCCACAAAGCTCTTGGCTTTCTCTTCGTCCCCGCCGTTCTTGAGTACATAGCCCCAGGCCGACAGGTAGGTGTAGCGGCCGTTGCCCGAGGTTTTCGGGTTGGGCACGATCACCTGCACGCCGTCCTTGAGCAGGTCGGGCCAATCTTTCAGGGCTTTGGGGTTGCCTTTGCGCACGATAAACACCGTGGCCGAGGTGAACGGCGCGCTGTTATTCGGCAAGCGCGTGACCCAGTTGTCCGGCACCAGTTTGCCGTTGTCCGCCAGGGCATTGATGTCGGTGGCCATGTTCATGGTGATCACGTCAGCCGGTAGGCCATCGATCACCGAGCGTGCCTGTTTGCTTGAACCTCCAAAAGACATCTGCAAGGTCAGCTTGTCGTCTGGGTGCTCGGCGTCCCAGTGTTTCTGGAAAGCCGCGTTGTAGTCCTTGTAGAAATCGCGCATCACATCGTAGGACACGTTCAGCAGCGTGACGGGGGCGGCTTGCACGGCACTCGCCAGGGCAATTCCGGCGGCCAGGAGGGAGGCGCTAAGGCGTTTTTTCACTGCTCATTCCTTGTTGTTCGAGAAGAGGGGACAGGCACAATGCCAGCGACTATAGCCGGGGCCGCATAGTCGCTTAAAGATTAAAAAGAACTTTGCTTATTCCACTTTCTTAAACAGATTGCTGCCACAGCGCGAACAGAATGCCGCATTGGGTTCGTGGGTGTTTTTCTGGCACACCGGGCAGTCGGTCTGCAGCTGTTCGCCGCGCATGGCACTGGCCAGTTCGGCGGTGAAAATCCCGGTGGGTACAGCGATGATTGAGTAACCGGTGATCATCACCAGCGACGAAATCACCTGACCCAGCGGGGTCTTGGGCACGATATCGCCAAAGCCGACAGTGGTCAGGGTCACGATGGCCCAGTAGATGCCCTTGGGAATGCTGGTAAACCCGTGTTCCGGGCCTTCGATCACATACATCAAGGTGCCGAACACGGTCACCAGGGTGCACACGCTGACCAGGAACACCACGATCTTCTGCTTGCTGCCGCGCAGCGCCGACATCAGGTAATTGGCTTGCTTGAGGTAGGGGCTGAGCTTGAGCACGCGGAAGATCCGCAACATACGGATGATGCGGATAATCAGCAGGTACTGCGCGTCGCTGTAATACAGGGCAAGGATGCCAGGCACGATGGCCAGCAAATCCACCAACCCATAAAAGCTGAACGCATAGCGCAACGGCTTGGGCGAGCAGTACAGGCGCAAGCCGTACTCGATGGCGAAGATCAGGGTGAAGCCCCATTCGATATAGGCCAGCACGTCGGCGTAGTTCTGGTGCACCTGGTCGATGCTGTCGAGCATCACGATCACCAGGCTGGCCAGAATGATCAGCAGCAAGATCCCGTCAAACCGCCGCCCGGCCACGGTGTCGCTTTGGAAAACCATGACGTAGAGACGCTGACGCCAATCGTTGTTGCTGTCCATAAATCCTGCCCGAGTCGATTTTCGAGCAAGCCTAGGGGGATTCGAAGGGGCTGTCCATGCGCGGTTTCCGAAGCATCCTGCGGCTGGCGAGCACCAGCCAGCACGCGAGGATAAACGGCGCGGTCAGTACCGGCAGGTGCAGGGCGGCGAAGCCTGGCGTCAGCAGGATCGCCAGCAGGATACCGGCCAGGGGCAGCCAGGCCCGACGACTGATCTGGCTCAACGCCAGGGCCGCCAGCGCTGGGTTGTAGCTGTGCAGGCCGAGCAGGGCGTGTGTGGTTTCACCCAACCCCAGGGCGAACAATGCACCGCTGCCAGCACCGATGAAGGCCCACAACACGGCGCGCCGATTGGCCAGCCACAGGCCCAATGCAATCAGGCCGCCGGCCAGTGGCTGATCCAGCAACATGACCTGGGCCAGGCCGGTGAAAGGCGCGCTGAACAGGCCGAAGGCGTCGGCGCTGAGCGTGGCCGCCTCGCCGGGCGTCGCGCGGCCCAGCAGCAGCCAACCTAGACCGACAAAAGGCGCGGTGTAGGCCGGCAAGTCATCGGTCTGGCTGGCGTGTTTCAACCATTGCCGCGTGAGCATAGCGCTGACGCCGCCGCCCGCCAGGATCAATGGCGGCAGCAACGCCGACCACGGCAAGTGCTGGCTGATCAGCAACCCCAGCAGCACGCCGTTGTAGCTATACAAACCGGCCTGGCGCTCGGCTTTGGGATAGCCGCGGCGCTGGGCCGTGAGCAAACCGGCGACGCCACCGAGTAACGCACCGCCGAACAACGCCGGGGCACTGATCAGGATCGCCAGCAGGCACAGCAGGCCGCACAGAGGATGGCGTTGCAGGAAAATCTGGCTGAAGCCGTTGAGCAACGCTTCGGCCCAGTCGGGGCAGGTTGGGTTGTGCATGGTGGGTATTCAGTTGGGCTGGGGTGAAACCCATCGGGGGCAAGCCCCCTCCCACACTTGATTGGGTTCACAAAGTCATAGCTGTGAATGCAGTCCAATGTGGGAGGGGGCTTGCCCCCGATGGGGCCGCTACAGACGCTAGATCAACACCTCTATGCGCAGCGAGTTGGTCGACCCCGGCTGCCCGAACGGCACCCCGGCAGTAATCACCAACGTATCCCCACGCTCTGCCATACCCTGGGCCTGGGCAATCTCCAGCGCCGTCGAACACACCTCATCGACCTGACGCAGCCGATCGTTGACCACCGAATGCACGCCCCACGCCACGCTCAAGCGCCGCGCGGTGGACAGGTTCGGCGTCAGGTTGAGGATCGGCGCCACCGGTCGTTCCCGCGCCGCGCGCAGGGTGGAGCTGCCGGACTCGCTGTAGTTCACCAGCACCGCCACCGGCAGGATGTTGCTGATGCGGCGGATCGCGCAGCTGATGGCGTCCGATACTGTGGCTTCCGCTTTGGGCCGGTTGACCTCCAGTTGCGTCTGGTAGTCCGGGCCGTTTTCCACTTGGCGGATGATCTTGCTCATCATCTGCACGGCTTCCAACGGGTAGTCGCCCGACGCGGTTTCCGCCGACAGCATCACCGCATCCGCGCCTTCGGCCACGGCGTTGGCCACATCGGTGACTTCGGCGCGGGTCGGCGCCGGGGAGAAACGCATGGATTCGAGCATCTGCGTGGCCACCACCACCGGTTTGCCCAACTCGCGGCAGGTGCGAATGATGGTTTTCTGGATCTGCGGCACGCTCTCGGCCGGCACCTCCACCCCCAAGTCACCCCGGGCCACCATGATCGCATCGCTCAGGTGGGCGATTTCCCGCAGGTGCTGCACGGCCGAGGGCTTCTCGATCTTGGCCATCAAGAACGCCCGATCACCGATCAGCTCGCGGGCCTCGCGGATATCTTCCGGGCGCTGCACGAACGACAGCGCCACCCAGTCCACACCCAGCTCCAGGCCGAAGCTCAGGTCGCGGCGATCCTTGGCGGTGAGGGGGCTCAGTTCCAACAGCGCTTGTGGGACGTTCACACCTTTGCGGTCGGACAATTCGCCGCCGTTCAGCACCGTGGTGTCGATGGCATCCTTGTGTTTGCTGACCACCCGCAGGCGCAGTTTGCCGTCGTCGAGCAACAGGTCCATGCCCGGTTCCAGGGCCGCGATGATTTCCGGGTGGGGCAGGTTGACCCGGCGCTCATTCCCCGGGGTTTCGTCCAAGTCCAGGCGCAGCGCCTGGCCGCGCACCAGTTGCACGCAGCCGTCGGCAAAACGCCCGACCCGCAGCTTCGGCCCTTGCAGGTCCATGAGGATGCCCAACGGATAGTTGAGCTGGCGCTCCACCTGACGGATCCACTGGTAGCGCTGGGCGTGATCGGCATGCTCGCCGTGGCTGAAGTTGAGGCGGAAGATATTCACTCCGGCCTCCACCAGCTCGCGGATGTCATCGATACCGTCGATGGCCGGCCCCAGGGTGGCGAGGATTTTGACCTTTTTGTCAGGCGTCATGGTGGGCAGTCTCAAGGATCAGGATGGCGCGGAAGTCGTTGACGTTGGTGCGCGTGGGCTCGGTGACGATCAACCCGTCGAGGGCGGCGAAATAGCCGTAGCCGTTGTTGTTATCCAACTCGTCGCTGGCCGACAGGCCGAGGGCTTCGGCGCGCGCGTAACTGCACGGGGTCATGATCGCGCCGGCGTTGTCTTCGGAGCCGTCGATGCCGTCGGTGTCACCGGCCAGTGCGTACACGCCGGGCAGTCCCTTGAGGCTATCGGTGAGGCTCAGCAGGAACTCCGCGTTGCGCCCGCCACGGCCGTCGCCGCGAACGGTCACGGTGGTTTCGCCGCCGGACAGGATCACGCACGGCGCCGCCAAAGGCTGGCCATGCTGCACGATCTGCCGGGCGATACCAGCATGCACCTTGGCCACGTCCCGCGCTTCGCCTTCCAGATCGCCGAGAATCAGCGGGCTGAAACCGGCCTGGCGCACTTTCACCGCCACCGCTTCAAGGGATTGCTGCGGGCGGGCGATCAATTGGAAATGGCTGCGGGCAAGCACCGGGTCGCCGGGCTTGACGGTTTCCGACGCCGGGTTCTGCAACCAGCTGCGCACCGAGGCGGGCGCGTCGATGCGGTAGCGCTTGAGGATCGCCAGCGCCTGTTGCGACGTGCTCGGGTCGCCGACGGTGGGGCCGGAGGCGATCACCGTGGCCTGGTCGCCCGGCACATCGGAAATCGCGTAGGTGTACACCGTGGCCGGCCACGCGGCCCTGGCCAGACGCCCGCCCTTGATCGCCGAGAGGTGCTTGCGCACGCAGTTCATCTCGCCGATGGTCGCGCCGGACTTGAGCAGGGCTTTGTTGATGGCCTGTTTGTCGGCCAGGCTGATGCCTTCGGCGGGCAGAGCCAGCAAGGCTGAGCCGCCGCCGGAGAGCAGGAAGATCACGCGATCGTTTTCGCTGAGGTTGCTGATCAACGCCAGCACGCGCTGGGCTACCGCCAGGCCGGCGGCATCGGGCACCGGGTGCGCGGCTTCGACCACTTCGATTTTCTTGCAAGGAGCCCCGTGGCCGTAGCGGGTAACCACCAGGCCGGTGACTTCGCCTTGCCAGCAATTTTCGACCACGAGCGCCATGGCGGCGGCGGCCTTGCCGGCACCGATCACGATCACACGGCCGCTACGGTCGGCGGGCAGATAGGGTTCAAGGACTTGCCGGGGGTGGGCGGCGTCGATGGCTGTGGCAAACAGCTCGCGAAGCAGGTGTTGCGGATCGACCGACATAAGCGGGCTCCCGGATATTTTTGTTATTAGACGTGCAGCTATTTCAGCCTTGGCCTAGGAATAGGCCCTACTTTGAAATGGAGCCACCTGTGGGAGGGGGCTTGCCCCCGATAGCGGTCTATCAGCTACAGAAGACATGCTCTCGGGAGCAAGCCCCTCTCACATTTGATCAAGGCATTACTGATCGCGAATCGAGAAATTCGCCATATGCTCCAAGCCCTTGATCAGCGCCGAATGGTCCCAATTCCCGCCCCCCAGCGCATTACAGGTGCTGAACACCTGCTGAGTACCGGCAGTGTTCGGCAGGTTGATCCCCAGTTCTTTGGCACCGGCCAGGGCCAGGTTCAAATCCTTCTGGTGCAGGTTGATGCGGAAGCCCGGATCGAAGGTGCCCTTGATCATGCGTTCGCCGTGTACTTCGAGGATTTTCGACGAGGCAAAACCGCCCATCAGCGCTTCGCGCACCTTGGCTGGGTCGGCCCCGTTTTTGGCGGCGAACAGCAACGCTTCGGCCACCGCCTGGATGTTCAGCGCCACAATGATCTGATTGGCGACCTTGGCGGTCTGGCCATCGCCATTACCGCCCACCAACGTGATGTTTTTGCCCATGGCTTGGAACAGCGGCAGGGCGCGCTCAAAGGTCTGTGGCTCGCCACCGATCATGATGCTCAAAGTACCGGCCTTGGCGCCGACTTCACCGCCGGACACCGGCGCATCGAGGTACTGCGCGCCGTGCTCGTTGATCTTGGCGGCAAAGGACTTGGTGGCGGTGGGCGAGATCGAACTCATGTCGATCACCACCTTGTTCGGCGACAGCCCGGCGGCCACGCCGTCGGTACGGAACAACACGTCCTCGACCTGTGGGGTATCCGGCACCATGACGATGATGAACTCGGCTTCCTGAGCCACTTGTTGCGGGCTGGCCAGCGCCACGGCGCCGGCGTCGATCAGTGCTTGCGGGGCCTTGCCGTGGTGCTCGGAGAGGAACAGTTGATGACCTGCTTTTTGCAGGTTGGCGGCCATGGGTTGGCCCATGATGCCGGTGCCGATAAAGCCGATTTTAGCCATGATGAAATCCTCTTGTTATGTGGAAGGGGGGCTTGCCCCCGATGACGGTGTGCCAGGCAAAACAGTGTTGACTGAGCTGCCGCTATCGGGTGCAAGCCTCCTCCCATAGGGTTTTGAGCCAGCCAAGACCCGCTTCGGTGGTGGTCAACGGCTTGTATTCACAGCCGACCCAACCCGTGTAACCGATCCGGTCCAGGTGCTCGAACAGGAAGCGATAGTTGATCTCCCCGGTCCCCGGCTCGTTGCGCCCCGGGTTGTCCGCCAGTTGGATGTGATTGATCTCACCCAGGTGCGCGGCCATGGTGCGGGCCAGGTCACCTTCCATGATTTGCATGTGGTAGATGTCGTATTGCAGGAAAAGATTGTCACTGCCCACCCGCTCGCGGATCGCCAGGGCCTGAGCGGTGTTGTTCAGGTAGAAGCCCGGGATGTCGCGGGTGTTGATCGCTTCCATCACCAGTTTGATGCCCGCCGCTTTCAGTTTGTCGGCGGCGTACTTGAGGTTGGCGACGAAAGTGTCTTCTAGCTGTTGGTCGTCGACACCGGCGGGGCGAATCCCCGCCAGGCAGTTGATTTGCGTATTGCCCAGCACCTGGGCGTAGGCGATGGCCAACGTGACCCCGGCGCGGAATTCCTCGACCCGGTCCGGATGGCACGCCAGGCCGCGCTCGCCGTTGGCCCAGTCACCGGCCGGCAGGTTGAACAACACTTGGGTCAGGCCATGGGCGTCGAGTTGCGCCTTGATCTCGGCAGAGCTGAACTCGTAAGGGAACAGGTACTCCACCCCCTGGAAACCGGCATCGGCGGCCGCTTTGAAGCGAGCGAGAAAGTCCTGTTCGGTGAACAGCATGGACAGGTTGGCGGCAAAGCGCGGCATAGGGTTCTCCTTAATCGAGCAGGGAAATGGCAGTCGGCGCATCGTTGCCGACCAGGGCCAGGTCTTCGAATTCGTTGACGGCGTTGATCTCGGTGCCCATGGAAATATTGGTCACCCGCTCCAGAATAATCTCAACGATCACCGGCACCTTGAATTCTTCGATCATGGCCTCGGCCTGGCGTAAGGCCGGCGCGATCTGGCTGGGTTCGAACACGCGCAGGGCCTTGCAACCCAGACCTTCGGCGACGGCTACATGGTCCACGCCATAGCCGTTGAGTTCCGGGGCGTTGAGGTTGTCGAAAGACAGCTGCACGCAGTAGTCCATTTCAAAGCCACGCTGGGCCTGGCGGATCAGACCCAGGTAGGAATTGTTCACCACCACATGGATGTACGGCAGTTTGAACTGCGCGCCCACCGCCAGCTCTTCGATCATGAACTGGAAGTCGTAGTCGCCGGACAAGGCCACTACTTTGCGGCTCGGGTCGGCCTTGACCACCCCCAGCGCCGCCGGAATCGTCCAGCCCAGCGGGCCGGCCTGGCCGCAATTGATCCAATGGCGCGGCTTGTAGACGTGCAGGAACTGCGCGCCGGCAATCTGCGACAGGCCGATGGTGCTGACGTAGCAGGTGTCTTTGCCGAACACCTGGTTCATCTCTTCGTACACCCGTTGCGGCTTGACCGGCACCGCATCGAAGTGAGTCTTGCGCTGCAAGGTGGCCTTGCGTTGCTGGCAATCATGCAGCCAGGCGCTGCGGTTCTTGAGCTTGCCGGCGGCTTTCCATTCGCGGGCCACTTCAATGAACATCGTCAGGGCAGAACCGGCGTCGGACACGATGCCCAAGTCCGGTGTGAAAACGCGGCCGATCTGTGTCGGCTCGATGTCCACGTGGATGAATTTACGGCCTTCGGTGTACACCTCGACCGAACCGGTGTGGCGGTTAGCCCAGCGGTTACCGATGCCCAGCACCACGTCGGACTTGAGCATGGTCGCGTTGCCGTAACGGTGCGAGGTTTGCAGACCGACCATGCCCACCATCAGCGGGTGATCGTCGGGGATCGTGCCCCAACCCATCAGAGTCGGGATCACCGGGATGCCGGTCAGTTCGGCGAACTCCACCAGCAGCTCGCTGGCGTCGGCGTTGATCACGCCGCCGCCGCTGACCAACAGCGGGCGTTCCGCCTGGTCGAGCAGGGCCAGGGCTTTTTCCACCTGTACGCGGGTGGCCAGCGGCTTGGCCAGGGGCAGTGGCTGATAAGCGTCAATGTCGAACTCGATCTCAGCCATTTGCACGTCGAACGGCAGGTCGATCAACACCGGGCCGGGGCGGCCGGAGCGCATTTCATAAAAGGCTTTCTGGAACGCGTAGGGCACCTGGCCGGGTTCGAGCACAGTGGTCGCCCATTTAGTCACCGGCTTGACGATGCTAGTGATGTCCACGGCCTGGAAATCTTCCTTGTGCATGCGGGCACGGGGCGCCTGGCCGGTGATGCACAGGATCGGGATCGAGTCGGCCGAGGCGCTGTAGAGGCCGGTGACCATGTCGGTGCCCGCCGGGCCCGACGTGCCGATGCACACACCGATATTGCCAGCTTTGGTGCGGGTGTAACCCTCGGCCATGTGCGAGGCGCCTTCAACGTGGCGAGCAAGGACGTGATCGATGCCACCCACTTTCTGCAAAGCCGAATACAGCGGGTTGATTGCGGCGCCGGGGATACCGAAGGCAGTGTCCACACCTTCACGGCGCATCACCAGGACGGCGGCTTCGATTGCTCTCATTTTGCTCATGATTTTGGTGCCTCTTGCGTTTTGTAATTGTATACAAGTGGTGTCTGTCCAAAGTGTATTCACGGCGAGCAGTGCAGGTCAACGCATTTTATTCGTGACCGATTGTGCTCGCCAGAACGCATTTTTTCGACGTGTGGTGGGTTTGTTGGAAAATATTGTATACAAAATAGTAAATCATTGTGTTCTATTTGTGCGATCGAGCATCTGATCAATCAGACCTCCATCGCTTTCCCAATAACAAAAGAAGGACGGCACCATGAGCGCTTTAACCTTGAAAACCGCCACTCAACTCGCCAGTCAGGCCCTTACAGCGGGCCGTATGATTGGCGCCGCGCCCCTGACCATCGCAGTGCTCGACAGCGGCGGCCATTTGATCACCCTGCAACGCGAAGACGGCGCCAGCCTGCTGCGCCCGCAGATCGCCATCGGCAAGGCTTGGGGCGCGATTGCGCTGGGCAAGGGTTCGCGCCTGCTGGCGCTGGACGCGCAACAACGCCCAGCGTTTATCGCGGCGCTGAACAGCCTGGGGCAGGGCAGCGTGGTGCCGGCGCCGGGTGGCGTGTTGATTCGCGGTCAGGACGGTGGGGTGCTGGGAGCGATCGGGATCAGTGGGGATACGTCGGATATTGACGAGCAGTGTGCGATCACGGCGATCGAGGGGGTGGGGTTAATGGCGGATGCGGGGGTGTCGGCTTGAACAGTGTGTGACTTTCAGGGCCTCATCGGGGGCTTGCCCCCGATGGGCACCGGCTCTGCGGTGTATCAGTCCGGCTCACAGCCCTTGAGCACCAACCGGATAATGGTCTGCGCCGCCGCTTCATAATCGGCTTCATCCAGCTTGGCCTTGCCGGTCACCGCGGAAATCTGCCAGTCGAAATCGGCATAGGTCTGCGTTGCGGCCCAGATGCTGAACATCAGGTGGTTGGGGTCGATTGGCGCGATCAATCCGCGATCCACCCAGCTCTGGATGCAGTCGATATTGTGCTTGGCCTGGGCGTTGAGCTGCTCGACCTGTTCGGCGCTCAGGTGCGGGGCGCCGTGCATGATTTCACTGGCGAACACCTTGGAGGCGAAGGGCAGGTCGCGGGAGATGCGGATTTTCGAGCGGATGTAATTGCTCAGCACCACCGCCGGCTCACCCTCGGGGTTGAACGGCGTGGACGCAGCCAGGATCGGCTCGATAATGCTTTCGAGCACCTCGCGGTAGAGGTTGTCCTTGGATTTGAAGTAGTAGTAGACGTTGGGCTTGGGCAGCCCGGCCTTGGCGGCGATGTCGCTGGTTTTGGTCGCGGCGAAGCCCTTGTCGGCAAACTCCTCGCTGGCCGCCCGCAGGATTTTTTCTTTGTTGCGCTCGCGAATGGTGCTCATAAACCAGGGTTTTCCTTGCCAGTGCAGGCGGTCGGGCATGGTAGCACCGGGTATCCGCGAGCCTCAACAATACGCGGCTGGCCCGCTTTCCCTACGTGGCGTTTACCATTACCGTATCGGCTCTTTCGCAATGGGCACTGCTTGATGGACAGCTCTGAAAAAAACGTGATTACGTCACTGGATGTGGCCCGGCATGCTGGGGTTTCGCGTTCGGCGGTGTCGCGCACGTTTACTGCAGGCGCCAGTGTGGCTCCGGCCACGCGGGAAAAAGTGCTGGCCTCAGCCAAGGCCCTGGGCTATCAGGTCAATATGATCGCCCGCACCATGAACAAGGGCAGCAGCAACTTCGTCGGCGTGGTCACCGCCGGCTTTGATAGTGCGTTTCGCGCCAGTCTGCTGAGCCCTATCGCTCACAGCCTGAGCCGTCGTGGCCTGATGCCCTTATTGATGAACGCCGATGACCCGACCCAGCTCGAGCAATCATTGCATGCGTTGCTCAGCTATCAGATCGCGGGGGTGATCCTCACCTCAGCTTCTCCGCCCTTATCGGTGGTCCAGCATTATCTCGACCGAAAGATTCCGGTGGCCATGATCAACCGTGGCCATGAATTGGCCGGGGCCGAAGTCGTAGGCAGTGATAACCGCGCCGGTGGGTACATGGCCGCCGAAGCCCTGCTCAAGGGGGGTGCGCGGCGCCTGGCGTTTGTCGGCCAGGGCGAGCATAACTTCAGCAGTCGCGAGCGTTGGCTGGGGTTCTCCGAGCGACTGGCCGAGGCGGGGCTTGAGGCGCAGACGGTGTTCAATGAGACCCCGGGTTATCAGGGGGGTATGCAGGCGTTGCTGGCGCTATTCAGTCAGGGCGAAGAACCGGACGGGATTTTTTGTGCAACCGATATGCTGGCGCTCGGGGTGATGGATGGACTGCGCTATACGCTGCACCGCCAAGTACCGCAACAGGTTCAGGTGATTGGCTTCGACGATATCGCCCAGGCCGCGCAACTGGCCTATAACCTGACTACCGTGCGCCAAGACAGCGTGCAACTGGCACACCGTGCCGTCAGTGCCATTGTGGCACGTGGTGAAAACTTCATGCGCATCGCCGAATTCCAGCCGGTGCCCGTTACGTTGATTGAGCGTGGCACCACGAAAATTCAGAAATAAAATTTCAATATTGCTTGAAGTGAAAATTTATTTCGTGTTGTATGAGCAGGAACGGGTGAATGGGTGACCTCGGCGCAGGGCATGCTTTCACTTTTTTTTCCTGACCAATTGCACACGTGTGCAATGGTCTTTGAAGGGTGAGGTTTATGACTCAAGCAATGCTGTTACCAACCCTGGATAGTCTGGCAGAGCGTTATGCCCTGGCCTGTCAGGTTGCGATGGACGCCGCGCGCCGTGGCATGACGTATTACCAGCAGCGCGAGCAATTGAGTGTCGAGCACAAAGCATCAGTGCCTCAGGATGTGGTCAGCATCGCCGACCGCGAGTTGGAGTTGTTTATCAAGGCGCGCTTGGCCGAGCAGTTCCCCGACGACGGGTTTGTGGGTGAAGAGGGCGGTGCCGCTGGGTTGCAAGCGCGCTGCGTGTGGGTTGTGGACCCCATCGACGGCACCAGCTGCTTCGTTAATGGCCTGCATACCTGGTGTGTGTCCATCGGCCTGCTGGTGGACGGCCAACCATGGGCCGGAGCGGTGGCCGATGCCAATCACAACGAGTTGTTCCATGCGTGCCGCGGCCAGGGCGCCTATGTGAATGACACACCGATACGGGTCAGCCCTGCCGCAGATATCCGCTACGGCGTGACCGGTGTCGGTACTTCCCATCGGCGCGGTAAAGAGCATTTCATCCCGTTTCTAAGCGCGTTGTTGGAGGGTGGCGGCATGTTTATCCGCAACGGTTCTGGCGCGCTGATGATCGCCTATGTCGCGGCCGGACGGCTGGTGGGTTACTACGAAACCCACATCAACAGCTGGGACTGTGCGGCCGGGTTGGTGTTGATCAGTGAAGCCGGTGGCCGGTGCAGCGAATTCCTGCGCGGCGATGGCTTGCTCAGCGGCAATCCGTTGCTGGTGGCCAGCCCTCAGGTGTACCCGCAACTGGCTGGATTGATCGGTCCATCACTGGAGGCCTGAACCCGTTCCGCGATCTGCGTTGCAACATACAGCGAATAATAACAATAGGAGACTGTCCGCCATGAAATCCCTGCTGTCCTTGTTCCACGCCGCGCCCTCGCGGCCCTTGGTGGCCGACCCCGATGGACATCGTTTTCGTCGGGTGCGCTGGCTGACCTTTTTATCCATGTCGTTGAGCTATGCGCTGTTCTACGTATGTCGGCTGTCCTTCAATGTGGCCAAACCGGCGTTGGTGAGCCAGAACCTGCTCAGCCCCACCCAACTGGGCATGATCGGTTCCGCTTTGTTCTTCACGTATGCAGTGGGCAAGTTGGTCAATGGCTTCCTGGCCGACCATGCCAATGTGCGGCGCTTCATGATGCTCGGGCTGTTGATCAGTGCGCTGGTCAACGCATGCATGGGCCTGACCACTAACGCGATCATCCTCACCCTGGCCTGGGGCCTGAATGGCTGGGCTCAGTCCATGGGTGTGGGGCCGTGCGTGGTGTCCTTATCGCGCTGGTACGCCGACAAGGAACGTGGGACGTTCTATGGCTTCTGGTCGATTGCCCACAGTTTGGGCGAGGCGCTGACCTACATCGCCGTCGCGGCGGTGATCGTGACCTGGGGTTGGCAATATGGCTATTTTTTGGCGACCACCATGGGGGTACTGGGCATATTGCTGATCTACCTATTCATGTCTGATTCGCCACAGAGCGCAGGCTTTGCCGAAGTGGATGGCGGTCGCGAAGAAGGCTTGCTGCGCTCCGTCGGCAAGTGGGGCGCGCAACTGGCGCTGCTGAAGAATCCGGCGCTGTGGTTGCTGGCCCTGGCCTCCTGCTTGATGTACATCGGCCGCTATGCGGTGATTTCGTGGGGTGTGTTTTTCCTGGAAAACGCCAAGGGCTACAACACGTTGTCGGCCTCGGCGCTGATCTCCATCACCGGTGTGTTCGGTATTGTCGGCACAGGGCTCAGTGGGCTGGTTTCCGACCGCTTCTTCGGTGGCCGACGCCATGGCCTGGCGATTTTGTTTGGCTTGATGAACAGCTTGGCGTTGGGGATGTTCCTGTTCCTGCCCGGTGGGCACTACTGGTTGGATGCGGCAGCGATGATGCTGTTCGGCTTATCCATGGGCGCGCTGCTGTGTTTCCTCGGCGGTTTGATGGCCGTGGATATTGCCGCTAAAAGCGCGGCCGGTGCAGCACTGGGCATGATCGGGATTGCCAGCTACGCCGGGGCGGCGGCCGGTGAAATCCTCACCGGGGTATTGATCGAGCACGGCACCACTCTGGCCCAGGATGGCAGCAAGCTCTATGACTTCAATGCCTTGTCGCTGTTCTGGCTGGGCGCCTCGCTGATCTCGGTACTGATGACGGCCCTGTTTTCCGGCCAAGTTCATCACCGCAAGCGCAAACAACGACCTTTGGTCGAAACACCCATAACGAACTAACTACGTCTAGATTTCAAACTTTTCGAGTGATCGGAAGTTGTACCGCTGCGCGCGTAAAACAGCAAAGTTGTCGTCTCATCCACAATAAAAATAACAGGTGAACTATGAAAAAATTAAGCATTGCGCATCATAAAAAAGTAATAAGGCGATATTCGTTTCTCGGTCTGGTGATTGCGTCGACTACTACCCAGGCGCTGGAGTTGGAGTACCAGCATCAGTACTCGGAAGTCGAGCGTGAACATAAGGACAAGGTGATGCTGACCCAAGCCCTGGACAACGGCCTGGCGTTCTCCTTCGAAGCCGTGATGGCCACCGCGCCTGATAGCGACGGGCAGCCAGGCAAGGCGTTTTCCCGTCTCACCAAGGACGAACTCAAGGCCAAGGTCAAGTACAGCCATAAGTTGGGGGATAAGTGGAAGGTCAAGCCCAAGTTCACCTATGCCGTTGGCGAGGATAAGAAATCTTATAAACCGGCGTTCAAAGTGTCTTACGCCCTCACCGATAAATTCTCCATTACGCCGGGGTATTACCACAAACTCACGCGGTATGACGAAGAAGGCAAGGCTGACAAACATGATGACGCGCTGGAGTTGGGCGCTAAGTACAAGTTCGGGCTATTGTCGGTCGGTATCGGGCGCAAGCAAATTTACAGTAATCAAATTGTGTTCAACGGTACGCGCCGGAATTACAGCAATAAGCTGTTATTCGAATACAAACTGACCAAACATTTCACGCCCTACCTGGAAATGGCCGACGTGTATGTCGACAAGAACACTGACCAGCGTCAAGCCCGCTATCGCGTGGGCTGCTCCTATGAATTCTAATGAGAGGAACTCAACCATGACCCTATTCACTCGCACGAGTCTGGCCTTGGCTGCGCTGACGTTGTGTACCGGTCTCCAGGCGGCCGAAGCCAGCCGTTACGTGCTGGAAAAAGCTGTCCAGGTCAGTCGCCACGGTGTGCGCTCGCCCACTGATACCGACAAGTTGGTCAAGGCCACCGGTCGCGCCTGGGCCCCTTGGCTGGTGCGGGACGGCGAGCTGACCGGCCATGGTTACCTGGCCGCCAGTTACATGGGTGCCTGGCAGGCCGCGTATTATCGGGATGCTGGCCTGTTGGCCAATAGCTGCCCGCAACCCGGCAGTCTGGTGGTTGTGGCGAGTCCCAAGCAGCGTACCCGTGCCACCGCCGCTGCATTACTCGATGGTATGTTTCCAGGCTGTGGCGAAAAGGCTCTGGCACGCACCGAGCCGGATCCATTATTCCAGACCGATGAAATGCCTTTCGCCAAGCTCGACCCGGCCATTGCCAAAAAGCAGATCCTGCAAGCGCTGGGCGGCAACCTGCAAACTGCCCAGGAACGTCTGCGTCCGGACCTGGAGCGCCTGAGAGACGCCGTATGCGAAGCCAATAAGGCATGCCCGTTCTTCGACACCCCCTGGGTCTTGAAAGAAGGCGAGGGTGGGCGATTCAAGATCAAAGGCTTGGACAAAGCCTCGTCGATGGCCGAAACCATTCGCCTGCAATACAGCGAGGGCATGCCGCTGGCCGATGTCGGCTTTGGGCATGCCCGCGATGCTGCACAAGTGTCGTCGCTGGGGCGCCTGCACCGTGCCAAATATGACTTCATCAACGACACGCCTTACATTGCCAGCCGTGGCGGTTCACAGTTGATGAACCAGATTGTGCTGGCGCTGGAGCAAGGGACCCCCCTGGAGAAACGTGATCCGTTGGGCAACCCACCGCCGGCGCGGCTGTTGATGCTGGTGGCCCATGACACCAATATCTCGCACTTGCGCACGATGCTCGGGTTTACTTGGCAGTTGGGTGAGTACCAACCGGGCAATATCCCGCCCACCGGCACCCTGGCCTTCGAGCGCTACCGCGACATCCAGACCGGCGAGCGCTTTATCCGCACGCGGTTTATCACTCAAGGCATGGATCAGATACGCGCCTTGCAACGTTTGGACGTCACTCATCCACCGCTGCAAGCCGACTTCGATCAGCCGGGCTGCCAGCACACCCCAGTGGGCACGTTGTGCCCTATGGCGCAATTCGTCGAGCGCACCGGCCTAGCCATCGACCGCACGGCGTTAACGGCTTATCGCTACCCTTGACCCGGCGCGATCCTTCCCGCTCGCTCAGAGCGGGGATGGATCTGTGTGAACTCCCCACTGGAGGAAGTTATGTTCCCTTGCTTCGTACGATTGGCCCCTTTCTTTTTGGTTGGCTTGGTTTCGCTGCAGGCCCACGCCGCATCAGCCGACGGTTATGTGTTGGACAAGGTGGTGCAAGTCAGCCGCCACGGCGTGCGGCCACCCACGGATACCCCCAAACTGGCCAAGGTCACCGGTCGTGAATTGCCCAAATGGTCGGTGCCCGATGGGCAGTTGACCGGCCACGGATACGCGGCGGCCGTGGAGATGGGCCGTTACCGCGGTCAGGTTCTACGCACAGCCGGCCTGTTACCCAATGGCTGCCCGGCGCCTGGCGAAGTATTTGTACGCGCCAGCCCTTTGCAACGCACCCGAGCCACCGCGTCGGCCTTGCTCGATGGTCTGTTTCCAGGCTGCGGGTTGCAACCAAGCGTAGTGCAAGGCGACCAGGATGCGCTGTTCCAGGCCGATAAGATGCCCTTCGCCCGTCTGGATCCACAGCGCGCTGAGGACAGCGTACTCGCACGCATGGGGGGCAGCGTAGCCGGCGCCCAAGCCCGGTATCAAGACGCGCAGCAGCAGTTACGCAAGGTCATCTGCAATGGGATCAGCGCGTGCGCCTATACAGATAAGCCCTGGCAATTGGCCCAGGACGACGACGGGCGCCTGGCGGTCAAGGGCTTGAACACGCAGGCCAATCTGGGTGAGACGTTCCGTCTGGAGTACAGCGAAGGCTTGCCGCTGGACCAGGTTGCCTTTGGCCAGGGCCGCAGTGCGCAGCAGGTGTCCCAGCTGACCGCGTTGACCAAAGCCAAGTACGATTTCATCAACGACAGCCCGTATATTGCCAGCCGTGGTGGTTCTCAATTGATGAACCAGATTTCCCTGGCGCTCAAACAAGGCACACCGCTGACCACGAACGATCCCCTGGGCATGCCGCCTGATGCGCCGTTCACTCTACTGGTCGCCCATGACACCAACATTTCCTACCTGCGGACACTGCTCGGTTTTCGCTGGACCCTGGGTGATTATTTGGAGGGCAATATTCCACCCGTCGGTAGCCTGCAATTCGAGCGCTACAAGCAGGTCGCCACCGGTCGCTATTTCCTGCGGGTGGCGTTCGAGGCGCAATCCCTGGAGCAGATCCGTCAATTGACGCCACTGACCGTCGAACAGCCGCCTCTGCATGCCGATATGCGTGGCGCGGAGGGGTGCGTCGATACCTCCGTAGGGCGGCTTTGCCCCCTGGCCTTGGCGTTGCAACGACTGGATCAAAATATTGATCGCACCGCGCTGACCTCGTACCACTATCCATAAGATCGTTGGCCTTCTATCCTCGGGAGAATTTTCTGAGGAATGGACCATGGCAGGAAGCAGTTTGCTGGTGTTGATCGACGATATCGCCACGGTACTCGACGATGTCGCTCTGATGACAAAGATGGCCGCGAAGAAAACCGCCGGCGTGCTCGGCGACGATCTGGCGCTCAATGCCCAGCAGGTGTCCGGTGTGCGCGCCGAGCGGGAAATTCCGGTGGTGTGGGCGGTGGCCAAGGGCTCGTTTATCAACAAATTGATCCTGGTGCCCACCGCGCTGTTGATCAGCGCCTTCGTCCCCTGGGCGGTCACCCCTTTGTTGATGCTGGGCGGTGCTTTTCTGTGTTTCGAGGGCTTCGAGAAACTGGCCCATAAATTTCTGCACAGCAAGGCCGAAGACCAGGCCGAGCATGAACAGTTGACCAAGGCCGTAGCAGACCCGGCCACCGACCTGGTGGCCTTCGAAAAGGACAAGATCAAAGGCGCGGTGCGTACCGACTTCATTCTTTCGGCCGAGATCATCGCGATCACCCTAGGCACCGTGGCCGCTGCGCCATTGATGCAGCAGGTGGTCGTGCTGTCGGGCATTGCGATTGTCATGACCATCGGCGTCTATGGGCTGGTGGCGGGCATCGTCAAGCTGGACGACCTGGGCCTTTGGCTAAGCCAGAAACCCGGCCAGATGGCCCGCAGCGTCGGTGGCGCCATCCTGCGCGCGGCGCCGTACATGATGAAGAGCCTGTCGGTGATCGGCACGGCGGCGATGTTCATGGTGGGCGGCGGCATCCTGACCCATGGCGTGCCGGTGGTGCATCACTGGATCGAGACGGTCAGCCAGAGCACGGGCGCCGTGGCGTGGTTGATGCCGACGCTGCTGAACGCGGTGGCGGGAATTATTGCCGGGGCCGTAGTCTTGGTGCTGGTCAGCGGAATAAGCAAGGTTTGGAAAGCCCTCAAGGCTTGAATTGCAGGCACAAAAAAGGCCATTCATAAATGGCCTTTTTTGTGGGGGTTGCTTACTCGGCAATCTGCAACTTGCGCGATTCGGTGTAGATGTAGCGCACCTTTTCATACTCAAACGGCGAATTCATCTGACCGTAGCGGAAGCTGGTCTGGTAGCGCTTGTCCACCGCGCGCAGGGCCCAGATTTCCGGGTGGTTGGAGCTGACTTCGGAGACGTTGAGGAAGTTGATCTGCGACTCGGCGGTGTAATCCACCAGCAAACCAGCGGTGTCGCGCAGGTTCGACGGGCCGAAGATCGGCAGTACCACGTATGCACCGCCAGGCACGCCATAGAAACCCAGGGTCTGGCCGAAGTCTTCGCTCTGGCGCGGCAGGCCCATGGCGGTGGCCGGGTCCCACAGGCCAGCGATGCCGACGGTGGTGTTGAGCAGCAGACGCCCGGTGGTTTCCAAGGAACGGTGGCCCTTGAGTTGCAACAGACTGTTCAACAGGTTGGGCACATCGCCCAAGTTGTTGAAGAAGTTACTCACGCCGGTGCGCAGGAAACTGGGGGTCACGTAGGTGTAACCGTTGACCACGGGCAGGAACACCCATTGGTCGAAACGGTAGTTGAAGTGGTAGACGCGACGGTTCCAGGACTCCAGCGGGTCATACACATTGAGGGCGGTGAGCGAGGAGCGCTCGAACTCGCGCTGGTCCAGGCCGGGGTTGAATTTAAGCTTGGTCAGCGGTTGCTTGAAACCGTCATCACCCAGCTGCGTCGGCTCGTGAGCCTTGCTGTTATCGGCATTGGCCACGCCCGCGCACATCAGGGCAGCGAGCAGCAGAAGATATTTAGCCACGGAAGAACTCCAGCATGGCGTCGGCGTTGACGCGGTAATTGAGGTTGCCGCAGTGGCCGCCCAGGGGGTAGACGGTCAAGCGATCGCCGAAGGTTTTACGCAGGAAGCCCAGGTCGCCCGGGCCCAGGATCACGTCGTCGGCGTTGTGCATGACGGCGATTTTCGGGCTGGCGTGCAGGTAGTCCTTGAGCGCGTACAGGCTGACCTGGTCGACCAGTTGCAACAGGCTGCCGCCGTCGGAGCGGGCGCGCCACATTGGAATCACTTGTTCGGTGAGGTAGCAATCGAAGTCGCATTGCAGCGCGCGCTTGAGGAACGGCGTCAGGCTGGTGCCTTCGGTGATTGGGTATTTCGGCGGGATGATCAGGCCGCGACGGTTGATCAGGTCCGAAGTGAAGGCGATATCGGCCGCCGAGAAGCGGAACGAGGTGCCGATCAGCATGGCCATCTGTTCGTTGGTCAGGTGCTGCTTGGACTGCTGGAAGTCGTAGAGCAGGGCGTCATTGAGGTCGATGTAGCCCTTTTGCTGGAAGTAGCGGGTCAACTTGTTCAACACCAGTTCATAGAAGGTGGTGGTGTTGTTGATGCCCTTGACCTCGGTCTGGACCAATTTGTCGAGGTTGGTGATCGAGGTGTAGAGGTTCACCGGCGGGTTGAGCAGCAGCACTTTCTTGAAATTGAAGCTGCGACGGGTCTCGTCCAGTTTGCTCACGAACGCCGCATCCAGAGCGCCGAGGCTGTAGCCGGTGAGGTAGAAGTCGGTGACCGGCAACGAGGCGTTCTGGGCGCGTACGGCTTGCATTACGCGGTACATGTCCTCGGCGTCTTCCTGGCTGATGCCGGGGGTGGCGAAGCGCGATGCCGAGGCGATGAAGTCGAAGCTGGTGGGCGACGACAGTTGCACCACATGGTAGCCGGCCTGGTAGTACAGCTTTTTCAGGTACTCGTTGAGGCTGCTGTCATAGCGCGCGCCGGTGCCGGCGATCAGGAAGATCAACGGCGCGGCGCGGTCTTGCTTGGCGATACGGTACGTGAGTTTCTTCACCGCCCAGAAATTGTCCGGCAGGCTGAACTCGCGCTCCGGGCGCATATTCAGGGTGTAGTCGGACTGGTTGATTTCGTCGTCGGTCGGCAGCTTAGGCCGAAGGTCTGGCGGGGTCGTGGCGATGGTCGCTTCGAACGGGTTGGTCAAAGGGTAGCCATAGCTGGCTTGGTCGATATCGACGGCCAGTGCTGACGCACTCAAAAAAAGGCTGCCCAGTAAGGCAGCACAGCGCAAGGAACGGAGCATGACTTAATCCCTAAGAGGAAACGTGCTGAATGAAGTTCGCAGGCTATGACCACCGCCGTACCACCGAAGTGCCAGCACTCGGTGCGAAAAGTCGGAAAAAACCGTCGGAGTCGGGGTAATAGTAGCCAGACGATACACTTTGCCAGCCCCTGCTGAACACTAATTGTGTGTATGCACCTTGCTAACGGCCGTTGGCGCATTAAGCTGAGCGCCGTTTTTGCCTTTCGGAGTGCTCCATGTCCCGTCGTTTGCCATTGATTCTGCTGCTTATTGCCTTGCCACTTTGGCTGGCTGCCAGCTATGCCGCGCGTTATGGCTTTATGGAGGACGGCCGGTGGGTCGGCATTTGCGTCGACGAGGCCAGTCGCTGGGAATGCCAGCTGCGCTCGAACCTGGGCTTGATGATCCATTTCAAGGTGCTGGGCTGGGCGGCGCTGGTGACCTCGGTGCTCGCATTTTTCGTAGCGGGCCGCACTGGGTGGGGCCTGGCGGTAGCGGGGCTGGTGTTCGGGCTGCCGGCGCTGGCGTTGTACAACACAACCTTTGCGGTGTTTGCGGTGGTGATTGCGGGGTTGCGGTTGGTCAGGCAGCCTCGGGGCGTTTGACCTGGTCAATCGGGGGCAAGCCCCCCTCCCACATTCGCCGCTATTCACTATTGGAAATGTGTATACCCAATCAAGTGTGGGAGGGGGCTTGCCCCCGATCGCAGTCTTAAGCCCTGCGCACCCGCAAGCAGCGCCACAACGCGACCACCATCAATCCGCTGACCACCGCCCAACCCCACGCCTGCTGGTTCAGCAAGCCTTCACGGAATAGCTGCGGCGCAATGCCGGCGCCGATAATGAAGGTCAGCAGCGCAATCTCCCGCCGTGGGCCGGTTACCGGGCGTGCCAGGTACACCAGCGCCGGCAATACCAGTGCGGCGCTGGGGAAACTGCGATAGCGCGGATCGAACACCAGCGCCAGCATCATCACCGCGCCCGCGAAGCCGGCGAATGCCACCAGCCAGCCCGCGCGTTGTTCCAGCCAATTGAACATGCGCCCACGCCACCCTTCGCGAGCGCTCAGGGCCAGCGCGGCATGGGCCAACACCAGCAGGTTCAGCGCCAGCAGCAGGCCAGCCCACACCCACTCATCGTTGAAGCGCGCAGTCAGGCGGGTCAGCTCGGCCCAGGTGCCGATCGAGCATGCCGCGATAGCGCCCAGTAAAGGCAGGGCCAGCGCGGCACGGGGGCTGCGAACGCGACCGCCAAGCACCAACGTGCTCAGCAGGATCACGCCTCCGACGCCCAGCCACAACGGCCAGTACGGCACATTGCTCACTGGGCCGGCGAGGATGCCTTTGTCCTGGCGATCGGCATCAAACAGGCCCCAGTAACCACCCACGGCGCCTTCGCTGGCGCGCTTCCACGGCTGGTCAAAGGCTTCAATCAGGTTGTAGTGCCAGCCGTTGGCCTCGGCCATGGCGACGAAGCCGCGCATGAACTTGGCTTCGTTGACCCGGCTCGGCACCGCCGTCTCGCGCTGGCGGCCTTCGCTGGGCCAGCCGGTTTCGCCGATCAGCACGTCTTTGGGCGCGAACTTGTTGCCGAAGGTCTGTCGTACATCGCCCACATGTTTGAGCGCCTGGTCGATACCGGACGGATCGTCTTCCCAGTAGGGCAGCAGGTGAATGGTCAGAAAATCCACCGCTGGGGCGATTTCCGGGTGTTGCAGCCAGAATTCCCAGACGTCGGCGTAGGTGACCGGTTGCTGGATCTGGCTTTTGACTTTCTGGATCAGCTTCACCAGTTGCCCGGCGGTGACTTCCTTGCGCAGCAGCGCCTCGTTGCCGACGATCACAGCGCTGACCACATCCGGGTTGGCGTTGGCCGCGGCGATCAACAGGTCGACTTCCTTTTCGGTGGCTACCGGGTCGGCGCTGACCCACGCGCCGATCATCAGCTTCAAACCGTGCTTGCGCGCCAGGGCCGGCAAGCCTTCCAGGCCAGTCATGGAGTAGGTGCGAATGCATTCGAAGCGGGTAGCCAGCAAGGCCAGGTCGGCGTCCATGCGCGCCGGGCGCAGTGTGAACGGCTGGTCAAAGGGGGACTGGTCTTTGTCGAACGGTGTGTAGGACGCACATTGCAGCTTGTGGCTGGCGCTGGCGACGTCCGGCAGCACCACCGGTCGGCCGAGGCCGTACCAGTAGCCGACAAGGGCCAGCAGGCCAAGGATCAGGGCGAATACATAGGGCAGGGCAGGGAAGCGGGCAGTCGCGGTCATGGTCGGCTTATCTGGAAAGCAAAGGCGCGCATCTTACCTGCAATTGTGCGTCTCAAGGAGGACCGCACGATTTTGACATGCAAAGTTCGGGCGGGTTTTTGAACGCTTGTTCAGCAAAGCGCCCTACTGGCTATGTGATGTCGTTTCCTGCTTGTAAGAGGTCGCTGACAGAGCAGGTCGAAGGCCGGCGCAGGCCGATGATCCAAGGGTCAGCACTCCACTGATGTCGCAGCCGCTGGATCGATGCGCGTGAAAGGGGCGCGGTGCACTACACAACAACAGGTTGACGTCGCTCGGCATCCGCCGAGCGCAGCACTTTCGGGGAAGTACGATGAAGATGCGACGACTCTTGGGCGCAGCTGCCACTTTGGTAGTTGCGATGAGCTCTACACTGGCCAGCGCCGACAGCAAAACCCTGAGCATCGGTTACGTGGACGGTTGGTCCGACAGCGTAGCCACCACCCATGTGGCGGCCGAGGTGATCAAGGAAAAGCTCGGGTATGACGTGAAACTGCAGGCGGTTGCCACCGGGATCATGTGGCAGGGCGTAGCCACCGGCAAGCTCGATGCCATGCTCTCGGCGTGGTTGCCCGTGACTCACGGTGAATACTGGGCCAAGAACAAAGACAAGGTTGTCGACTACGGTCCTAACTTCAAGGATGCCAAGATTGGCTTGATCGTGCCGGAGTACGTCAAGGCCAAGTCCATCGAAGACCTCAAGACCGACACCACCTTCAAGAACAAAATCGTCGGTATTGACGCCGGTTCGGGCGTGATGCTCAAGACCGACGAAGCCATCAAGCAGTACGGCCTCGATTACAAGCTGCAAGCCAGCTCGGGTGCGGCGATGATTGCCGAACTGACCCGTGCCGAAGACAAACAGGAATCCATCGCCGTCACCGGTTGGGTGCCGCACTGGATGTTCGCCAAGTGGAAACTGCGCTTCCTCGAAGATCCAAAAGGCGTTTATGGCGCTGCTGAGACCGTCAACAGCATCGGTAGCAAAGGCCTGGAAGCCAAGGCGCCGGAAGTTGCAGCCTTCCTGAAAAAATTCCAGTGGGCCTCCAAGGACGAAATCGGCGAAGTCATGCTTGCTATCCAAGAGGGCGCCAAGCCTGACGCCGCAGCCAAGGATTGGGTTGCCAAACACCCTGAGCGCGTAGCCGAGTGGACCGGTAAATAACCCCCGAGATCCTGTTACAACCCCTGCGGGAGGGGGCTTGCCCGCGATAGCGGAGTGTCAGTTGTCAATGATCTGACTGACTCATAGCCATCGGGAGCAAGCCCCCTCCCACATTAATTTCTGTTTCCTGCAAATCTTCATTCGCATCGTCAATCCCTCGCTACACTCGATCTACTACTAAGGTCGTCTGGAACCTGTGCCACAGCCGCATACAGTGGCTACGTTCCAATAATAAAAAAGCTGTGCTGCGAGGATAAAAACAATGAACGACAGCATTTACCTATCGATTCAAAACAGCCCGCGCTTCAAGGAGCTGGTGAGAAAAAGGGAGCGGTTTGCCTGGATTCTCTCGGCCATCATGCTAGGGCTCTACTCCGGTTTCATCCTTTTGATCGCCTACGGGCCCCAAGTGCTGGGGGCCAAGCTCAGCCCTGGTTCGTCGATTACCTGGGGCATCCCCCTGGGCGTCGGGTTGATCGTCTCCGCGTTCGTCTTGACCGGCATTTATGTGCGTCGGGCCAATGGCGAATTTGACGATTTGAACAATGCGATTCTCAAGGAGGCTGCGCAATGATCCGTCGTCTACTGGCAGTATTCGGCGCTTCGCTTTTTGCTCCCGCCCTGTGGGCGGCCGACGCATTGACCGGTGAAGTGCACAAGCAACCGCTGAACGTCTCGGCCATCGTGATGTTTGTCGTCTTCGTCGGTGCAACCCTTTGCATCACTTACTGGGCCTCCAAGCGCAACAAATCGGCGGCCGACTACTACGCGGCGGGCGGCAAGATCACCGGTTTCCAGAACGGTCTGGCAATTGCTGGCGACTATATGTCGGCGGCCTCGTTCCTGGGGATTTCCGCGCTGGTGTTTACGTCCGGCTACGACGGGCTGATCTACTCGATCGGCTTTCTGGTGGGCTGGCCGATCATTCTGTTTCTGATCGCCGAGCGCCTGCGTAACCTGGGCAAATATACCTTTGCCGACGTGGCGTCCTACCGTCTGGGCCAGACCCAGATCCGCAGCCTGTCGGCCTGCGGTTCGCTGGTGGTGGTGGCGTTCTACCTGATTGCGCAGATGGTGGGGGCGGGCAAGCTGATCCAGTTGCTGTTCGGCCTGGACTACCATGTGGCGGTGATTCTGGTGGGCATCCTGATGTGCCTGTACGTGCTGTTCGGCGGCATGCTGGCGACCACATGGGTGCAGATCATCAAGGCGGTGCTGTTGCTGTCGGGTGCGTCGTTCATGGCGCTGATGGTGATGAAGCACGTCAACTTCGATTTCAACACGCTGTTCTCCGAGGCGATCAAGGTTCACCCTAAAGGTGAGGCGATCATGAGCCCAGGCGGCCTGGTGAAAGACCCTATCTCTGCATTCTCCCTGGGCTTGGCGCTGATGTTCGGCACCGCCGGTTTGCCGCACATCCTGATGCGTTTCTTCACGGTGAGCGATGCCAAGGAAGCGCGTAAGAGCGTGCTGTATGCCACGGGCTTTATTGGTTACTTCTACATTCTGACCTTTATTATCGGTTTCGGCGCGATCCTGCTGGTCAGCACCAATCCGGCGTTCAAGGATGCGGCAGGCGCCTTGCTGGGCGGTAACAACATGGCGGCGGTACACCTGGCCAATGCGGTGGGTGGCAGCATCTTCCTGGGCTTTATCTCGGCCGTGGCGTTTGCCACCATCCTGGCCGTGGTGGCCGGTTTGACCCTGGCGGGTGCATCGGCGGTGTCTCACGACCTGTATGCCAGCGTGATCAAGAAAGGCAAGGCCAACGAAAAGGATGAGATTCGCGTGTCGAAGATCACCACCGTGGCCCTGGGTGTGTTGGCGATCGGCCTGGGTATCCTGTTCGAAAGCCAGAACATCGCGTTCATGGTCGGTCTGGCATTCTCCATCGCCGCCAGCTGCAACTTCCCGGTGCTGCTGCTTTCCATGTACTGGAAAAACCTCACCACCCGTGGCGCCATGATCGGCGGTTGGCTGGGTCTGGTCAGTGCCGTGGGCCTGATGATCCTGGGGCCGACCATCTGGGTCTCGATCCTGCACCATGAAAAAGCCATCTTCCCGTACGAGTACCCAGCACTGTTCTCGATGATCATCGCTTTCATCGGCATCTGGTTCTTCTCCATCACCGACAAGTCGGCGGCGGCAGAGAAAGAGCGAGCGCTGTACTTCCCGCAGTTTGTGCGTTCGCAGACTGGTCTGGGGGCGAGTGGGGCAGTGAATCATTGATGTAGCCGCAAGTGGCAAGCCTCAAGCTGTAAGTTAGAAGCGGTGGTGTGTAGAGAGATACCCCTGTGGAGATACAGGGGTATTTTTTTGCTTGCGGCTTATAGCTGGAAGCTTGCAGCTCACTAAATTCCAGCCAAAAAAAACGGCCTCATCAGGAGGCCGTTTTTTCTGGCTGGGATTTAGTGCCGATCTTCCAGCTTGGTGATATCACGCGACTCGTAGCCGGTGTACAACTGGCGCGGGCGGCCAATCTTGTACGGGCTGGAAAGCATTTCTTTCCAGTGGGAGATCCAGCCCACGGTCCGCGCCAGGGCGAAGATCACGGTAAACATGCTGGTTGGAATGCCGATCGCCTTGAGGATGATCCCCGAGTAGAAGTCGACGTTCGGGTAGAGGGAGCGTTCGATGAAGTACGGGTCGGTCAGGGCGATCTCTTCCAGGCGCATGGCCAGTTCGAGTTGCGGATCGTTCTTGATGCCCAGTTCCTTCAATACTTCGTCGCAGGTCTGCTTCATAACGGTGGCGCGTGGGTCGCGGTTCTTGTAAACGCGGTGACCGAAGCCCATCAGCTTGAATGGATCGTTCTTGTCCTTGGCCTTGGCGATGAAGGTGTCGATGTTCGAGACATCGCCGATTTCATCGAGCATGGTCAACACGGCTTCGTTCGCACCGCCGTGGGCAGGGCCCCACAGTGCGGCGATGCCGGCGGCGATACAGGCGAACGGGTTGGCACCCGAGGAGCCCGCCAGGCGCACGGTGGAGGTGGAGGCGTTCTGCTCGTGGTCGGCGTGGAGGATGAAGATCCGGTCCATGGCCTTGGCGAGCACCGGGCTGATCGGTTTGATCTCGCACGGGGTGTTGAACATCATGTGCAGGAAGTTTTCCGCGTACGTCAGGTCGTTGCGCGGGTACATCATGGGTTGACCCATGGAGTACTTGTAAACCATTGCGGCCAGGGTCGGCATCTTGGCAACCAGGCGGATCGCGGAGATTTCGCGATGCTGCGGGTTATTGATGTCGAGGGAGTCGTGATAGAAGGCCGACAGGGCGCCGACCACGCCGCACATGACAGCCATCGGGTGGGCGTCGCGACGGAAGCCGTTGAAGAAGGTCTTCAACTGCTCGTGAACCATGGTGTGGTTCTTGACTGTGCTGACAAACTGGGCTTTCTGCTCGGCTGTTGGCAATTCGCCATTGAGCAGCAGGTAGCAGGTTTCCAGGTAGTCCGACTTTTCTGCCAATTGCTCGATCGGGTAGCCCCGGTGCAGCAAGATGCCATTGTCGCCGTCGATATAGGTGATCTTCGACTCGCAAGAGGCGGTCGACATGAAGCCTGGGTCGAAAGTGAAACGGCCCGTGGCCGTCAGGCCCCGTACGTCGATAACATCGGGACCAACGGTGCCGGTTAAAATGGGCAGCTCGACGGGGGCTGCGCCCTCGATGATCAACTGCGCTTTTTTGTCAGCCATGTGGCCTCCTATTTATGCTTCAAATCATCAGACAGACCCCCCACGCAGGGCCCGCACCACTATAGTGAGATAAATTCAGATGTCAATTTGCCTAAAGTCTTGCTCCAGAAGGCTTTAACCGGACTTTTTCGTCGAAATTGCCTGCCATTTACGCCTTTTATCCCGCCAGCGCAATCCGCTATTAGGGTGAGGAGCGCGCGTTGTCATTAGTAACCTAACTGTCTATACTCGGCCACCGACCGCCAAGGGCTTTTGGGCTTGCTTTCATTGGGGGTCGCACTCCCTGGGTGGTGCTTACCTGACCAGTGCACTCCCCTACAACTTTGCCCTGATTGTTAGGGGCTCTTCAGTGTGAAAAAAAGCCGTGAAGAATAGCCAACGACCTGTAAACCTAGACCTAAGGACCATCAAACTCCCCATCACCGGCGTTACGTCGTTCCTGCACCGTGTTTCCGGCATCATCCTGTTCCTGGGCTTGGGCATCATGCTTTATGCATTGAGCAAATCCCTGGGTTCCGAGGAAGGTTACGCCGAGGTGAAGGCATGCTTGACCAGCCCGCTGGCCAAGTTCGTAGCATGGGGCCTCCTGTCCGCTCTGCTGTATCACCTGGTAGCCGGTGTGCGCCACTTGATCATGGACATGGGCATCGGTGAGACGCTGGAAGGCGGCCGCCTGGGCTCGAAAATCATCATCGCCATTTCCGTGGTGCTGATCGTTCTCGCAGGAGTTTGGATATGGTAACCAGCGTTACGAACCTATCGCGTTCGGGCCTCTATGATTGGATGGCGCAGCGTGTGTCTGCGGTTGTTCTCGCGGCTTATTTCATTTTCCTGATCGGATACCTCGTCGCAAATCCGGGCATCGGCTATGAGCAATGGCATGGCCTGTTTTCCCACAATGCGATGCGAATCTTCAGTCTGCTGGCCCTTGTAGCCCTGGGCGCTCACGCCTGGGTCGGCATGTGGACCATCGCGACCGACTACCTCACGCCGATGGCGCTGGGCAAGTCCGCGACTGCAGTACGTTTCCTCTTCCAGGCAGTATGCGGCGTCGCGATGTTCGCTTACTTCGTCTGGGGTGTGCAGATTCTTTGGGGTATCTGAGTCATGGCTAACATTCCAACTATTTCCTTCGACGCCATCATTATTGGTGGCGGCGGTGCCGGCATGCGCGCTGCGCTGCAGCTGGCCCAGGGCGGTCACAAGACTGCCGTGATCACCAAGGTATTCCCGACACGTTCCCACACCGTGTCCGCCCAGGGTGGCATCACCTGCGCCATCGCTTCGGCCGACCCGAACGATGACTGGCGCTGGCACATGTACGATACCGTCAAGGGTTCCGACTACATCGGTGACCAGGACGCTATCGAATACATGTGTCAGGAAGGCCCGGCAGCGGTGTTCGAACTGGACCACATGGGTCTGCCGTTCTCCCGTACCGAGCAAGGCCGTATCTACCAGCGTCCGTTCGGCGGCCAGTCGAAGGATTACGGTAAAGGCGGGCAGGCCGCCCGTACTTGCGCCGCTTCCGACCGTACCGGCCACGCGCTGCTGCACACGCTTTATCAGGGCAACCTGAAAGCCGGTACCACGTTCCTGAACGAGTACTACGCTGTCGACCTGGTCAAGAACGCCCAAGGCGAGTTCGTCGGTGTGATCGCTATCTGCATCGAAACCGGTGAAACCACCTACATCCGCGCCAAGGCTACCGTGCTGGCAACCGGCGGTGCAGGCCGTATCTACGCCTCGACCACCAACGCCCTGATCAACACCGGCGACGGCGTGGGCATGGCCCTGCGTGCCGGCGTGCCGGTGCAAGATATTGAAATGTGGCAGTTCCACCCGACCGGTATTGCCGGCGCCGGCGTTCTGGTGACCGAAGGTTGCCGTGGTGAAGGTGGTTACCTGATCAACAAGCACGGCGAGCGTTTCATGGAGCGCTATGCTCCGAACGCTAAAGACCTTGCCGGTCGTGACGTTGTTGCCCGTTCGATGGTTAAAGAGATCATCGCTGGCAACGGTTGCGGTCCGAATGGCGACCACGTAATGCTCAAGCTCGATCACCTGGGCGAAGAAGTGTTGCACAGCCGTCTGCCAGGCATCTGCGAACTGTCCAAGACCTTTGCGCACGTTGACCCGGTTGTTGCTCCGGTCCCGGTTGTTCCGACTTGCCACTATATGATGGGCGGCGTGCCGACCAACATTCATGGTCAAGCGATCACTCAGGACGCCGATGGCGTCGACGCGATCATCCCTGGTCTGTTTGCAGTGGGTGAAGTGGCGTGCGTATCGGTTCACGGTGCCAACCGCCTGGGCGGTAACTCGTTGCTCGACCTGGTGGTATTCGGTCGCGCCGCTGGCCTGCACTTGGAAAAGGCCCTGAGCGACGGCATCGAATACGATGACGCCACCGACGCCAACATCGAGGCCGCCCTGGCGCGCCTGTCCGCTCTGAACGAGCGTACCGATGGCGAAGACGTGGCAACCCTGCGTCGCGAGCTGCAAAGCTGCATGCAGAACTACTTCGGTGTATTCCGTACTGGCGAATATATGCAGAAGGGTATTGCCCAGCTGGCCGACCTGCGCAAGCGCATCGCCAACGTCAAGATCAACGATAAGAGCCAGGCGTTCAACACCGCTCGTATCGAAGCCCTTGAGCTGCAAAACCTGCTGGAAGTGGCCGAAGCGACCGCGATTGCCGCCGAGGTTCGTAAAGAATCCCGTGGTGCTCACGCTCGTGAAGACTATGAAGACCGCGACGACGAGAACTGGCTGTGCCACACCCTGTACTTCCCGGGTGAAAAGCGCGTTGCCAAGCGTGCCGTGAACTTCTCGCCGAAAACGGTTCCGACGTTTGAACCGAAGATTCGGACTTACTAAGGGTGGCTGCCATGTTGAAAGTCAGTGTTTATCGCTACAACCCTGATCAGGACGCTGCGCCGTTCATGCAGGAATTCCAGGTCGATACCGGTGGTAAAGACCTGATGGTGCTGGACGTGCTGGCCCTGATCAAAGAGCAGGACGAAGGTTTCTCCTATCGTCGCTCTTGCCGTGAAGGTGTCTGCGGCTCCGACGGCATGAACATCAACGGCAAAAACGGCTTGGCGTGCATCACGCCGCTGTCCGCCGTGGTGAAAGGCAACAAGCTGATCGTTCGTCCACTGCCAGGTTTGCCGGTTATCCGTGACCTGGTCGTCGATATGAGCATCTTCTACAAGCAATACGAGAAAGTTAAGCCGTTCCTGCAGAACGACACGCCGGCCCCGGCCATCGAGCGTCTGCAGTCCCCGGAAGAGCGCGACAAGCTCGACGGTCTGTACGAGTGCATCCTGTGCGCCTGCTGCTCGACCTCCTGCCCGTCCTTCTGGTGGAACCCGGACAAGTTCCTGGGTCCAGCTGCCCTGCTGCAAGCGTACCGCTTCCTGGCAGACAGCCGTGACACCAAGACGTCCGAGCGTCTGGCTTCGCTGGATGACCCGTTCAGCGTATTCCGCTGCCGCGGGATCATGAACTGCGTCAACGTATGTCCCAAAGGCCTGAACCCGACTAAGGCCATTGGTCACATCCGTAACATGCTGCTGCAAAGCGGCGTGTAACTGACGTTGTAACAAAGCAGGACCGTTGTGCCCGTAAATGCTGCGGCGCAGGCTTCAACCGGCGCCGTAGTTTTAACTTGAGCAGCGACTTACAAAGCCGCGGCTCTTATTTTGAAGAAATGAGACAAGCAGGGGCATTCGGGTTGGTACCCGAACTATCAGCGTGATCCTAAGTGGCTTGTTTTGGTCGCTGCACTTGGCCTTTTGCAAGCAAACTCGGTGTTTTCGCCGGTGGTGTCCCCAAATCGAGGGTGACCAAGCATGCAAGAAAGCGTGATGCAGCGCATGTGGAACAGCGGCTATCTTTCAGGTGGTAACGCTGCCTATGTGGAAGAGCTTTATGAGCTCTACCTGCACGACCCTAACGCTGTGCCAGAAGAATGGCGCACCAAATTTCAGACGTTGTCTTCAGACGGCAACGCTGCCACCGATGTATCGCATGCAACAATTCGCGATCAGTTTGTGCTGCTGGCAAAGAACCAGCGCCGCGCCCAACCGGTTTCCGCCGGCAGCGTGAGCAGTGAGCATGAGAAGAAGCAAGTTGAAGTACTGCGACTGATCCAGGCCTACCGGATGCGTGGCCACCAGGCTGCCCAGCTTGACCCGCTGGGGCTCTGGCAGCGTCCTGCACCGGCTGACCTGTCGATCAATCATTACGGCTTGACCAATGCCGATCTTGATACGACCTTCCGTGCCGGCGACCTGTTCATCGGCAAAGAGGAAGCGAGCCTACGCGAAATTCACGAGGCGTTGCAGCAGACATATTGCCGCACCATCGGCGCCGAGTTCACGCACATCACCGATTCCGAGCAGCGCCAGTGGTTCCAGCATCGCCTGGAAGGTGTGCGCGGCCGTCCGGCGCTGTCCGCCGACGTTCGCAGCCACCTGCTTGAGCGCGTGACCGCGGCCGAAGGCCTGGAAAAATACCTGGGCACCAAATACCCGGGCACCAAGCGTTTCGGTCTGGAAGGCGGTGAAAGCCTGATCCCGATGCTCGACGAGCTGATCCAGCGTTCCGGTTCCTACGGCACCAAGGAAGTCGTGATCGGCATGGCCCACCGTGGTCGCTTGAACGTGTTGGTCAACACTTTCGGCAAGAACCCGCGTGAGCTGTTCGACGAGTTCGAAGGCAAGAAGAAGGTCGAGCTGGGTTCCGGTGACGTTAAATACCACCAGGGCTTCTCGTCCAACGTGATGACCACCGGCGGTGAAGTTCACCTGGCCATGGCATTCAACCCATCCCACCTGGAAATCGTTTCGCCAGTGGTCGAGGGGTCGGTGCGTGCTCGCCAGGACCGTCGTAACGACACCACCGGTGAAAAGGTTCTGCCGATTTCCATCCACGGTGACGCGGCATTCGCCGGTCAGGGCGTGGTTCTGGAAACCTTCCAGATGTCGCAGACTCGCGGCTTCAAGACTGGCGGTACCGTTCACATCGTCATCAACAACCAAGTGGGCTTCACCATCAGCAACCCGTTGGACTCGCGTTCCACCGAGTACGCCACCGACGTTGCCAAGATGATCCAGGCGCCGATCCTCCATGTGAATGGTGATGATCCGGAAGCCGTATTGTTCGTGACCCAACTGGCCGTCGACTACCGCATGCAGTTCAAGCGTGACGTGGTGATCGACCTGGTTTGCTATCGTCGTCGCGGTCACAACGAAGCGGACGAGCCAAGCGGCACCCAACCGTTGATGTACCAGCAGATCACCAAGCAGCGCACCACCCGTGAGCTGTACGCTGAAAGCCTGACCAAGGCCGGCGTGGTGGACGAAGCGCGTGTTCAGGCGAAAGTCGACGAATACCGCAACGCTCTGGACAACGGTCTGCATGTAGTGAAAAGCCTGGTCAAAGAGCCGAACAAAGAGCTGTTCGTAGACTGGCGTCCGTACCTGGGCCACACCTGGACCGCGCGTCACGATACCTCGTTCGACCTCAAGACCCTGCAGGAACTGTCCGCCAAGCTGCTGGAAATTCCGGAAGGCTTCGTGGTTCAGCGTCAGGTCTCGAAGATCTACGAAGACCGTCAGAAGATGCAAGCCGGCGGCCTGCCGATCAACTGGGGTTACGCCGAAACCATGGCGTACGCGACCCTGGCGTTCGAAGGTCACCCGATCCGCATGACCGGCCAGGACATCGGCCGCGGTACGTTCTCGCACCGTCACGCGGTACTGCACAACCAAAAAGACGCCAGCACCTACGTGCCGTTGCAGAACCTGTACGAAGGCCAGCCACGTTTCGACCTGTACGATTCGTTCCTGTCCGAAGAGGCTGTACTGGCCTTTGAATACGGTTACTCGACCACCACGCCGAATGCGCTGGTGATCTGGGAAGCCCAGTTCGGCGACTTCGCCAACGGCGCCCAGGTGGTGATCGACCAGTTCATCACCAGCGGCGAGCATAAGTGGGGCCGTCTGTGCGGTCTGACCATGCTGCTGCCGCACGGTTATGAAGGTCAGGGTCCGGAGCACTCCTCGGCCCGTCTGGAGCGTTACCTGCAGCTGTGCGCCGAGCACAACATCCAGGTCTGCGTACCGACCACCCCGGCTCAGATCTACCACTTGCTGCGTCGCCAGGTGATTCGTCCTCTGCGCAAGCCGCTGGTTGTGCTGACTCCGAAGTCGCTGCTGCGTCACAAATTGGCCGTCTCGACCCTGGAAGATCTGGCGGACGGTTCGTTCCAGACCGTGATTCCAGAAATCGACACGCTGGACGCGGCCAAGGTCACTCGCCTGATCCTGTGCAGCGGCAAGGTCTACTATGACCTGCTGGAAAAACGCCGTGCCGAAGGCCGCGAAGATATCGCCATCGTGCGTATCGAGCAGCTTTACCCGTTCCCGGAAGACGACCTGATGGAGGTCATCGCGCCTTACACCAACCTCACGAATGTGGTCTGGTGCCAGGAAGAACCGATGAACCAGGGCGCGTGGTACAGCAGCCAGCATCACCTGCGTCGCAGCATTGGCAACCATAACAAGGCCCTGGGCCTGGAATACGCCGGCCGTGATGCTTCCGCCGCACCTGCGTGTGGTTATGCGTCGATGCACGCCGAACAGCAGGAAAAACTGCTGCAAGATGCTTTCACTGTTTAACGCCTTCGCGCTGACTGAAACCGAATTTTAAGGACCCACAGATAATGGCTATCGAAATCAAAGCCCCGTCATTCCCGGAATCGGTTGCCGATGGCACCGTTGCCACCTGGCACAAAAAACCAGGTGAAGCTGTCAAGCGCGACGACCTGATCGTCGACATCGAGACCGACAAAGTCGTGCTGGAAGTGCTGGCCGAAGCTGACGGTGTACTGGGCGCAATTGTTGCCGAAGAGGGCGCTACCGTGCTGTCCAACCAGGTGTTGGGCTCGATCGAAGAGGGCGGCGCTGCTGCACCTGCATCTGCTCCGGCTGCTGCACCTGCTGCTTCGGCGCCAGCTGCCGCTCCGGCCGCTGGTGCTGAAGACCCGATCGCTGCACCGGCGGCGCGCCAGTTGGCTGAAGAAAACGGTATCAACCTGGCTTCCATCAAAGGCACCGGCAAAGACGGCCGCGTGACCAAGGAAGACGTGGTTGCTGCGGTTGAAGCCAAGAAAAACGCTCCAGCTGCCGCACCTGCCAAGCCTGCTGCCCCGGCTGCCGCTGCTCCTGTGTTCGCTGCCGGCGACCGCACCGAGAAGCGCGTACCGATGACCCGCGTGCGTGCCACCGTGGCCAAGCGTCTGGTTGAAGCCCAGTCGAACATGGCAATGCTGACCACCTTCAACGAAGTCGACATGACCGAAGTCATGGCCCTGCGTTCGAAGTACAAGGACCTGTTCGAGAAGTCCCACAACGGCGTGCGCCTGGGCTTCATGTCGTTCTTCGTGAAAGCGGCCACCGAAGCGCTGAAACGCTTCCCGGCAGTCAATGCTTCCATCGATGGCAACGACATCGTCTACCATGGCTATGCAGACATCGGCGTTGCCGTGTCCAGCGACCGTGGCCTGGTGGTTCCGGTCCTGCGTAACGCCGAACTGATGAGCCTGGCTGAAATCGAAGGCGGCATCGCCACCTTCGGCAAGAAAGCCCGTGACGGTAAGCTGACCATCGACGAGATGACCGGTGGTACCTTCACCATCACCAACGGTGGTACCTTCGGTTCGATGATGTCGACGCCGATCGTCAACCCGCCACAAGCCGCGATCCTGGGCATGCACAACATCATCCAGCGTCCGATGGCCATCAACGGCCAAGTCGTGATCCGCCCGATGATGTACCTGGCACTGTCCTACGATCACCGCCTGATCGATGGTAAAGAAGCCGTGACTTTCCTGGTGACCATCAAGAACCTGCTGGAAGATCCGGCTCGTCTTCTTCTGGATATCTAAAAAGCAGCGGCAAGCTGCAAGCGACAAGCCCCAGGCTCGAAGAGCAGGTGGGTTTCAAACTTGTAGCTTGCGGCTTGTAGCTTGTTGCTAAAAGGGAACCTTTTATGACACAGAAATTTGACGTTGTAGTGATTGGCGCGGGCCCTGGCGGCTATGTTGCCGCCATCAAGGCCGCTCAACTGGGCCTCTCGACTGCTTGCATCGAAAAATACACTGACAAGGAAGGCAAACTGGCGCTGGGCGGTACTTGCCTGAACGTTGGCTGCATTCCTTCCAAGGCGCTGCTGGACAGCTCCTGGAAATTCCACGAAGCCCAAGACGGCTTCGCGATCCACGGCATCAACCATGCTGGCGTGACCATGGACGTACCAGCAATGGTCGGCCGTAAAGCCAACATCGTTAAAGGCCTGACTTCCGGCGTTGCCACCTTGTTCAAGGCCAACGGCGTGACTTCCCTGCAGGGCCACGGCAAATTGCTGGCCGGCAAGAAAGTCGAAATCACCAAGCCTGACGGTTCGGTTGAAGTGATCGAAGCTGAAAACGTGATCCTGGCCCCAGGTTCGCGCCCAATCGACATTCCACCTGCTCCAGTCGACAACAACGTGATCGTTGATTCGACCGGCGCCCTGGAATTCCAAGCTGTGCCTAAGCGCCTGGGTGTGATCGGTGCTGGTGTGATCGGCCTGGAGCTGGGTTCGGTATGGTCCCGTCTGGGTGCAGAAGTGACTGTTCTGGAAGCCCTGGACACGTTCCTGCTGGCTGCCGATACCGCAGTCTCCAAGGAAGCGTTCAAGACCCTGACCAAACAGGGCCTGGACATCAAGCTGGGCGCTCGCGTAACCGGCTCGAAGGTCAATGGCGAAGAAGTGGTCGTGACCTACACCGACAAAGATGGCGAACAAACCATCACCTTCGACAAGCTGATCGTGGCCGTGGGCCGTCGTCCAGTGACGACCGACCTGCTGGCGGCCGATAGCGGCGTGAACATCGACGAGCGTGGCTTTATCCACGTTGACGATCACTGCGCTACCACCGTTCCAGGCGTGTACGCCATCGGTGACGTGGTGCGCGGCATGATGCTGGCGCACAAGGCTTCCGAAGAAGGCATCATGGTTGTCGAGCGCATCAAGGGCCACAAAACCCAGATGAACTACGACCTGATTCCATCGGTTATCTACACCCACCCGGAAATTGCATGGGTCGGCAAGAACGAACAGCAGTTGAAAGCTGAAGGCGTTGAAGTTAACGTCGGCACCTTCCCGTTTGCCGCTTCTGGCCGTGCCATGGCAGCCAACGACACCGGTGGTTTTGTCAAAGTCATCGCTGATGCCAAGACTGACCGTGTATTGGGCGTCCACGTGATTGGCCCAAGCGCAGCAGAACTGGTTCAGCAGGGCGCGATCGGTATGGAATTCGGCACCAGTGCCGAGGACCTGGGCATGATGGTCTTCTCCCATCCGACCCTGTCCGAAGCGTTGCACGAAGCCGCGTTGGCAGTGAATGGCGGCGCCATCCACGTCGCCAACCGCAAGAAGCGCTAAGCGAGATAATAAGAAACCACGGCGGAGTTGCCCGTCGTGAGCCTTGCGCGCAAGACTCACCGCGGAATATCCGCTGGACGCAGCCTTGCGCAGCTTCACGGGCCATAAGCCCCGCAAGTTGCGCAAGCAGCAGTCACAGGTGGTGCGGCACTCATAATGAGCGCAGCGCCGAATGCGCAGTACCTAACGAAGACGGTAAAAAGCATGAATCTTCACGAGTATCAGGGTAAGCAGCTGTTCGCTGAATACGGCCTGCCAGTATCCAAGGGCTACGCAGTAGACACCCCGGAAGCAGCAGCAGAAGCTTGCGACAAAATCGGTGGTACCGAGTGGGTTGTCAAAGCCCAGGTCCACGCTGGTGGTCGCGGTAAAGCGGGCGGCGTTAAGCTGGTTCGCAACAAAGAAGATGCCAAGGCCTTCGCACAGCAGTGGCTGGGCAAGCGTCTGGTGACTTACCAGACTGATGCCAATGGCCAGCCAGTCACCAAGATCCTGGTTGAATCGTGCACTGATATCGCTAAAGAGCTGTACCTGGGCGCTGTCGTTGACCGTTCGAGCCGTCGCATCGTGTTCATGGCTTCCACCGAAGGTGGCGTGGACATCGAAAAGATCGCTCACGAAACCCCAGAAAAAATTCTGAAAGCCACCATCGATCCACTGGTTGGCGCTCAGCCGTTCCAGGGTCGCGAGCTGGCTTTCCAGCTGGGCCTGGAAGGCAAGCAAGTTGCTCAGTTCGCCAAGATCTTCGTAGGTCTGGCCAAACTGTTCCAAGATCACGATCTGGCTCTGCTGGAAGTGAACCCGCTGGTGATCAAGGCTGACGGCGATCTTCACTGCCTCGATGCCAAGATCAACATCGACGCCAACGCCATGTACCGTCAGCCTAAGCTGAAGACTTTCCACGATCCGTCGCAAGACGATCCGCGCGAAGCGCACGCTGCCAAGTTCGAACTGAACTACGTGGCCCTGGAAGGCAACATCGGTTGCATGGTCAACGGTGCCGGCCTGGCCATGGGTACCATGGACATCGTCAACCTGCATGGCGGCAAACCAGCCAACTTCCTCGACGTGGGCGGTGGTGCTACCAAAGAACGCGTGACCGAAGCCTTCAAGATCATCCTGTCCGACGCCAACGTCGCTGCAGTACTGGTCAACATCTTCGGCGGCATCGTTCGTTGCGACATGATTGCCGAAGGCATCATCGGTGCAGTGAAAGAAGTCGGCGTTAAAATCCCGGTTGTTGTTCGCCTTGAAGGTAACAACGCTGAACTGGGCGCTAAAGTACTGGCAGAAAGCGGTTTGAACATCATCGCGGCTACCAGCCTGACCGACGCTGCTCAACAAGTTGTCAAAGCTGCGGAGGGCAAATAATGAGCGTCCTGATCAATAAAGACACCAAAGTTATCTGCCAGGGTATTACCGGTTCGCAAGGTAGCTTCCACACCCAGCAAGCCATCGAATACGGCACCCAGATGGTTGGCGGCGTAACGCCAGGCAAAGGCGGCACCGAGCACCTGGGTCTGCCGGTGTTCAACACCGTGAAAGACGCTGTAGCTGCCACTGGCGCAACCGCCAGCGTGATCTACGTTCCGGCTCCTTTCTGCAAGGACTCGATCCTGGAAGCGGCATTCGGCGGCATCAAGCTGATCGTTTGCATCACCGAAGGCATTCCTACCCTGGACATGCTGGACGCTAAAGTTAAGTGTGACGAACTGGGCGTAGTCCTGATCGGCCCTAACTGCCCAGGCGTGATCACCCCAGGCGAATGCAAGATCGGCATCATGCCAGGTCACATTCACTTGCCAGGTAAAGTCGGTATCGTTTCCCGTTCCGGCACCCTGACCTACGAAGCTGTTAAGCAGACCACTGACGCCGGTTTCGGTCAGTCGACTTGCGTCGGCATCGGCGGTGACCCGATCCCAGGCTCCAACTTCATCGACATCCTGAAGCTGTTCCAGGAAGACCCGAAGACCGAAGCGATCGTGATGATCGGTGAGATCGGCGGTTCGGCTGAAGAAGAAGCGGCTGCCTACATCAAGGCACACGTGACCAAGCCGGTTGTTTCCTACATCGCTGGTGTGACTGCCCCTGCTGGCAAGCGCATGGGCCATGCGGGCGCAATCATCTCCGGCGGCAAAGGCACTGCAGACGAGAAATTCGCTGCGCTGCAAGACGCAGGCGTGAAAACCGTGCGTTCGCTGGCAGACATCGGCAAGGCCCTGGCCGAGCTGACCGGTTGGGCTGTCAAGTAAGCCTCGCGCTTAACTGACGCTTTACCCCACAAAGGCCACCTTCGGGTGGCCTTTGTGCTTCTTGGATGTCTTCGATCAATGTGGGAGGGGGCTTGCCCCGATGGCAGTGATTCAGCCACGCAATGATTGGCTGACACACCGGCATCGGGGGCAAGCCCCCTCCCACCTGTGTTCGTATTGCCAAGTTAAGTACGAAAACGCGACATCAAACTGTCGCTTATCGGACAGTACGCCCCGCAACAGTGCGTTTGTCGCCCTAATTCTGTACTCTGGCCGCCTCTTTATGCGCCCGCATCCCAAAAGGACGCTTCGCGCTGGAACGGTCGGTCCCCAAAAGGGCCGCCGGTATTTCCCTCATCCACAGGGAATCCCTCTCTAAATTCCGATTCAGCAGTGTGGTATTTCCTTAAATGAAAGTGTTGAAAGGCCAGGATATCCTGGCGTTGGGCTTTATGACCTTTGCCCTGTTCGTGGGCGCCGGCAACATCATCTTCCCGCCGATCGTTGGCTTGCAGTCCGGACCTAACGTCTGGATGGCGGCACTGGGTTTTCTGATCACTGCGGTCGGCCTGCCGGTGGTCACTGTAATCGCGCTGGCCAAAGTCGGTGGCGGCATGGACGCGTTGAGCAGCCCAATCGGCAAAATCGCCGGTGGCCTGCTGGCGGCAGCGGCGTATCTGGCGGTAGGCCCGCTGTTCGCCACGCCGCGTACGGCGACCGTGTCCTTTGAAGTGGGCCTTGCGCCCTTGACTGGCGAAAGCCCTCTGGCGCTGTTTCTCTACAGCTCCGTGTACTTTCTGGTGGTGTTCTTTGTGTCCCTGTACCCAGGGCGCCTGCTGGATACGGTGGGGCGTTTCCTCGCGCCGCTGAAGATCATAGCGCTGGCCGTGCTGGGGATCGCCGCATTTGCGCTGCCGGCCGGTGAGGTCGGTGTCGCCACCCCGGAATATGTCGCTGCGCCGTTTTCCCAGGGTTTTATCAATGGTTACCTGACCATGGATACCCTGGGGGCGCTGGTGTTCGGCATTGTCATCGTCAATGCGATTCGCTCCCGTGGTGTTGAATCGCCGAAGCTGATCACCCGTTACGCCATCATTGCCGGCCTGATCGCGGGTGTGGGCTTGGCGCTGGTGTATGTGAGCCTGTTCCGCCTCGGTTCGGGCAGCCATGCGGTAGCCGCTGGGGCCAGCAACGGCGCTGCGGTACTGCATGCTTACGTGCAGCATACCTTCGGCTCTCTGGGCAGCGGTTTCCTGGCCGTGCTGATCTCCCTGGCGTGCCTGGTGACGGCGGTGGGCCTGACCTGCGCCTGCGCCGAGTACTTCAGCCGCATCCTGCCGCTGTCCTACAAGACTCTGGTGGTGATCCTGGCGCTGTTCTCCTTGTTTGTGTCGAACCTGGGCCTGACCAAGCTGATCGCTTTCTCGATCCCGGTACTCACCGCGATCTATCCGCCCTGCATCGTGTTGGTGGCCCTGAGCTTCTGCAAAGGCTTCTGGCAGGAGCAAGGACGTATCGTTGGGCCGGTGATGCTGGTGTCGTTTATCTTCGGCTGCATCGATGCCCTCAAGGGCGCGGGCTTGGCGGATTGGCTGCCGGCGCAGTTGGCTAACCTGCCGCTGAGCGAGCAGGGCCTGGCCTGGTTGGTGCCGTCGGTGATGATCCTGGTCGTGGCGGTGGTGATTGACCGTCTGCTCGGCAAGCGCAGCGAAGCCATCGCATAAAGCGCCCGCTTCGAGGATTATTGAAATGCCCCGTATCAATCGATACGGGGCATTTTTTATGCTTTATGAGAGTGCAGCTTCTAAAGTTGCAACTGGATCAATGTGGGAGGGGCCGGCTCCCTCCCAACGTTGGAGCGCATCGCGCCACCATTCACCTTCTAACAGGACCCTCATGTCATTCGTCGAAGCCAATCAGATCCACTTGCTTGCCGCCCTGTGGTTCGTGCTGTGTTGGGGCGGCTATACCCGTTATGCCACTTGGAAGGCGCGAGACACCGCGTGCCTGGCCAGTGTGTTGCACTTGTATCGCGAAGACTGGATGCGGCGCATGCTGCTGCGGGACAACCGTATCGCCGACGCCAGCGTGATCGGCAATCTGGAGCGCAATGCCTCCTTCTTCGCCTCCAGTACCTTGATCATCCTCGCCGGTATTCTCACGGTGCTCGGCGCCTCCGAACGCGCCGTGTCGTTGCTGGCGGATATCCCCTGGGTACAACAGGCGTCCCAGGGCATGTCGGAAATCAAATTGCTGTGCCTGGCGCTGGTGTTTGTCTACGCGTTTTTCACGTTTAGTTGGTGCATGCGCCAATACAATTTTGCGGCGGTGCTGGTGGGGTCGGCGCCGATGATCGGCGAGCGACATGTGTCCGAACAGGAGCGTAAAGCCTTCGCACTGAGGGCGGCGCGGGTGATCTCCATGGCGGCCAACCAGTTCAACTTCGGCCTGCGTTCTTATTACTTCGGAATGACCATGCTGGCGTGGTTTGTCAGCCCATGGTTGTTCATGTTGATGAGCGCCGGCGTAGTGTTCGTGCTGTATCGCCGAGAGTTTCATTCCGACGTATTGGAAGTGATGGTGTATACGCCAACCGACACGCCATTGCCGGAGCCGGCGAAGGAGGCGGTGTCTTAGCCATCTAGTTAAATGCCGGACAAAGTAAAGCCCGCTATATAAGCGGGCTTTCTTTTTGCAGCACTGCTAATTCAAGCCAGGTCTCAAGAACCGGTGGCAGGTGCTGCTTCTTTCGCGGCGGCTTCGTTAGATTCGGCCTGAGCTTTGGCAGCATCGGCGTTTTCTTTCGCAGCGTCGTTCACTTTATCCTGAGCCTTCGCCATATCTTTCTGAGCTTGCTCAGAATGTGCAGCGGCGTCTTGGGCTTTGTCTTCGGATTTCTTGTCGCAGGCAGCCAGACCGAGGGCAGCGGCCAGCATCATGGAAATAGCTAAAGTCTTGCGCATGGGGTGTTTCTCCTTATTGAAGATATCTACTGGCCTTTCGAGCCTGAGGGTTCAGCATTAGTTCCTTTAATTACGCAGATATATAAACCGCACCCTGCAAGGAACTTTGGCCCGCACCACATACTCCGCGGATTAACACGAATAAGAGTCTAGACCGAATGACCGAAAACCCACTATTAGAACGTGCCCGGCGCTTCGTTTCGGCATTGCGCCATTGCCACGTGCTGGGCATTACCGTGCATGAGGCTAATCGGGACGGCATGACCCTCGTCTTGCCTTACAGCCCGGCGATTGTTGGTGACCCCCAGTCCGGCGTGATCCACGGCGGCGCGCTGACCTCCTTGATGGACACGGCCTGCGGCATGGCGACTCTATGTGCGCTGGAGGAATTCGAGGTGTGCCCGACCCTCGATCTACGCATCGATTACATGCATCCGGCCGCACCTCACAAGCCGGTGTATGGCTTCGCCCAGTGCTATCGAGTCACGACCGACGTGATCTTCACCCGTGGCTTCGCCTATCAGGATGACCCGCAGCAGCCCATCGCCCATGTGGTGGGCACGTTTATGCGCATGGGCAAGCGTCTCAAGGGCACGCAGGGGCTGGGCGATACGATCAAGGGAGCGCAGGCATGACCCATCGATTCAAAACACGCCTCGAACAAGCCCATGCCCGCGGTGACTATACGGCGCTGCTGGACGGGATTCCGTATGCCCAATTGATCGGCATTGAATGCACGCGGTTGGGCGATGAATTGCTGTTTCGCCTGCCGGCCAACAAAGACAACATTGGTAACCCCATTTTGCCGGCCTTGCACGGCGGTGTGATCGCCGGGTTCATGGAGTTGGCCGCAGCGTTGCACTTGCTGGTGTTTACCGGGGCGCCAGGGCTGCCGAAAATCATCGACTTTTCCCTGGATTACCTGCGTGCCGGTCAGTTCCGCGACACCTACGCCACGTGTCAGGTGTGGCGCCAGGGGCGGCGTGTGGCGAATGTGGCGATCACCGCGTGGCAAAGCACGGCGGCAGAGCCGATTGCCACGGCCCGTGCGCATTTCAAGATTGAGGAGGCGAGTCGCCCTTGAAATCCTGGTCTTAGCCCCCAACTTTGATGACAACCCGCCGCCGACCCTAAAGGTCGGGGCCACTGCCATCCAATTGGAGTTTGATGACCATGAGTGTGGAAACTCAAAAGGAAACCCTGGGCTTCCAGACCGAGGTGAAGCAACTGCTGCACCTCATGATCCATTCGCTGTATTCCAACAAGGAAATCTTCCTTCGCGAATTGATCTCGAACGCCTCTGACGCTGTCGACAAATTACGTTTCGAAGCCCTGTCCAAGCCCGAGTTGCTGGAAGGTGGCGCCGAACTGAAAATCCGCGTGAGCTTCGACAAGGACGCCAAAACCGTCACCCTCGAAGACAACGGTATCGGCATGAGCCGTGACGATGCGGTCACCCACCTGGGGACCATCGCCAAATCTGGCACTGCCGATTTTATGAAGAACCTGTCGGGCGACCAAAAGAAGGATTCGCATCTGATCGGCCAGTTTGGCGTGGGCTTCTACTCGGCCTTTATTGTCGCCGATAAGGTTGAAGTGTTTAGCCGTCGCGCCGGCCTCGACGCCAGCGAAGGCGTGCACTGGGCGTCGAAAGGCGAGGGCGAATTTGAAATCGCCACCATCGATAAGCCAGACCGCGGTACTCGCATCGTGTTGCACCTCAAGTCCGGTGAAGAAGAATTCGCCGACGGCTGGCGCCTGCGCAATATCATCAAAAAGTACTCCGACCACATCGCACTGCCGATCGAGCTGCCTAAAGAACAGGCTGCCGCCGAAGGCGAAGAAGCCCCGGCCCAGGAATGGGAAGTGGTCAACCGCGCCAGCGCCCTGTGGACCCGTCCTCGCACCGAGATCAAGGACGAGGAGTACCAAGAGTTCTACAAGCACATCGCTCACGATTACGAAAACCCGCTGAGCTGGAGCCACAACAAGGTTGAAGGCAAGCTGGAATACAGCTCGCTGCTCTACGTACCGGCCCGCGCGCCGTTTGACCTGTACCAGCGTGAGGCGCCGAAAGGCCTGAAACTCTACGTACAGCGCGTATTCGTGATGGATCAGGCGGAATCCTTCCTGCCGTTGTACCTGCGCTTTATCAAAGGCGTGGTCGACTCCAACGACTTGTCGCTGAACGTGTCGCGGGAAATCCTGCAGAAAGACCCGATCATCGACTCCATGAAGTCGGCGCTGACCAAGCGCGTACTAGACATGCTGGAAAAACTGGCGAAGAACGAGCCTGAGCAATACAAAGGCTTCTGGAAAAACTTCGGCCAGGTCATGAAAGAAGGCCCGGCCGAAGATTTTGCCAACAAGGAAAAAATCGCTGGCCTGCTGCGTTTCGCTTCGACTCAGGGCGAAGACGGCGAGCAAGTGGTGTCCCTGGCCGAGTACCTGGCACGCGCCAAGGAAGGTCAGGACAAGATCTATTACCTGACCGGCGAAACCTACGCTCAGGTCAAAAACAGCCCGCACCTGGAAGTCTTCCGTAAAAAAGGCATCGAAGTGCTGCTGCTGACCGATCGTATCGACGAGTGGCTGATGAGCTACCTCAGCGAGTTCGACGGTAAGTCGTTCGTCGACGTGGCCCGTGGCGACCTGGACCTGGGTAACCTGGATTCGGAAGAGGACAAAAAAGCCGCTGAAGAAGTGGCCAAGTCCAAAGAAGGCCTGGTTGAACGCATCAAGACCGCCCTGGGCGAAGCTGTCAGCGAAGTACGGGTTTCTCACCGTCTGACCGATTCCCCGGCGATCCTGGCCATCGGCGAGCAGGACCTGGGCATGCAAATGCGTCAGATCCTTGAGGCGAGCGGGCAGAAAGTGCCGGACTCGAAGCCGATCTTCGAATTCAACCCTGCGCATCCGTTGATCGAGAAGCTCGACGGCGAGCAGAACGAAGAGCGTTTTGGCGACCTGTCGCACATCCTGTTCGACCAGGCAGCCCTGGCCGCCGGCGACAGCTTGAAAGACCCGGCCGCCTATGTGCGCCGACTGAACAAGCTGTTGGTTGAACTGTCGGTTTAACAACGTTGTAGGAAAAACCCGCTTCGGCGGGTTTTTTCGTTCCAGTGCACCTTAATCGGAGTCAATGATGAGCCAAGTCACCGTGCGTTCCGTGGTCTATCAGATCGATGGCCAGCCGTATGAAAGCCGCCTGGCGTTCGACGCCAGCCAAAAAGGCCCGCTGCCGGGTCTGTTGATGGCGCCCAACTGGATGGGCGTCAGTGCCGGCGCCGAAGAAATTGCCAAGGCCGTTGCCGGCAAGGGCTATGTGGTGCTGATCGCCGACCTGTATGGGCAAGCCGTGCGCCCGTCCAATGCCGATGAGGCCGGTGCGGCGATGATGCCGTTGAAAAATGATCGCCCGTTGCTCAACAAGCGTATGCAGGCTGCTCTCGACCAACTGCAGGCCCAGACCGAGGCGGCAGTGGATACCTCCCAGCTCGCTTCGTTCGGCTTCTGTTTCGGCGGTTGCTGCACCCTTGAGCTGGCCCGTACCGGCGCGCCGTTGAAGGCTGCGGTATCGTTCCACGGCACCCTCGACACACCGAACCCGGCGGATGCCAAGAACATCCAAGGTTCAGTCCTGGTGCTGCATGGCGCCTCGGACCCCTTGGTGCCCAAGGAGCAGTTGCCGGCGTTCGAGGATGAAATGAACGCCGCCGGTGTGGATTGGCAGTTGCTCAGCTATGGCGGTGCGGTGCATTCCTTTACCGACCCGCACGCCAATGTGCCGGGCAAGATGATGTACGACGCGAGAACTGCCGCGCGGGCCTTCCAGTCGATGCATAACTTGCTGGATGAAGTGTTCAAGGCCTGAGTTTTCAGCGCCTGTTCCGGCGTTATCGGGGGCAAGCCCCCTCCCACACATGATTGGATTCAGATCGTCAAAATGTGGGAGGGGGTTTGCCCTCGATGGCTATCTCCCAGGCAACTCAATCCTTTCCGATTCCCCCGGAACCGTTGGCCAATCCCCAGCCGCCCAACGCTGCCTGGCCTGCTCGATCACCGCAGGATCACTCGCGACAAAATTCCAATTGATCCGCCTCGGTCCATCCAGCGGTGCTCCGCCCAACACCACCAGATGACAGTCGGATTCGGCAAACAACGTCATCGTCTCTCCCTTCGGCAATACAACTAGGCTATGCACCTGCAACGGTTCGCCGTCGAGCTGCGCGTCACCTGCCAGCATATACACGGCGCGTTCCTCATACTCATCGGGGATCAGCAGCGTGGTGGCCGTTTGCATGTGCACATCGGCATACAACGTGGGCGACAGTACGGGCACCGGTGACTTAAGGCAGAAGCCAGTGCCGGCAATCAAGCGGATCTGCACGCCCAGTGCGTCGCTGACTGGCAAACTCGCTGCCGGGTGATGGCTGTAATGGCCTGGCCCGGTTTCGTGGTCCCTGGGGGACGCCAGCCACACTTGCAGGCCATGCAGCGCAAAACCGCTGGCCTTGAGCGCCTCGGGTGTGCGCTCGACGTGGGCAATTGCGCTGCCGGCGGTCATCCAACTGACATCGCCCGGCTGCACCACTTGATCGGAGCCCAGGCTGTCTTTGTGCTGCAATTCGCCCTCGAACAGGTAGGTAAGGGTCGAAAGCCCGATGTGCGGATGCTGGCGGATATCCATGCCGGTGCCGGGGGTATAGCGGGTCGGCAGCATATGATCGAAGAAGACGAATGGCCCGACGCTTCGGCAGTCTCGCGACGGTAGCGGGCGCAGAATCGGCTGGCCCTCGACATCTTCCTGGCGCGGGCGAATCACGGTGAGGGTGGTCATGGTGCATCCCTGTCTGAGCGGGTTGGAATGCGCTGAGCATAACCCGCTCGACAGGAGCTTGCCGCTATTGGCTGAAGGCGCCTTCGGAGAGGGTGGTCTCGATGTTGATGTCGGCGGTGGTCATCAGTTTGTGGACCGGGCAGCGATCGGCCACGTGGTGCAGCTCATCACGCTGAGCGTCGCTGAGCACGCCCTTGAGGGTCAGCTTGACGTTGAGCGCGTAGCGGCCTTTTTGCTCTTGGGCGGCGTCGTGGGTCACTTCAACGGTGACACCGGTCAGCGGGATATCTTTTTTTTGCGCGTAGAGCCTGACCGTCAAGGCCTTGCACGAGGCCAGCGCGGCGTCGAAGTAATCGTGGGGGGAGGGCGCAGAGTCGTCGCCACCCAGGTCTTTGGGAAGGTCGGTAAACAGCTCGTGGTGATTGATATTGACGCTGTGGCGATAGTTTTCGGTGTTCAGCGTGTTGACGATAACAGACATGGCAAACCTCACAGGGATGGCAGGATGAAGGTCATGCAGTTATAGAGCATGCTGGCACTTAGGTGTTCCTGCTTTTTTTGGGATGAACCCGCCAAGGGAGGGCAGGGTCTACCTGTATCCCACGCCTATCGAGAGCTTACCGTGCCCTGGACCCGCTTGAGTCTTGCCCTGTTGGTCGCCTGCAGCAGCACCGCCTTGGAGGCGCGCGACTATGCCTACAGCGATGCGCACCTGCATTACGTGGATTTCTTTCAAGAAAGCGCGGGCATGGACAAACTGCTCAAGGCCATGACGGAAAATCGCATCGAGCATGTAATGATTTCTGGCATACCCGTGGCCAAGAAATGGCATGAAGACGAACCCAAGCGCCCACGCTACTACGCTGGCGATGATGCTGATGCCTACTGGTACAGCGCCACCGATGTGATCGTGGCGGCCGCGGTGAACAAGCTGACCCCGGCCCAGCGCCGGCACTTTCACCCGTTTCTGTCTGGCTTCAACCCCAATGACAAAAACTCCGACGCGCATATCCAGCGCATGCTCGACCTCAATCCGGGACTGTGGCAGGGCATCGGCGAGGTGTTCACCCGTCACGATGATCTGACGGCCCTGACGTCCGGCGACACCCCGCGCGCGAACAACGAGGCCATGACCCGCATTTATCACCTGGCCGCCGAAAACGACCTGCCGGTGATGCTGCATTCCAACATCACCTCCAAGCGCGAGCGCAACCCGCTGTACCTGGCCGAAGTGGAAGAACCGCTGCGCAACCACCCGCACACCCGGTTTATCTGGGCGCATGCCGGTACCAGCAAAGAGATTCACCGGCATCAGGTGCAGATGGACTTTCTATTGCCCACCTTGAGCCGTTTGCTGGAGTCGTACCCCAACCTGTATGTGGATTTGTCCTGGAGCATGCTCACGCCTTATCTGCTGGACGAGGCGGGCAAACCACGGCCTGAGTGGGTGGCCCTGGTGGAGCGCTTCCCGGAGCGCTTTATGCTGGGCTCTGACGTCGTCGGACGCTTCAACAAGCTGGGTAAGGAAATGCACCGCTTCGATCCCTTTCTTGACGCGCTGCCTGAAGCGGTGGCCCGTAAAGTGGCGCGCGATAACTTCCTGGCCGTGCTGCCTAAGAGCCATCAAGATGACGGTGCTCCTTGAGCCCGTACCTGCACCAGGATTTTCCGTAGCCCATAAAAAAGCCCCGAACCAGTCGGGGCTTTTTTATGGGAACAACCTACAGGGCTTACTTGCCCTGCCAGCGCTTCAGCACCAGGGTGGCGTTGGTGCCACCGAAGCCGAAGCTGTTGCTCATCACGGTGTCGATCTTGGCGTTCTCGACAGTCTTGGTCAGGATCGGCATATCGGCGACGACCGGGTCGATCTCTTCGATGTTGGCCGAGCCGGCCATGAAGTTGCCTTCCATCATCAGCAGGCAGTAGATCGCCTCGTGAACGCCAGCGGCGCCCAGGGAGTGACCGGATAGGCTCTTGGTGGAGCTGATTTTCGGAGCCTTGTCGCCGAATACCGCACGCACGCCTTCCATTTCCTTGGCATCGCCGACCGGGGTCGAAGTGCCGTGGGTGTTCAGGTAGTCGATAGGGGTATCCACGGTGGACATGGCCATCTGCATGCAGCGGATGGCGCCTTCGCCGCTTGGCGCAACCATGTCGTAGCCGTCGGAAGTGGCGCCGTAGCCGACGATTTCCGCGTAGATCTTGGCGCCACGGGCCAGAGCGTGTTCCAGCTCCTCGACCACCACCATGCCGCCACCGCCGGCGATGACGAAACCGTCACGCTTGGCGTCGTAGGCACGGGAGGCTTTTTCCGGGGTTTCGTTGTACTGGGTGGACAGCGCGCCCATGGCGTCGAACAGGAACGACTGGCTCCAATGTTCTTCTTCACCGCCGCCGGCGAAAACGATGTCCTGCTTGCCCAGTTGGATCTGCTCGACCGCGGTACCGATGCAGTGAGCACTGGTGGCGCAGGCGGAGGAGATCGAGTAGTTCACGCCCTTGATCTGGAACGGCGTGGCCAGGCAGGCCGAAACGGTGCTGCCCATGGTGCGGGTGACACGGTACGGGCCGACGCGCTTGACGCCTTTTTCGCGCAGGATATCCAGCGCTTCCATCTGGTTCAGGGTGGATGCACCGCCCGAGCCGGCGATCAGGCCGGTGCGCACGTTCGAAACCTGGTCGTCGCTCAGGCCGGAGTCGGCGATGGCGTCTTTCATGGCCAGGTAGGCGTAGGCGGCGGCGTGGCCGACGAAGCGGTAGATCTTGCGATCGATCAGTTCTTCGAGGGGTAGGTCGATGGAGCCGGAAACCTGGCTACGCAGACCCATTTCGGCATATTCCGGGTTGAAGCGGATGCCAGGGCGACTTGCACGCAGGTTAGCGGTGACGGTCTCTTTGTCATTGCCCAGGCAAGAAACGATGCCCAGACCAGTGATAACGACGCGGCGCATGCGGATAACCCTTAAAAGTTGTCAGTGGAAGTGAATACGCCGACCCGAAGGCCTTCGGCAGTATAGATCTCGCGACCGTCGACGCTCACCGAACCATCGGCGATGGCCAGGTTCAGCTTGCCCTTGAGGACGCGCTTGATTTGAATGTTATAGGTGACTTTCTTGGCGGTCGGCAGGACCTGGCCGAAGAACTTCACTTCGCCCGAACCCAGGGCGCGGCCGCGGCCCGGCAGGCCTTGCCAGCCGAGGAAGAAACCGACTAACTGCCACATGGCGTCAAGGCCCAGGCAGCCCGGCATGACAGGGTCGCCTTCGAAATGGCACGCGAAGAACCACAGGTCAGGGGTGATATCCAGCTCGGCGACCAATTCACCTTTGCCGTACTTGCCACCCTCTTCGCTGATATGGGTGATGCGATCCACCATCAGCATGTTAGGGGCGGGCAGTTGCGCGTTACCTGGGCCGAACAGCTCACCGCGACTGCAGCGCAGCAGGTCTTCCCGGGTAAAGGCGTTTTGTTTGGTCATGCGAGCTCCTCAATAATCCCATGCGGCAGGGTAGGGCAAATCTTCCCGAACCGACTGAAGCGTTCATGCCTCAGACCGGCAGCCTACACATAGACTATTGCGTTGTAGTGAAAGTCACAGCGTCAAGGTACTGAATGTACACTTGTTCACTGAAATTTTAAACCGGGCCCGTTCAAGGGCCCGTTTGGGTGCCTAAGACTGCCGCACTTTCGTCTTTCACGCCAGTCGCAGTTGGCTGATAAGGCCGTATTACTGCACCCAACGCTGCAGGACATGCTGCAAATCCGTACGTTTGAACGGCTTGGCCAGGTAATCGTTCATTCCGGCCGCCAGACAGGCTTCACGGTCGCCCTGCAAGGCATTGGCGGTGAGCGCAATGATCGGCAAATCGGCGCAGCCGGGTAACTGGCGAATCTGTCGGGTGGCTTCGTAGCCGTCGATCAGCGGCAGTCGGCAGTCCATCAGGATCGCGGTGAAAATCAGGCTCTCGGCGCTGCGTATCGCCTCGGCGCCGTCGGTGGCCAGGCTCACCTCAAACCCCAGACTGCGCAGCATGGCCTCGACCACCGTGCGGTTGACCGGGTTGTCCTCCACCAACAGCACATGGCGCCCTTCGCCAGCGCTATTTTTACGTTCGGCATCCGGGGCGATGGACGGCAGGCTCTGCTGATCAATCGCCAGAGGGATTTCCAGGGTAAACACCGAGCCGCGACCTTCTTCGCTCTGGGCGCGCAGGGTGCCGCCCATGCGTTCGGCCAGTGTGCGGGCGATGGGCAGGCCGAGGCCGGTGCCGCCGTAACGTCTTGAAATGGAACTGTCGGCTTGCTGGAACGCGTCGAACATCAATTCCAGGCGTTCGGCGGAAATCCCGATGCCGCTGTCGCGCACCGTGCAGGTGAACCACACCAGTTCATGGTCGAGGGTCTGCCAGTGCGGCTCGACACTGACGCTGCCGTGTTCGGTGAACTTCAGCGCATTGCCGATCAGGTTCACTAGAATCTGGCGGATACGCGTAGGGTCGCCCCGCACCCGCAGTGCGTCCATACCCGGCGGGATCGGCAAGCGCAGCGCTAGCCCTCGTTGCTGGGCGCTATGTTGGAAGGCCTGGGCGCAACTGTTGATCAGGTCGGCGAGGTTGAACGGAATATGTTCAAGTTCCAGAGCTGCGCGCTCGATGCGCGAAAAATCGAGAATATCGTTGATCACCTTGAGCAGATGCTCGGTGGATTCGGAGGCCAGCGCCGCGTATTCGGTCTGCTCCTCAGTCATCTCGGTGGTTTCCAGCAATTGCAGCATGCCCAGTACACCGTTCATCGGCGTGCGCAATTCGTGGCTCATCATCGCCAGGAAATCCGACTTGGCATTGTTGGCGCGCTCGGCCTCTTCGCGGGTCTGGATCAACTGGGCCATGGCCTGCTGCTGTTCGCGGCTGGCCTGGTTGAGACCTTCGGCCAGGTTGTTGATATGCCGCGACAGGTCACCCAGTTCCGAGTCGTCCACAATCGGCAGCGCCGTCTTGTACTGGCCTTGCTGGATGGCCTTTACAGCGTTGCCCATCGCGCTGATCGGCTGGGACAGGCTGGCGGCCAGGCGTCGGGCGAGCAAGAAGGTAAACAGCAGCGTGAACAGCGCGAGAATCCCGGCCTTGAACAGGATTTCCTGCTGGCGTTGGCTGAACGCATCGTTGGACATGCCGACAATGACCCGGCCCAGATAATCCGCGCGCGGGGCCTTCGGCTCGGTGAGGTTGTCCTGGAAAAAGTCATTGCCCAGCTGAATGTGCTGCAGACGGATCGGCGCCTGGAACACTTTTACCGACAGCGAGCGGTCATGTTTTTCCGAGGGCTGTTCGACATATACCAAGATGTTTTCGGCGCTGTCCTGGATTTCCAGAAAACGCACATGGGGCGTTGCCAGGGTGGCGCGCAGCAGGCTTTCGAGCACATCGTTGTTGCCGGAAATCACCCCGTATTCGGTGGCCGGGGCCAGTTGGTTGGCGATCAATTGGCCGGTGTGATCCAGCTCCTGGCGCAAGTCCTGGATACGCACGAAGGTAAAGAAGCTGATCAACAGCAACGTCAGTAACAACGCCGGCCCCAGGGTAATGAGCTGGGTGCGGGTGTTGATGCCCCAACGACGGCGCAGGCTCATGGGCGTTTTTCTCCTTCGGCCAGGCGGGCGGCGACGTTGGCTTCGTCGAACTGTTCGATGCCCAGTGAGCGCGCCACTTGCGGGTTGCCCACGACTTTGAAGTGGTCCGGATACAGCGAGCGCGGCCAGTTCGCCGGGGCGTGGTCGAGCAGGCGGTCCAGCACCGCCAGCCAATCGGCCTGGTCGCTGTAGGTACTGGCCAAGCTGCCGGCGCGCACGAATCCTGCATTTGGGCCCACCAATGGCAATTGTTGGGCATAACTGCTCAGTAACAGGTTTTTCGCGGTTTTCGGGTTGTACAGCTGCGGGTCATCCAGGCCGAGCAGTACGTCGCTATTCCTGAACAGGTTTTGCAGCGGGCGACTGTCACTGATGGTGTCCCAGCGCTGGGGCACGATGGTCATGTCCAGGGGCTCCGCATGCTGGCGCAGTTCCGGCAGCAGGAACTCACTCTCGGTACCGTAAAGCACACCGATGCGGCGGGCTCGCGGCAGGATACTGGCGATCAGGCGCAATTGCCGTTCCAGAGGCGGATCGCTCCACAGCAGGCTCACGCGCGGATGCTGGGCGGCGCCAGGACGTCGGTGAGCCTGCAACCGGCTGATACGCAGCACCAGTGTCGGTGGGCCCATGTTGTCTTGCAGGCGCCAATCGAGGCTGGCCAAGTCCAGCAGGATCAGGCGCGTGCTGGCAGGCACGCGCCCGGGGGCGGGTAAGTCTTTGAGCGGGGTGAACGTTACGTGGTCTTCGGGACGTTGCTGGGCCAGGGCCTGGGTGAAAGCATGCACACCGTCACTGTCTTCGGCGGCGGTCAGCAGGATCTCGGCCGCCCACGTCGGCGACGCCAGCAGCAGGCACGCCAGCAGCGCACAATGGCGCCAGAGCTTATGGATAGAAAGGGAAGTCATCCGTGACGGGCCGGTCATGCTAGAACTCTAACTCTGCGCTGAAATACAGCACATGGCGCTGGTCGTAGGTGTTATCAGCCCAGGTGGTCGGCTGGTCGTCGAGGCGTTGTTGCAACATGCCGGCCAGCTCCACATTGGCTTTGCCCAACGCGATGCGCTTGGCCACCCGCAGGTCGACCCGTTCGAAGCGGTATTGGTTGAGCGCATCGTCGCCGTAGTAGAACAGCGCGCTGGACCAGCCATGTCCCCATTCACGCAGCCAGCCGGCCGAGCCACTGTTACGCGCGGTTTGTGCTTTGTCCAACCGGTTGCTGGCGCTGGCATCGACATACGCATACGTCAGCCGCAGGCGGTCGGCGTTACTCACGCGCCAGTCGAACTGAGATTCGGCGCCGGTAAAGCGCGAGCTGTTGGCGTTGCTGGCGATGTATTGGTTATTGCGCAATGGCGAACTGATCATGTCGGTGATTTCGTCATAGAACAGTTTTACGTCCATGTTCAACCCGATGTCGGCGAAGAAGCCGTTATAGCCCAGTTCCCGCGAGCGCATCCGCTCTTTGTCGAGGTTACCCGGCCCCCGGGTCTTGACGAAGTATTGCGCGGAGGTCTGGCCAAACGCCGGGGAACTCAGGTTGGTGACGCGGTAGCTCCAGTTGACGTTGTTCTCGAACATGTCCGGCGAGCGGATCGCCTCGGAGTACACGGCGCGCAGGCCATGGCGCGGGTTGATCAGATAGTTGACCGCCACCCGCGGTGTCAGTGAATTGCCGCTCAGGTGCGTGTCTTCATACATGGCGCCGCCCTGCAGCAGCCAATGTTCGCTGGCGCGCCATTCCAACTGGCCGAACAGGCGCCAGGTGGTGTCGTCCAGGGTGCCGTTGAAGTAGGTGTCGGAGTCGGCGCGGTCGTAGCGGTAGTTCATGCCGCTGACCAGGCGCAGGCTGTCGGACAGACTCAGGGTGTCCTGCAGCTCCAGGTCGTAGCGGCTTTCGCGGGTGCTTTGGTCGATATCGCCGCAGACGCTCTGGTTGGCGCCGTTGCGCCATTGATCCAACACCTGATTGGCCAGCGCTTGTTCGGCGGCGCTGCCCGGTGGTGCGCTGCCCTGGCTGTAGACGTCCATATGCCGGGCCAGTTTTTCCGCGTAGTTGGGGTTCAATTGCCACAGCTGGGTCAGCTCCGGGCTGAACGAGACCTTGGCGTCGCAGGCTTTCCAGATTTGCCGACGATCCCATTGCTGGGCCGACCCCTGGATGTACAGGCTGTGTTCGGGGTTGAAGTCGACATTCCAGCGCAGGGAAGCGGCGTAGTCCTTGGCGGTAACGTCAGAATTATTACCGCCTTCGGTAATGCCGGCGAACACCGGGCTGTAGGTATATGGACGCTGATTGGTGCCTTCCTTGGCATCCAATTGCCAGTCGATGCTTTGCTGCGCATTCAGCGTCTGGCTGACCGCCAGGCTGAAGCGGTTGAGGCGTCGGCCGTCACGGCGGTCGGCGCCGGCGGCGTCGCTGTCGAAGCCGTCGTCCTGTTGCCCGGACAAAGACAGGCGCAGATCGCCGGTCTCCCAACCTACGCCCTGGCTGGCATAGAAGTCGTTGATGCCGCGCTCGCCGCGAATCACCTTGACCCGCGAACCGTGGCTGTTGGCCGGGGAGCGCGTGAGGATATTGACCACCGCCATCAGTGCATTGGCGCCATAGCTGACGGTGTTGGGGCCGCGGAACACCTCGATGCGCTCGATATCCTCCATGGCCACCGGGATGTCGCTCCAGTCCACGGTGGCCAGACCCGCGCGATACACCGAACGGCCGTCGATCAACACCTGCATGCGCCGCGCGTCGCTGGCGCTGGTGCCGTGGTAGTTGACCGCCGCCTGATTGCCGGTGGTGTAGCCGACCATCATGCCCGGTACCAGACGCAGCAGTTCGCTGATGTCCCGCGCGCCGCTGGCCTTGATCAACTCGCTGTCGATCACCGTCATGCTGCCGGGTACGGCGGCGGCCGATTGCTTGAGGCGCGTGGCGGTCAATACCTGCGGCAGCGGCTGGCTGTCGAGGAACAGATCGTCGGCCAGCACGGCGTTGCTGCACAACAGCATCAGCAAGAGAGAGGAGCGCGGAGGAGGGCCCAAATACACGGTGCGGCCTTGATAATGACGGATAGCCGCCCATGTTAACTGAGGCGCGGCCATTTGCCATTCGCCGCGCCCGTAATTACGTCATGCCGCTATGGCATTTTCCGACAAACGCGCGAATTGACACGGGGGCTGGCCGCAAGCGGGTCGCTCCGTATAATGCCGCCATCGCCACTGGTATGGATTAACGGATTGCATATGACTGAACAGCGCCCTATTGCGGTCCTGGGAGGCGGAAGTTTCGGTACCGCCGTGGCTAACCTGCTGGCGGAGAACGGCCACCCGGTGCGCCAGTGGATGCGTGATCCCGAGCAGGCCGAGGCCATCCGTGTACACCGGGAAAACCCGCGCTACCTTAAAGGCATCAAGATCCACCCGGCAGTCGAGCCGGTCACCGATCTGCTGGCCACTCTTACAGACTGCGAGCTGTGTTTCGTCGCGCTGCCCTCCAGCGCCTTGCGCGCGGTGCTATCGCCCCATGCCGAACGCCTGGCGGGCAAGATGCTGGTCAGCCTGACCAAGGGCATCGAGGCGCAGACTTTCAAGCTGATGAGCCAAATCCTCGAAGAAATCGCGCCCCAGGCCCGCATCGGCGTGCTATCTGGGCCGAACCTGGCGCGGGAAGTGGCCGAGCACGCCTTGACCGCCACCGTGGTGGCCAGTGACGACGAGGCGTTGTGCGAGCGCGTCCAGGCGGTGTTGCATGGCCGCACGTTCCGGGTCTACGCCAGCAGCGACCGTTTTGGCGTGGAGCTGGGCGGCGCGTTGAAAAACGTCTACGCGATCATCGCCGGCATGGCGGTGGCGCTGGGCATGGGCGAAAACACCAAGAGCATGCTGATCACCCGCGCCCTGGCGGAGATGACCCGCTTCGCGGTGAATCAGGGGGCCAATCCTATGACCTTCCTCGGGCTGGCCGGCGTGGGCGATTTGATCGTCACCTGTTCGTCGCCCAAAAGCCGCAACTACCAAGTGGGGTTCGCCCTCGGCCAGGGTTTGAGCCTGGATGAGGCCGTCACGCGCCTGGGCGAAGTGGCCGAAGGGGTCAACACGCTCAAAGTGCTCAAGGCCAAGGCCCAGGAGGCGGGTGTGTATATGCCGCTGGTCGCCGGGTTGCACGCGATCCTGTTCGAAGGGCGCACCTTGAATCAGGTCATCGAACTGCTGATGCGGGCCGAGCCCAAAACCGACGTCGACTTTATTTCCACCAGTGGTTTCAACTGAGGAACGCACCATGAACGATCCGAAAGCAGCCCCCAAGTATGAAGCCATCGGCCTGCGCATCCTGTGGATGCTGGTGTTTGCCCTGGTCTGGCAAGTGGCGCAGTTCCTCCTCGGTGTGCTGGTGGTGGTGCAACTGATTTATCGCCTGATCTACGGCGCGCCGAACCTCGGCTTGATGAATGTCGGCGACAGCCTCAGCCAGTTCCTGGCGCAGATCGGTCGTTTCGGCAGTTTCCATACCGAGCAAAAGCCTTGGCCGTTCGCTGATTGGCCGGCACCGCGCGTACCCGAAGGCGAAGCGGCTCACAGCGTGCCACCGGCACCGCACCCGGTCCGCGACGAAGAGCCGAAACTGTGAAGCTGTGGATTCTGCGCCACGGCGAGGCCGAGGCTCATGCGCGCACCGACGCCGAACGCAACCTCACCGAGCGTGGCCGCGCTGAAGTATTGCGCAGCGCCGCGCACCTGATCGGTCAGCCCCTTGGCGCGATCATCGCCAGCCCCTACGTGCGGGCACAGCAGACCGCCCGACTGGTGCGCGAGGCGTTGGGTTTTGTGCCGGACATTCGCACGGTGCCGTGGCTGACGCCCGAGGGCAGCCCAGAGCAAGTGCTGGCGCATCTGGAGGCTGAGGACAATGTACTGCTGGTCAGCCATCAACCGTTGGTGGGCAATCTCATCAGCTTTCTGCAACACGGCCATTCGCGCCAGCCGCAGCCAATGTACACCGCCAGCCTGGCGCAGCTGGAGGGCGAATTTGCGTTGGCGGGGCTGATGAGCCTGGTGAGCGTAAAAAATCCTTAGGGGATGGATCTTCTTTGTGGGTGCTCTATAGTCAGCCGAGCAAGTGCTTGGTTGGTTATAGTCGAACCACAAAGGAGCGCGTTCCATGCCTGTCGCTGTTCGTTTGCCGCTACCGGTGTTCTTCGAGCGAGAAACCCGTCACCCCCACAAGACGTTTCTGGTGCAGCCCTTGGGCGGCGGCGAGGTGCAGCGCCTTACCTGGGCGGACGCGGGCCAGCAGGCCCGCCGCGCCGCCCAATGGCTGCGTGAGCGGGCGTTGCCCCCCGGCTCGCACATTGCCCTGATTTCGAAAAACTGCGCCCATTGGATCATCGCCGATCTCGCGATCTGGATGGCCGGGCACGTTTCGGTGCCGCTGTACCCCAATCTCACCGCTGATTCCGTCGCCCATGTGCTGACCCATTCCGAGGCGGCGCTGGTGCTGGTCGGCAAACTCGACGACTGGCCCGCCATGGCGCCTGGCGTGCCCCACGGCGTGCCGACCATCAGCCTGCCGTTGTGCCCGCCTGGCGTGTTCGATTTCAGTTGGGCCGATCTACAAGCCTGCGCACCGATTGAGGACGATCCGACGCCCGATGCCACGGCGCTTGCAACCATCATCTACACCTCCGGCACCACCGGCCTGCCTAAAGGCGTGATGCACAGCTTCGGCGCCTTGGGGTTTGCCGCCACCCGTGGCACGCAACTGTTCGGCCTGGGGGAGGGCGATCGGTTGCTGTCGTACCTGCCGCTGTGCCATGTGGCAGAGCGGATGTTCGTGGAATTGGCGGCGATCTACACCGGGCAAACGGTATTTTTCGCCGAGAGCCTCGACACATTTCTAACCGACCTGCGCCGGGCGCGGCCCACCGCTTTGTTCGGCGTACCGCGGATCTGGAGCAAATTCCAACTGGGTGTCTACGCCAAGGTGCCGCCGCGCCGCCTGGATAGGCTATTGCGCCTGCCGTTTATCGGGCCGCGTATAGGCCGCAAAGTACTTGCCGGCCTGGGGCTGGACGCGCTGCGCGTTGCGCTGTCCGGCGCGGCGCCAGTGCCCGAAGCTCTGCTGCACTGGTATCGGCGCCTCGGGCTGGATGTGCTGGAGGTGTACGGGATGACCGAAAGTTGCGGCTATTCCCACGTATGCCGCCCCGGCCAGCAGACCATCGGCTGGATCGGCGCCCCATGCCCCGACGTCGAGGTGCGCATCGACCCCGACGGTGAAGTGCAAGTGCGCAGCGAGGCCACCATGCTCGGTTACTTCAAAGACCCGGATAAAACCCGCGAAACCCTCACCGCCGACGGCTTCCTGCGTACCGGTGACAAAGGCGAGCAGGATGCCGAGGGGCGCCTGCGCCTGACCGGACGGCTCAAGGAAATCTTCAAGACCAGTAAGGGCAAATACGTCGCGCCAGCGCCCATCGAAAACCGCCTGGCCGAGCATGCACGGATCGAACAGGTGTGCGTGGTCGGCGATGGCCTGGCGGCGCCGATGGGCCTGTGCGTGTTGTCGCAAGCGGCCCCGAGCGAAGCGCGCGCGGCCTTGCAAGGCAGCCTTGAGCGTTGGTTGCAACAGACCAACGCCACGCTGGATAAACATGAGCGCTTGAGCCGATTGGTGGTGGTCAACGGCGTATGGGGCGTGTAAAACGGCTTTCTCACGCCCACCCTCAAAATCAAGCGCAACGTGATCGAAGCGACTTACGGCGCACATTTGCACGCTTGGAGCGAGCGCACCGAAGCGATTGTGTGGCAGGATTAGGGTCATCATAAAAACACCAAAGGACACCTGCATGAGCCTGTGGCGCACCCAACCGAATATCGAACACCTCAATGCCAGCCAGAAAAACACCATCGGTGAATTGCTGGATATCCGCTTCGAAAGCTTCGACGACGAGTCCCTGACCGCTAGCATGGTGGTCGATGCGCGCACGCACCAGCCGTTTGGCCTGCTGCATGGCGGCGCGTCGGTGGTGCTGGCCGAGAGTATCGGCTCGATGGCCGCGTACCTGTGCGTGGACACCAGCAAGTACTACTGCGTGGGCCTTGAAGTAAACGCCAACCACCTGCGCGGTGTGCGTAGCGGGCGGGTAACGGCGGTGGCCAGGGCCGTGCATATCGGCCGCAGCACGCAGGTATGGGATATCCGCCTGAGCAACGAAGAAGGCAAGCCCACCTGCATCTCGCGCCTGACCATGGCCGTGGTGCCGTTGGGCGAGAACCCGCCGGCCCGATAGGCATGGCGTGAGTGTCATCATTCCTGGCAGTTACAGTCATTGCCGTGCCTGCCGGGCATGCTGACAATCGAGTTCGGTTATTGCAGATGGATCCGGTATGTCGCAGCACGTGTTTTTCGCCCACGCCAATGGGTTCCCATCGGCCACCTACGGCAAGCTCTTTGCGGCCCTGGCCCCGGAATATACGGTGGCCCACCTGCCGCAGCACGGTCACGACCCACGGTTTCCGGTGGATGATAACTGGCAGAACCTGGTGGATGAACTGATCCATCATCTGGAGCAGCAGCCGCAACCGGTGTGGGGCGTGGGCCATTCCCTGGGCGGCGTTTTGCACTTGCACGCCGCCCTGCGATGCCCGCAGCTGTATCGCGGCGTGGTGATGCTCGATTCCCCGGTACTGACCCGCGCCGACCGCTGGGTGATCCGTGCCGCCAAGCGTTTTGGGTTTATCGACCGGCTGACCCCGGCCGGGCGCACCCTCGGCCGGCGCGAGGAGTTCGCCGACCTGGATGCCGCGCGCAGCTACTTCGCCGGCAAGACCCTGTTTCGTGGCTTCGATCCGGATTGCTTCGACGCCTACCTGCAACATGGCCTGCAAACGGTGGGCGATCGTCTGCGGCTGCGCTTCGACCCGGCTACCGAAATCAGTATCTACCGCGGCGTGCCCCACACCAGCCCCGGCCAAGTGCGCCAGATGAAGGTGCCGCTGGCGGTGGTGCGCGGTCGGCAGAGCCGCGTGGTAATGCGTCACCACGCCAGCGGCGTCGGGCGTTTGCCCATGGGCGAAATGCTCACCATGCCTGGCGGCCATATGTTCCCCCTCGAACGCCCGCAGGACACCGCGACCTTGATCAAGAACCTGTTCGCCCGTTGGGACGCCCGTGAGCGCAGCTGCGCATGAGCACATCAGTTGAAGAAGTGCGCCTGAGCTTGCCCCATATCGAGTTGGCCGCCCATTTGTTTGGGCCCGAGGACGGTTTGCCAGTGATCGCCTTGCATGGCTGGCTGGACAATGCCAACAGCTTCGCGCGCCTGGCGCCGAAGTTGACCGGGCTGCGCATTGTGGCCCTGGACATGGCCGGCCACGGGCACTCGGCGCACCGCCCGGTGGGCGCCGGCTATGCCTTGTGGGATTACGTGTTCGACGTGCTGCAAGTGGCCGAGCAACTGGGGTGGAAACGTTTTGCATTACTGGGGCATTCCCTCGGCGCCATTGTGTCCATGGTGCTGGCCGGGGCCTTACCCGAGCGTGTGACCCATCTGGGGTTGATTGACGGTGTGATCCCACCCACTGCGCCGGGCGATAATGCGGCCGAGCGGCTGGGCATGGCATTGCAGGCGCAACTGAACCTGCAGGGCAAACGTAAACCGGTGTACGGCACGCTGGAGCGCGCGGTCGAGGCGCGCATGAAAGGCTTGGTGGCCGTCAGCCGCGAGGCCGCTGAACTGCTGGCCCAGCGCGGTTTGATGCCGGTGCCTGGCGGTTACACCTGGCGCACGGACAGTCGCTTGACCCTGGCTTCGCCAATGCGCCTGACCGATGAGCAGGCGATGGCCTTCATACGGCGAGTTGACTGCCCTACGCAATTGGTGGTCGCTGCCGACGGCATGCTATCGAAACATCCCGAATTGCTTTCCCAGCTACCCTTTACGGTAACCACGCTGCCTGGTGGCCATCATTTACACCTGAATGATGAGCCTGGCGCGGTCCTTGTTGCAGACTGTTTCAATCGGTTCTTCTCCGCGCCTTGACTTGGCGCGGTCAACTGCCGAGGCTGGGCGGATTGAACGGGAGTCAACCATGCACATATTCAACACCGATCTTAATACCGCGACGCTTACCCTCGGTCAGGGCTCACCAATCCGATGAGCGTGCGCAACCGATCTATTCGTGCTCTGGGGTTATGCGTATTCAGCCCGTTGGTGTTCGCCGCCGACGTGCCGGGCAGCCAGGACCTGCCCGCCGTGGCCCGTCAGGTCGACGCGCAGATTGTCGATTATCGCCCCGCCGAAGAAAAAGAACGCATCTACCCCCTGGGCGCGATCCGCAAGATCAGCGGCCAACTGCGTTACGAAGGCCAGGCCCTCGCGCGGGGCCAGACCACCGCCATTACCTATGAACTGCCCGCCGACCACAGCTCCAGTGCGGCGTTCACCGCCACGCGCGAGGCGTTGCAGGCCCAGGGCGCGCAACTGCTGTTCTGGTGCAAGGCTCGGGACTGCGGTGAAAGCAGTCTGTGGGCCAACGAGATTTTCGGCAACGCCAAGCTGGTGGGCGCCGATAGTCAGCAGGAATACCTGCTAGTGCGCCTGGCCGAGCCCCAGGCCAATTCGCTGGTCGCCCTGTACGGCATCACCCGCGGTAATCGTCGCGCCTACTTGCACGTCGAGCAATTGGACGCCGCGGCGCCGCTGGGCGACCTGTTGCCCACCTCGGCCACACTGTTGCGTGAGCTCAAAAGCACCGGCGAGCTGGACTTCCCCGCATTGAACGGTGAACCGGACGCCACGTGGCTGACCCTCATTTCCCGTGGCCTGAACCTGGATACCACCCTGCGCGTCAGCCTCAGCGGCCCGAGCGCCGAAGCCTGGCGTCAGGCGCTGATCGAGCAGGGCGTGCGCGCGGCGCGTATGGAGAGCGGCAACGGTGAAACCCAAGGTCTGCACCTGCATCTGATACGCTGATCGCCACCTGGCGAACGGGCCCGCGCCGTTCGCCTAATCTTTCTTCCTAAAGCCTCCTTTTTTCAGAGATTCCCCATGCTCAATAACGATCGCCTGCTGGTGCAAATCCTGCTGCTGGTGCTGTTCGGTGCCAGTTTCTGGGTGTTGGCGCCGTTCTGGTCGGCGCTGTTCTGGGGCGCGGTGCTGGCATTTGCCAGTTGGCCGCTGATGGTGTTGCTCACGCGCTGGCTGGGTGGGCGCGAGTCCCTGGCCGCCGCGATCCTGACCTTGGGTTGGATGCTGTTGGTGGCGGTGCCGCTGGTATGGCTGGGGTTTAACCTGGCCGACCATGTGCGTGATGCCGTGGCGTTGATCAAGGATATTCAGGTCGATGGCCTGCCCGAGGCGCCGACGTGGCTGGGCGCGATCCCATTAGTAGGCGAGCGATTGGCGGCGATGTGGGACAGCATCGATCAGCAGGGCGCTGCGTTGATGGTCAGCCTCAAACCGTACCTGGGGCAGGTGGGCAACTGGCTGCTGGCGCGTAGCGCGCAGATCGGCGGGGGCATTCTGGAACTCACCCTGAGCCTGGTCTTCGTGTTCTTTTTCTACCGCGACGGGCCGCGTTTGGCGATGTTCGTCCATCGTTTGCTGGAACGCTTGATCGGCGACCGCGCCGGTTACTACATCGAACTGGTGGCCGGAACCGTGCAACGGGTGGTCAACGGCGTGATCGGCACGGCTGCGGCCCAGGCCGTGTTGGCGTTGGTGGGGTTCATTATTGCCGGTGTGCCAGGGGCGCTGGTGCTGGGCATCGTCACCTTTATGCTCAGCCTGATTCCCATGGGCCCGCCGCTGGTGTGGATCCCGGCCACGGCGTGGCTGGCCTGGAAGGGCGATTACACCTACGCGATATTCCTTGGCGTGTGGGGCACCTTCATCATCAGTGGCGTGGACAACGTGCTCAAACCCTACCTGATCAGCCGTGGCGGCAACCTGCCGCTGGTGATCGTGCTGCTAGGGGTGTTCGGCGGCTTGATTGCCTTTGGCTTTATCGGCTTGTTTATCGGCCCGACCTTGCTCGCAGTGGCCTACAGCCTGTTGATGGATTGGAGCGCAACTCACGCCCAGGGCCGTCGGGACGACCAGGCTCTTTAAGCCCTGGGCAAGCGCATCACCGCGGTCAAGCCGCCGCCTGGGGTTTCCTCCAGGCACAGGCGGCCGCCGAGGCGTTCCACGGCTTCCTTGGCAATCGTCATGCCCAGGCCGACGCCGCCGGAGTTGCGGTTGCGTGAGCCCTCCAGTCGAAAAAACGGCTCGAACACCGCCTCGCGCTTGTCCGCCGCAATCCCGGGGCCGTGGTCGATTACCCGGATCATCAGCGCTTCACGGCTGTCGGCCAGTTCGATACGCGCCGTGCCGGCGTACCGCAGGGCGTTGTCGATCAGATTGTTCAGGCACGAACGCAAGGCCATGGGTTGCACCTGCAGCGGTGCGCAGGTGCCGGCAAACTGCACGTCGCAGCCTTGGTCCTGAGCGTTTTCGCTCAGGGATTCCACCAGCGCCTGCACGTCCAGCCAGTGTCGGGTTTCGCTGGTGCGTTGTTCGTGCAGGTAACTCAACGTCGCGTCCAGCATGCCGATCATGTCGTCCAGGTCCTGGCGCATCTGGCCCTGGAGGCGGGTGTCTTCGATCTGCTCCAGGCGCAACTTGAGGCGCGACAACGGCGTGCGCAGGTCGTGGGACACCGCGCCGAGCATGCGTGCGCGTTGGCTGACCTGCTCGCGAATGCGCCGTTGCATCAGGTTGAAGGTCGATGCGGCCTGTTGCGCTTCCAGCGGGCCGGACTCGTTGAGCGGCGGGCTGTCGAGGTCCAGGCTCAAGCGTTCGGCGGCTTCGCTCAGGCGTTGTATCGGCCGGCTGAGCAGTTTGGCGCCATACCAGGCGGCAATGATCAGCGAGATAAATTGAAACGTCAGGGGCACCACCGGGCCGCCGAACCAGGGTCGTTGATGCTTGGGCAAGGGTTTCATCGTGCCGTCCGACTGCTCGATAAAGGTCTCCTCGGGCGGCGGCGGGGGCGGGCCGTAGTGGTGAAACCAGAAAAACGCCAGCCCATGGGCCAGCACAATGGCCACCAGCAACACGCCGAACAGCCGCCCAAACAGCGTGTTGAAGGTGCCGCGCATCAGCCGATGTCCCGTGCGTCGAACAGGTAGCCTTCGCCGCGCACGGTCTTGATCAACTGCGGTGCCTTGGGGTCATCCCCGAGTTTTTGCCGCAGGCGCGAGACCAGCAGGTCGATGCTGCGATCGAACGCTTCGATGGAACGCCCGCGCGCGGCATCCAGCAATTGCTCGCGGCTCAGTACCCGGCGTGGGCGTTCGATAAATACCCAGAGCAGGCGAAACTCGGCATTGGACAGCGGCACTACCAGGCCGTTGTCGGCCACCAGCTGGCGCAGCACGCTGTTCAGGCGCCAGGTGTCGAAGCGGATATTGGCGCGCTGCTCGCTGCGATCGTCGCGCACGCGGCGCAGGATGGTCTGGATGCGCGCCACCAGCTCGCGGGGCTCGAAGGGTTTGGACATGTAGTCATCGGCCCCCAGTTCCAGGCCGATGATGCGGTCGGTGGGTTCGCAGCGCGCGGTGAGCATCAGGATCGGAATATCCGACTCGGCCCGCAGCCAGCGGCACAGCGACAGGCCATCCTCGCCCGGCAACATCAGATCAAGCACCACCACGTCGAAAGTCTCGGCGTGCATGGCCTGGCGCATCTCGGCGCCATCGTTGACGCCGGTGGCCAGAATACTGAAGCGGGCCAGGTAGTCGATCAGCAGTTCGCGGATCGGCACATCGTCGTCGACCACCAGTGCGCGGGTCGTCCAGCGCTTGTCGTCGGCGCTGGCCGGGCCTTTTTGCTCGTCGTTCACAGGGGCGCAAGGAGTTTGCATAGTGCGGTCATCTGCCAGGTGATTGCGGTCAGCATAGGCGCCCAGCCCCATGGCTGGTAGTGCTGGTCGGTGGGTCGTGCGAGCGAGGCTAGCGGCGGGGCGTGTTGGGGGCGTGTCGTGAATGTATCGGCTTTGAAATATATGCGCGAAATGCCCGCCTGCGCGCGCTTGGTCAGTATTTACCGATCATCGCATCCCGCAACGGCGTCGCTTGCGCTACAATCCGCGCCGATTTCGACTTGCCTGAGAGCCCATTCCAATGTCCGCCTGCCAGACTCCTATCATCGTCGCCCTGGATTACCCCACCCGTGACGCCGCACTGAAGCTGGCTGACCAGTTGGACCCAAGGCTCTGCCGGGTCAAGGTCGGCAAGGAACTGTTCACCAGCTGCGCCGCGGACATCGTCGGCACCCTGCGTGACAAAGGCTTCGAGGTGTTCCTCGACCTGAAATTCCACGATATCCCCAACACCACCGCCATGGCCGTCAAGGCGGCTGCGGAAATGGGCGTGTGGATGGTCAACGTGCATTGCTCCGGCGGCCTGCGCATGATGAGCGCTTGCCGCGAAGTACTGGAACAGCGCAGCGGCCCCAAGCCGCTGTTGATCGGTGTGACCGTGCTGACCAGCATGGAGCGCGAAGACCTGGCCGCGATCGGCCTGGATATCGAGCCTCAGGAGCAGGTACTGCGCCTGGCGGCCCTGGCGCAGAAAGCCGGCCTCGACGGTCTGGTGTGCTCGGCGCTGGAAGCCCAGGCGCTGAAGGCCGCGCACCCGTCGCTGCAACTGGTTACCCCCGGCATTCGCCCGGCGGGCAGTGCTCAGGACGACCAGCGCCGCATCCTGACCCCGCGCCAGGCACTGGACGCCGGCTCCGACTACCTGGTGATCGGCCGTCCGATCAGCCAAGCGGCGGATCCGGCCAAGGCGCTGGCGGCAGTGGTTGCCGAGATCGCCTGATCACGTCGAGCGCGAGCCACTGACGAGAACGCCTGCACCCTGAACCGACGGGATGCAGGCGTTTTTTTTGGCCAGTGAGCTTAGACCTTCAACACCAACTTGCCAAAGTTCTCGCCGTTGAACAGTTTCATCAGGGTTTCCGGGAACGTCTCCAGCCCCTCGACAATATCTTCCTTGCTCTTGAGCTTGCCTTGCGCCATCCAACCGGCCATTTCCTGCCCGGCGGCGGCGAAGTTCGCGGCATGATCCATGACCACGAAGCCTTCCATCCGTGCGCGATTGACCAACAGTGACAGGTAATTGGCCGGGCCTTTGACCGCTTCCTTGTTGTTGTACTGGCTGATTGCGCCGCAAATCACGACCCGAGCCTTGAGGGCCAGGCGGCTGAGCACCGCATCGAGAATATCGCCGCCAACGTTATCGAAATACACATCCACACCTTTGGGGCATTCGCGCTTGAGGGCGGCGGGTACGTCTTCGTTCTTGTAATCGATGGCCGCATCGAAGCCCAGCTCATCCACTAGGAATGCACATTTGTCGGCACCGCCGGCAATGCCCACCACGCGACAGCCTTTGAGTTTGGCGATCTGACCGGCAATGCTGCCCACGGCGCCGGCGGCACCGGAGATTACCACCGTCTCACCGGCCTTTGGCGCGCCAGTCTCCAGCAAGGCGAAGTAGGCGGTCATGCCGGTCATGCCCAGGGCGGACAGATAGCGCGGCAATGGCGCCAACGTTGGGTCGACCTTATAGAAACCCCGCGGCTCGCCGAGGAAATAATCCTGCACCCCCAGGGCGCCGTTCACGTAATCGCCGACGGCAAACTTGGGGTTGTTCGACGCAATCACTTTGCCCACGCCCAGCGCGCGCATTACTTCGCCGATGCCGACCGGTGGGATGTAGGACTTGCCCTCATTCATCCAGCCGCGCATGGCCGGGTCGAGGGACAGGTATTCGTTACGCACCAGTACTTCACCGTCCTTGGGGGTGCCCACTGGGACTTCCTGGTACGTGAAAGTATCCCGCGTAGCGGCGCCGACCGGGCGTTTGGCGAGCAGGAATTGGCGATTGGTCTGGGCGGTCATGGCAGGGACTCGTTAGAAATGAATGCTCAGTGATAGACCCTGGCGGGCCTGGGAGCAAGGTCGGCGAGAGGTGCGAATGCTCGTCGATAGGCCGCGCTGATGGTAGGCCCAGTCGCCTTATCACTGCCGCTCATGCAGCGCCAACCGGCCTTTTGATAGTGCTGACGTGCGCATCATGACCTTGGCTAGACTCCCGCCACGTATATTTCCTCCATAGGACATCCCTCCATGAGCATGACGTTTTCCGGCCAGGTCGCCCTGGTCACCGGCGCCGCTGCGGGTATCGGCCGCGCTACTGCCCTGGCGTTCGCCGCTGAAGGTTTGAAAGTGGTGGTGGCCGACCTGGATGTGGCCGGCGGCGAAGGGACGGTGACGCTGATCCGTCAGGCCGGTGGCGAGGCGTTGTTCGTGCGCTGCGACGTGACTCAGGAAGCCGAGGTGCAGCAATTGATGGCGCAGACCCTGGCGGCGTATGGGCGTCTGGACTACGCCTTCAATAACGCCGGTATCGAGATCGAAAAGGGCAAACTTGCCGACGGCAGCCTGGACGAGTTCGATGCCATCATGGGCGTCAATGTCAAAGGCGTGTGGCTGTGCATGAAGCACCAGTTGCCGCTGCTGCTGGCCCAGGGCGGCGGTGCCATCGTCAACACCGCTTCGGTGGCGGGCCTGGGGGCGGCGCCGAAGATGAGCATATATGCCGCGTCCAAGCATGCGGTGATCGGTCTCACCAAGTCGGCGGCCATCGAATATGCGAAAAAGAAAATCCGCGTCAATGCCGTATGCCCGGCGGTGATCGACACCGATATGTTCCGGCGCGCCTATGAAGCCGACCCGCGCAAGGCCGATTTCGCCGCCGCCATGCACCCGGTGGGGCGTATCGGTAAGGTCGAGGAAATCGCCAGCGCGGTGCTGTATCTGTGCAGCGATGGCGCAGCGTTCACCACCGGCCAGGCATTGGCGGTGGACGGGGGGGCAACGGCGATTTAGGACGCGGTGTGACGCCCCATTCGAAAAGGTCTGGGACGGATGTGGGGCGTTTCCGGAGCTGGCCAAACGCCGCGATCGAATATGTATCACAAGGTAAATAACTCAATAAAATCAATACTTTAATAAATCTTGGCGACCTGTCATCACGCGCTTCTGTGCTTAACTCGTTGGGTTGAAAACAAACAGTTGAAGTGAGTGGCGCATGGATTTAGGGATCGATCGACAAGCCCTTGTACCGGTAGTGCAGCAAATCGTCAGTGCAGTGACGCAATGGATTCGCAAGAACGAGGTGAGCCCCGGCACTCGCTTGCCGTCCGTGCGGCGGTTGGCCCTCGATAACCTGCTTAGTCAGTCCAGCGTGATCGAAGCTTTAGAGCGCATGGTCGCCCAAGGATTGCTGGCCCACAGGCACGGCGCCGGCTTTATGGTGGCCGAGCCGCCTGTGGCCCATGAGTGTCAATGGTATGAAGGCGCCGAGCGCGACTGGGGCGATTTTGCCGATAGCCCCTTGGGCGAGTTGAAGCTAGGCTGCGGCTGGCTGCCGGAGGCCTGGCATGAAAGCGATGACATCAGTTACGCGATTCGCGAAGTCAGCCGTACCGACACCGCCGGGCTGTTCAATTACAGCACGCCACTGGGCTTGCCCGTGTTGCGTGAACAACTGCTCAAGCGCCTGACGCACCTCCATATCGACACTCGTCTTGATTGCATTCTCACCACTGGTGGCGCCAGTCATGCCGTGGATTTGCTGATCCGTGTGCTACTGCGCGCCGGTGACTGCGTGGTGGTGGAAACCCCGGGATACGGCAATCTTTACCGGCAGCTGGCGTTCCATGGCGTGCGCCTGCTGGAAGTGCCGCGCACACCGGGCGGGCCGGACATCCCGGCGCTCGAAGCATTGTTGCAGCGCCATCGTCCAAAATGCTTGTTCACTCACAGCCTGTATCACAACCCGACTGGCTCCAGCCTGTGCCGTGTCGTGGCCGAGCGGCTACTGGAGCTGGCCCGTCGCGATGACTTCCTGATCATTGAGGAGGATGTCTACGGCGACCTGCAGCACGCCACCTGCACCCGGCTCGCGGCGTTGCCCCATGAAGGTCGGGTGATTTACGTCGCCAGTTTTTCCAAGACCTTGAGCAGTGCTTTGCGCGTTGGCTACCTCAGCGCGGAGGCAAGTCTTATCGCTCGGCTGGCCACCCTCAAGACCTCCACCGGTTTCGGCACCTCGCGGTTTGCCGAGGCGGTGGTCAGCACGCTGCTGGCCAACGGCACCTATCGCAAATGGGTGCAGCGCTTGCGCAAGCGGCTGAGCACCGAGATGGCCGCTACGTTACAGGTGCTGGAAGACGAAGAGTGGGAGGTGTTCACCGTGCCCGCCGGCGGCATGTTCCTATGGGCGCGACCGGGGGCGAATGCCTTCTCGCGTGTACAGGCGTTCGCCCGCCGGCTCGGTGTTTTGCTCTCGCCGGGCTCACTTTTCAACCCAACCGGCGAATACAGTGAGTGGCTGCGCATCAATGTAGCCTATGCTTCAGACCAACGGGCTCTGGCGCTGATGCGTGCCGTGGGGCCCGCTAGATCGACCTCGACCATTCTGAAAACGACGGGCGTGTAGCTTTTTGCCATTATTCCGGCGTCAGTGTCTTGTGTTGAGGCCCCTGTCGTTGCCAATCTGCTGCTTGTCTACCGGGCTTGATGGCATCTGCCATTGCAAGAGGATCAAGTGCAATGATTTCGGCCGTGCAACGACGTTTCGCCAACCTGGGTATGGCGAAAAAACTGGGCTTGGGTTTCACCTTGGTGCTGCTGTTGACGGCGGTAGTGGCGGCCATCGGCGTATGGTCCCTGCAAACCGTCGGGCAACGGTTCGAAGGGCTCAAGGCCATGTCCTCGCTCAACAGCGGTTTGCTCAAGGTGCGCTTGATCGAACAGGACTACGCTTTGCACGCCGACCCCAAGGCGGTCGACGCGCTGCATGAGGCCGTCGATGCCCTGGCCGCTGAGGCAGCCAGCCTCAAGACCCAATCCGCTGCCAATGTGCCAGCCATGACCGATGTCGAGCAGGCCCTTGCCGCCTATCGCAAGGCTTTCGATGAGTTTGTCGAACTGACCCAGACCAAGGACCTGGCCCTGGAAATGGCCAGTTGGTCCGTGTCCAGTGTGGCCAACAACCTTGATGTGTTGCAGGCCGGTCTGGCGGACGACGGTGCCTATGGGCTCAAGGAAAGCCAGGGCAAGGAGGGCGCCGAATTTATCGAGCAGGCCGGTCAGGTTAGCCAGGTGTCGCGCTTGATGCTGCAAGCCATGAACGAAGCCCATGTGCGTCTGAATCAGAGCCGTAAGGTAGACGAAGACAATACCGAGCAAGGCAAGATCGAGCAGGCCGAACAGGCCCTGGCGCAGGTAGAGCAGTTGAAAACCTCAGTCAAGGATGCGGGCTACCAGACCGTACTTGGCGAGGTGTCGGGACATATTGCCGCCTTCGGCGAAAAACTCGGCGAATACACGGACCTGCTGGCTCAGGAAAAACTGGTTTACACACAATTGCATGATCGAGCGCAGCAGGTGGTCAGTCGGGTCAACCAGGCCTATAACGCCGAAGATCAGTCGATGCAGGCGCAATTGAAGAAAAGCGCGTTGCTGATAATCGGCTCGTCGGCACTGGCCCTGCTGGTGGGCTTGATTGCATCTTGGGTGATTACCCGCTTGATCGTTGCGCCCCTGCGCAGTGTGATCTCCGTGGCTCAACGGATTGCCGATGGTGATTTAAGCGGTCGGATGGAGGTCAATCGGCGCGATGAAATCGGCCAGTTGATGCAGGCCATGCAGCAGATGGGTAACGGTTTAAGCCATATGGTCAGCGGGTTGCAGGCCGGTATCGAGCAATTGGCCAGCTCCGCGCATTCGCTGTCCAGCGTTACCGAGCAGACCAATGTCGAGGTGAGCAGCCAGAAGGAAGAGACCGAGCAGGTGGCCACCGCCATGAACCAGATGACTGCCACTGTGCACGATGTGGCGCGTAACGCCGAAGAAGCGGCGCAGGCCGCACAGACAGCAGACGAGAAAGTCGACAGCGGCCAGCAGGTGGTGCGTCAGAGTTTGCAGCGCATCGAGCTGTTGGCCACGTCCAGCACGGGCGCCAGTGCCAGCATCGAAAGCCTGAGTGCGGAAATCCAGCATATCGGTACGGTGTTGAGCGTGATCAAAAGTGTTGCCGAGCAGACCAACCTGCTGGCGCTGAACGCCGCCATTGAAGCCGCACGGGCGGGCGAACAGGGCCGCGGCTTTGCCGTCGTGGCCGATGAAGTGCGAGCGCTGGCCAAGCGTACGCAACAATCGACCGAAGAGATCGAACGGCTGGTCGGCACCTTGCGCAGCGCCGCACAAACGTCGGTGCAGCAGATTCAACAGAGTGGTGAACTGGTGAAGCTGGCGGTCAGCGATGCGCTGGAAACCGAAAGTGCTCTGGGCAGCATTGCGTCAGCGGTGTCGCTGATCCAGCAGATGAATCAGCAGATTGCCGCCGCCGCCGAGGAGCAAAGCTCGGTGGCCGAAGAGATCAACCGCAGTGTCACCAGTATTCGAGCCAGCGCCGATCAGTCGGCGTTGAGCATGCAGGAGAACGCCGCATCGAGTATCGAGCTGGCGCAGTTGGGCGCCGAACTCAAGGGTATGGTGGGGCACTTCCGCCTCTGATCGCCGCGCTGACGGCGACCAAAGGCGCGGGCAATTAAGCGTGGTTGGCCAGAAACGTCAGCAGGGCTTCATTGACGAAGTCCGGGTTTTCCCGCGAAGAGATATGCCCCGCGTCCGGAATCGGGATCAGGCTGCAACCGATCAGCTCGGCCATTTCTGCCGATTCTGCCGGTGGCCGCGGCTTGTCCTGCTGGCCGCACATTACCAAGGTGGTGTCGCGGTCCAGGCGCGGCAGCTGCGCCATCACATCCGTGCGACTGAAGATCAGCCGGCCCAGGGGCACAATGCTGTCCAGCAGGCGTTCCCGGGGGAAGTCTCGCAGGGATTGGCGAAAGTTCTGGTACAACCCCGACTCGCGGTCAATATCGGCGCGGAAGAAAATCGGTGCGATCACATCCAGCTGCGGCTCAGGGATGGCGCCGGCTTCTTCAATCATCTTGAACAGTGAGAAATAGTACTGACGCGTGGCCTCGGGCTCGGCGCCCAGGTACGTGTCCATCAGCACCAGGCTGTTAACGCGCTCAGGCGCGAGCAACGCCAGGCGCGCGCCCCACATGCCGCCAACCGACAGCCCCACCAGGTTTACGCTGGGGATATCCAACTGGTCCAGCAAGGCCAGGGACTGGCGCGCCAGGTCCTCAAGAGATTGGGTGCGCGGGGGCAGTTGGCCCGATTCGCCATGGCCCCACAGCTCGGGCACGATCACGCGGTACTTTTGCGACAGCGCCTCGACCTGCGGCGCCCACATAGTGCGGTCCCACAGGTAACTCGAGCCCAGCAGGACAGCCGGGCCGCAGCCCTGGTCGATGTAATGCAGCGGTTGTCCATCAATCACGGCGACAGGCATAGCAGGCCCCTTTCTTCACGGAGTGAGGGGCACTTTTTTACGCTAGTCGTAGGCGGGGGGATAGATGCAAAGTGATGGCATCTGGCGAACCGGGGTTCGCCAGAGACGGAGGAGGGGGTCAGTCGTAAATGACTTTCTTTTTCCACTCGGCGTCGGCGTCCACCACTTTCAAGCCTTCGGTCAATTCATTGACCTCGTCTTCGGCCGGCTTGCTGTTGGTCAGCACGGTGGAGTTGGCGCGGGCCAGCTGGGATTCGAGCATTTGCAGCTGGGCGCTGTAGAGTACCGGCTCCGGCTGCTTACGCAGGTACTGCACGCCACGCTCGAAAGCCAGGCGTGCCTGGCCCGGCTGGCCTTGTTGCAGCGCATGCTGGCCGAGATTGTTGAAAAACTCGATGTGCAGCAACACCAGGATGTGGCGAATTTCCCTGATCCAGTGCTTGGCTTCGTTGGCCGGCAGGAAACCATCCTGGGCGGCGCGGGTAACCTGGCCGTGCAGGGCTTCGAGGAGGAAGCGTACATCCTTGGCCTTGGCTTCGGTCTGGATCGGTGCGGGCGGGTTGTTAACCGGTATCGATTCGCCCTGGCCAACCAGCGCATTCAGCTCAGTAATACGGGCCTTGAGCGCGGCGTTGGTCTTATTGAGGTTCAACAGGCGCTGATTGACGTTCAGTTCAAGGCGGGTCATCAGCAACTTGAGTGCCGGGGTCATGAGCTGGCCAGGAAACGTCTCGGTGATTTCACCGCAACGGCGCAGGCGATCGTTGAGTTCGATCTCGGTGCGCTGTTTTTCCAGCTTGTTGTTTTCCACCACATGGTTCATGTAGCCAATGGCGATCAGTATTGCGATCCCGGCTATTACCAGCAGGGTGATCATGAGTGGTGTCACCGGTGTGACCTCTTTATAGGGTTTACAGGAGAGTGTAGTGACTGGACCATCAGGCGGATAGGTCTGATCGACCAGATGCCGCGTAGTTCATTCTTCTCAGGCTCCCTTGCTATCTATATAGGTGAGCGCTGGAATGGATGGCTTCATATTGCCATCACTCGTCGGGGTGGACTATAGCGTCTTGTCATGCGCCAGAATATAGGCGTCAAGGTGTGAGCGGGCAAAGTGCCCTCGCAGGCCGCAAAACGGGGGCGAAGTCATTGATTTAAATAAATTTATCCTTGGGGGTTGACGACCTTTCAATCCATCCATAGAATGCGCGCCACTTACAGCGTAAAGCACACAGCGAAACGCGGTAGGGAGTGAATGTTGTACGTGTGTCCCCTTCGTCTAGTGGCCTAGGACACCGCCCTTTCACGGCGGTAACAGGG
>NZ_JARVSL010000009.1:0-175900 GCF_030209215.1 Pseudomonas sp. efr-133-TYG-23 | reverse complement strand
ACCTGCTCACGTTTAAGCTGCTTCCTTAGCGCTGTTTTTCCTTGTTGATCGATCGCGTGAAGTTGAAACACGGTTTTTGCCAAGTCAACCGAAACAGTCGTAAGCTGCATGAGGACGCTCCCTTCCGCTAAGTGTGGGTAACACTTTAACTTTGGCACATAGATGCCGTTAGGAAGGGGGCGTCCATTCCATTACCACAGATTTATTTTTCAGCCTTTGAGACTGATGAGACACCTGGGCCATTCGCGGTGAAGCCTGCGATGCGAGCCCGATTGGCCCTTTCACCGGTAATCGTTTCGGGCCAGACTCATGCGTATTCATAGCCGCAGTGGTAGCCACCATGATTTCCCATGTTTGTTTAGGCGTAGGTGATTTTGATCGGGCCTTTGCTTTCTACTCAAAAATAATGGCCGACTTAGACCTCACGTTAAAATTCTGCGAAGCGAGTAAGCCGTGGGCCGGTTGGGTCTCAAAAACCTCATCTCGCCCCCTTTTCGTCATAGGAAAGCCATTTGACGGCAACGCATGCGAGCCCGGCAATGGAAATATGGTGGCGCTACTTGCACCCAATCGGGAGGCGGTAAGAAGAAGCCACGCAACCGCACTGGCCTTAGGCGGAACGTGTGAGGGCGCGCCTGGATTAAGGCCTCACTACCATCCCGACTATTACGGCGCGTACTTTCGAGACCCTGACGGTAACAAGCTTTGTGTCTGCTGCCACAGCCCGGCATAAGATTGGTCGGCGTTCATCAAGCGAGCTGCCGACGCTCAAGCAAAGTCGAGGGCATCAACCCAATAGCTCGTCGACTTTACGTAGCCGAAAGACTTTAAAACGGCCTATGGGTTTTCTCACAGCCTGGACCTAGAGCAGCCGCTGTATGCCTCCCCACCTACGACCCGCGTCCATCCGTCGCATCCCCCCACCCTCCCCCTCTAGCCCCCATCCAACCTGCCGATAACCCTACTAACCACATGCCTTACCCCGCATCCCCACTCGACCGAGCCCACCCCATGAATCCACTCGCCCTCATAAAAAAAAACCGGCCCGCTCGCCAAGGCACCACCACCCTCACCTGTACCGCCAGCGACCTGGACGCCGCTTTAGCCGCCCAGCGCATCACACCGACGTTGATCACGGGCTTCATCTCGCCGCACTTGGACATCGACGCCATCGCCGCCAAGCTCAAGCGCCGTTTCCCGCAATCCACCATCAGCCTGTGCACCACCTCCGGCGAGTTGTGCAACGCACCCAATGCTCTCTATTGCAGCACCGGCGAGCGCTGGGATCGGATGGTGTTGCAGTTGTTCGATGCCAGTGTGATCGCCTCAGCCGAGGTGGTGATGGTGCCGTTGGAGTGCGAGGACATTCGCAGCGGTGGCAAGCGCCTCAAAATGCAGGAGCGGATTGCCAAGTTGGTGGCCAATATCAAGCGGGTGCAGGTGAATACACCAATCGATCATCGCGATACCTTGGCGTACGTGGTGTTCGACGGGCTGTCGGCGTCGGAGTCGTTTTTTATGGAGGCGCTGTACGAGTCGGGGCGGTTCCCGTGTTTGTTTGTAGGGGGATCAGCCGGGGGTAAGTCGGATTTCCAGAAGACGCTGATTCATGACGGACAGCGCAGTTATCAAAACCACGCGCAAATCGTGTTCGTGAAAACCGCGGCGGATGTGCGTTTTGGCGTGTTCAAAAGTCAGAATTTCAAGCCTGCCGACCTGACCTTCAGTGTGCTGACCGCTTCGGTGGAAGACCGCACTATTGACCAGGTCATCGACAGCAGCGGCAACATTAAGAGCATGGTGCAGGCGCTGTGCGATGCCTTCAATTGCTCGCCCCAGGCGCTGGAGCCGAAGCTGGCGGATTATTCGTTTGCTATCCGCGTGGGCAGTGAATTGTTTGTGCGCTCCATCGCACGCATCGACTATGAGCAGCAGATTGTGCAGCTGTTTTGCGACGTGGCGCCGGGCGAAGAGTTGGTGATGGTGCGGCGTACGCCGTTGCGGGAGGCGACGCGCCGTGACTACGAGCAGTTCTTGCGCGGCAAGGGTGGCCAGCCGGTGGCGGGCATCCTGAACGACTGCATCTTGCGGCGACTGAACAACGGCGCCGAGCTGGGCAGCATGGCCGGCACGTTCGGCGATGTACCGCTGGCGGGGTTCTCCACCTTTGGGGAAATCCTGGGTTTGAACCTCAACCAGACACTGACGGCGATTTTCTTTTTCCGGGTGGGCAAAGGCGCGAGTTTCACCGACGAGTACGTGGACAATTTCATCGCCCATTACGGCGAATTCAAGGCGTTTTTCCTACGCCGCCAGGTGAAGAAACTGGCCGGTTTGAACCATGTGGTGGTCAAGCAGATTGCCGCATTCAAAAACAACGACTTCGCCAACACCCTCAATACCCGGGGGCTGGACAGCAATATCCTGCCGGTTTTCGAAGGGCTGGCAGACTTGGGCATGGTGTTGGCCCAGGCTGAGCGTCAGCAGGAAGACATCGCTGCGCAGCTCAAGCATTACTCGGGTGAGTTGCACGCGTCGATGGATGAATTGGTGGGCACCATCGGCCAGCAGAACAGCGTGTCCGCCCAGGCCGGGGCCACGGTAGAGGGCCTGTCCAGCCAGGCGGACGTGGCGGTGGAAGGTGCGCGTACGCTGGCGGGGTCGAGTTTGCGTATTCAGTCGATCGTGCAGGTGATCCAACAGATCGCCGGGCAAACCAACCTGCTGGCGCTCAACGCAGCCATTGAAGCGGCACGCGCCGGTGACTTGGGCCGTGGCTTTGCCGTAGTGGCGGACGAAGTACGCAAACTGGCGGAAATCACCCGTAAGAATGCGGCGGAAATCGGCGTGGATATTGACCTGCTGTCCAGTGAGATCCAGCGCGTTGCCCAGCAGATCGAGGACCAATCCACCGGTGTCGGCGCACTGCGCGAAATGCTCGACGCTCTGGAAGCGTCCAGCCGCGCCACCGAGGGCACGGCGCAGCGGACCAAGACAATTGCGGATACGTTGACGGGGCTTACACATGCGTAGGCATCCGTCGGATCGCCAGGGCTGCACGTTGATCCGCCATTAGCCGCCGCGCCTGACTGATAGGCCATTTCAAGGTTTGTAATGTTTGATCAGACTGAACAATTGACGGGTCCAGACCCAACGCGTGCTGGGCCTTTCTCGGTTGTCCGAAAGCGCATCAAGTAGGGTGCGCTCACGCGCTAAGCCTGAGACAAGGCCCGGCTCTGAGCGCTGCGGACCTGGAACGTCAGAACGGTCGACTGGCTTGATCAGCGAGCCGGTGGCCGGGTCTATCGAATACCCCGCTGCCTTGCCTTTTTCGGTGAGGGTCCAGACGCCGTTTACGTTATCAGCGAGCGCCTCGGAGGGCGGGCGCCTTATGGATTCGTCGGTGGTAACGATGATGTTGTCTTCGACCGGGATCACTTTAAAGGTGGTGAACTCATCGCCGAGCCCAGGTTGCTTGCCGCCTTCGTCCGAAAACCTATTCACCATTTTTTCCAGGAACGGCAGGCCGCCAATATTGGAAAGCGCCCCGTAATCTGGATTGAGGATATGTCGCAAATAGCCCTGATCAAGTCGGGTACTGGTGATGGCCGTGCCGTTCAGAATTCGTGAGGCCGTTGCCGCGTCTTCTTGCTTAAAGTTGAACGTTACGCGATACCCCTGTGCATCGTAGCCGTTATTGGAACTCAACTGCTGGCGCCCGTCGCTTGCACGACGATAGCTGCCGAGTGAATGAGCCAATTGATCCACATAGCCCAGACTGGCACCCTCCTCCTGTGCGTAAGCGAACATATCCGCGATCAGCGCACGATCATCGTGACGTAAAAATTCAAAAACGTTCTGGCCTGCATTTTCGTAGGTCGCAGGCGGCAGGGCGACCGGCGGCTCGTGGCTACCGAACAAGCGCGCAATCATCAACTCGCGGCCAGCTACTGACCTTGAGCCGGGTGCTGCGGGGGACACCCCAGACTGCATCTGCAACCAAGCTGCACGTCGCTCATTCATGGTGAAAGTGCCGCCGTCGTCGTGGGCGATCAAGCTCAGGTGGTCGCGGGCGAGGTCTTTGAACGGGTTGATGTCAGTACCGTTGACGAAGCCGGTGGCCTGCCGAGCACGCGCCAGGAGGTCCGGGTCATCGGTATCGGGGGTCTGTGCGTCGTGCCGCACTTTGTTGGCGAAGTAGTTGCCATCTGTAATTGGGTCGACCAGATTGGAGCCTTGCTGAACGATACGGTTTTCAGCGTGCGTTGCGGCTTCACTTAACTGGCGCGCAAGGGTCGAAACAGCCTCGGTAGCTGGGTGACTACTGTTTGAGACACCCACGCTTGCACGTTCATCGGCGGGCATAACAGCATAATTGCTAGCCGCACTGACGGAACGACTTGTCAAATAGCGGTTAGACGAAGATGCATCAGCATTGAGATTAACCACGACAGCATCCCTCCTTCATAATTGAGTAGCGATAACGCTATCTAAAACCGCCTTTAATAACCATAAGCCACTTACAGCAGAGTTAACTGCGAGAACCTCGCACCGCATCAATACCGATAGCGGAAAGTTACCGAATCGGCACCAGCAGGACGCGTATAAGGTGGCACACCCCCTAGTACATAATGTTTGATAGTGACACGTGCGCCATGATCAAAACTCTGGTTATTAAAGTCGTAAATAGTCCCAGAGGAACCCGAGCCTATATCTACACAATTTTCCTGAGAACTATAAGGACGGTAATAGCAGAACTGCACCCGTTGACTCACACTATCTGGGTAGTATGTTGTTCGCCATTGAATTTCTAACAATTGTTTGGGAACAATGAGTGTGCCCTGAGGGATATCCGAGGTAAAAACAGTAAAACTGGTAAGCCCAACACCAGGACTCGTATTAGAATTTGACAAAACAAGGACGGGGCCTGGCGCACCGACTTTAGTTATAGAGAACTCTTGTGCGTAAGACTTTCCGCCTATCAGTATCCCTCCTACACAAATTAATACCATTGTAAAAATTTTTTCGTTCAGCCAGCGCAGCGATACCATGGACTTCAATAGGCTTTTCATATTACACCGCCCTTTAATATTAAATATACAATCCAAAATTCTCCCGCAGTAACTCACACCCCTAACATTGCATGAACTTTTAACAAAAGTAAGCTTTCAAATTCCTAAAAACACGAAGTCCATATCTGTAAGACATCCAAGTAGGAAGCCGTCAGCAACTTCCTAGTCCTGCCTCTCTACTATAAAAACCGCCTGTTTTAAGCCAGCTGGCGACCGTCACTTCAAACGCGGAATTTCAAAAAAACCAGTGATCGACTTGCTGCCGTATCCCGAAGGTTTACCCATGTGCTGATCAAAAATAGCCCGCACCATGGCGCTGGAGTCATGATGCCGAGCATGATGCCTCGCTCACCTCAAGGACGATAAAAAGTGAAAATCACCCTCGCCGCTTTGCTGCTGACTTGCCTTGCCGGACCTGTGCTTGCAGTTAATATCCCTATCGGATTTCAGACCGCCACCCTCCCCGATGCGCAAAACAATCGCCCATTGCAACTGACCGTCTGGTATCCCGCCGCTACCACTGCGACCCCCGAACCGATCGCCGACGATACGGTGTTCGTCGGCGCTCTCGCGGTGCCGAACGCGCCGGTGGTGGCTGGTGAGCATCCACTGGTGGTGCTCTCCCACGGTTACGGCGGCAATTGGCGCAATCAGGTGTGGTTGGCCAGTGCATTGGCACAGCGGGGTTATATCGTGGCGGCGGTCAATCATCCTGGCACTACCAGCAAAGACCGTAGCCCCGCCGCCGCTGCGCAGTTATGGCAAAGGCCCAGGGACTTGAGCCGGGCGATCGATGGGGTGCTGGCCGAGCCGGGCCGGTTCGGTGTGGTCGCCAAAGGCCAGATTGCCGCCATGGGCCATTCCCTGGGCGGCTGGACTGTGCTGGAAATGGCCGGCGCTCGGTTCGATCCCGACCGGTTTGTCCAAGACTGCACCGTTCACCCTAAGCTCGGCGGCTGCCTCGGTTACCGGCAAATGAACCCCGCCGGTACGCCAGAGGGTAAAGCGCGCTTGGCTGCGGATTTAAGCGACCAGCGCGTCACCGCCATTGTGTCCTTGGACCTGGGCCTGTCGCGCGGCTTCACCGATGCCAGCCTGGCGACATTGCCAGTGCCGGTGCTGGTGATTGCGGGAGGCGTGCCGTCCGAGGATATGGACCCGCAGTTGGAGTCCGCCAACATGGTCAAGCGCCTGCCAAAAGCCACGACTCAATATATGGAGATCGCCGACGCCACCCACTTCAGCTTTATGTCGATCTGCAAACCAGGCGCCGTGGCGTTGATTGAAGCGGATTCGCCGGGCGATGGGATGATCTGTCAGGACGGCAACGGGGCGAGGCCACGGTCAGTGATCCAGCAGCAGGTGGTCGACCTGATCGGTGCATTCCTGCAGCGTTCATTTCACAACTGATACTTGGGCCTGGGGGATGTCCCCCTTAAGAAACACCGGACGATATAGCCAAAGCGCGATCTACGCCTGGATTTTGCCTAGGCCCCACGGTGCAGCTTGCTTAGCTGGTATGATCCGCGCGTTGACAGCCCCGGTAAAAACCCATGAATCGCCAGAAAAAACTCCAGCAACTGTTCAAGGCCAAGGCCAAGAAAGCCAGCGCCAAATTGGCGCCCAAATCCAAGGATCGCTACATCAGCAAGGCCGAGCGGGAAAGGCTGGCGGCTGAAGCTGCCGAGGCGCCCAGCCCGTCCCCCGAAGCCTGACTCAGCAGCCGCTCAACGCCACTTGCGGCCGCTCACCGGCGAAGAAAAACGGCCGCAGGCGCACGCCCACGCCGTTGCCGATAAACGCTGCCACCAACCACATCCAGCCATGCAGACTGCCGGACGCGATGCCGCTGAAGTACGCGCCGATGTTGCAGCCGTACGCCAGGCGCGAGCCGTAGCCCAGCAGCAACCCGCCGATTACCGCCGCGATCAACGAACGGGCCGGGATCTTCAGGCTCGGAGCGAAACGTCCGGCCAGGCCGGCGGCCAGCAACGCACCGAGGACGATGCCGATGTCCATCACACTGGTGATGTCTTCCCACACCGGCGCGGCCAGGGCCTTGGCATTACCCGGCATCTGCCAGAATGCCCAGGCGCCGACGTCCACGCCCACACCGCTCGCCACCTTGGCGCCCCACAGTGCGAACGCCGAAGTAATGCCCCACGGCCGCCCGGCCAACGCCAGGGTCGCGTAGTTGAGCAATGCCAGGCCAACGGCGCCCCACACCAGCGGCCACGGCCCGCGCAGAAAGCGGCGCACACCTGAATGCGGGCTTTTCACACCCTCTTCAAGCTGACCGTGGCGGCGTTTTTCCAGGCGCACGGTGACGGCTGCGATCAACGCAAACACCGCAAGGCTCAGGATCAAGGCCGGTACCACGCCGAAACTTTTGACGATGGACACCGCCGGGAACGCCGGCAACGCAAACCACCAATCCACATGGTGCGTAGCGATCAGCGAGCCGCAGATAAAGAACAACAGGGTCACCAGCATGCGCGCATTACCGCCGCCCACGGTGAACAACGTGCCCGAGGCACATCCGCCGCCCAACTGCATGCCGATACCGAAGATGAACGCACCGAACACCACCGACACTCCAGCCGGCGCTACCAGCCCGACAACCGGCTGACCCAACAACGTGCCCGCCCCCAGCGCCGGGAAGAACAACAGCACCGCCAACGCCAGCATCACCATCTGCGCCCGCAGGCCGGCGCCACGACGATCATTGATAAAAACCCGCCAGGCCGAGGTGAAACCGAAGGCGGCGTGGTACAGCGTCAGGCCCAGGGCCGCGCCGACCATCAGCAATAGCATCTGGCGCGAGCCGACAACGTTGTGCAGGAACAGCGCGCCCAGCACCAGCAGGGCAAAGGCCACCAGCGGCGCGACGGGTGAGCGCGCGGGGGTCAGGGGAATTGAGGCGTTCATGGGTCTCTCGCGGGTTTGAAATAAATGAGGGGCAAGGGCGACAGTATAGATAAGCCCGAAGCCGTCTGGTGTCAGCCGCGGCCGATCGAACCCGACACCGGCAGATTCCCCAACAGTTTCAGCCCGGTGCTCTTCACAAAAGTGGGGTAATCCATCGGCCGCTGAATCCTTGTTTCAGCATTCGGCAGCACATAAGCCCACGCCCGTTGGGACGATGCGTCGTACACCAGCTTGAACAGCCGCGTCGGCACCCACACCCGGTTAGCACCGATGGTGCCGTGCCCGTCGTCGAACAGCGGCCCAGTGAACACATACACATCGCCGCCGGCGCGAAGGGCGAACTTGCGCACGTCCGCCTCGACCTTGCTCCAGATCTTGCGGTTGTTGGTAGGGTCTTGCGGCACCATGTTCGACAACGCAAATGACTGGGCCATGGCCTTGGCATCGGGTGCGTCGGCGGCCGGGGATTGGTGAAATACCCGGCAGGAGTTCATACTCAATGTTTGCTGTTGTTCTTACCTATTCATGCGCCTAGCTGCGAAATTGCACACCTGATTGCATCGGAGCTGACCCACTCGTTTGCATTGCACTTGACCAGGAGTTTGCATTTCGACTGACCACCGACTGCATCAGATTTGACCAGCACACCTAGTAACTATGATCGGCAGAGAACTCTCGCCTAGCGCGTCAATTTTTGGGTAGGGCTCACGTACTATCTGAGGAATGGGTCATCACATAGACACTTTCCACAAGCATCCGCGAACATTTGACCGTCCGTTTTTGGCCGACTCCCGCCTGGACCATCTAGCGGAGAGCGGCCAATAGCGGTCAGCCAGTTAGCGGACTGGCTGCAAATTTAGTTAGTCATACCCTCGACAAACACGACTCGAGCATCGAAAGCGAAATGCTCTTTGAATTCATGTGCGTAGCGGGGATTAATCCATCGTATGTATATACGTTCAACCGATTTAGGGATTTTAGCGCACAGATTCGAAAGCAACATACCATCCGAACCACTTAAAAAAAGGTCCTTGGCATCGAGCCAAACCTCACGACAATTTGATAGATCACCAAGAGGCATGTAAGAGAACGCGTAGCCGCGAAGATCTTCGGCTGTCAGCATCAAAGTACAGAAATAGCTCTGGCGAAGCTCACAAGAAAGTTCCTTCAACCTAAAAACCAGCGATTGCGATCCATCTTCCGCATACCAATTAACGTCAACGATCCCACTACCCGATGGCCCATACGCGCTTAGGAACGAAGCCAGATCCCTTTGACCGCCCCCGCTCACTTTCATCTTTTGAAATTCAGTCAGAGGATTGAACACTCTTCCATCGCTATCTAGTGTGATCTCTTGCGCACCTCCCCGAAGTTGAATTCGAGATGACTGCCCCCACTTAACCGAATTCTCAACCATTTCCTTCAAGACAGCGATCAGGTGGGATCTAAATCCAGCGTCATAGCTGACTCCAAGAGAACACTTATTGACAAACCCACCAATCTTTTCAGCGTACGTTCTGTTTCCCATTAACTGATGTACAGAGGCGTCATCGAGAATATCAAGCATAGGATCATCTCCATTCTCGCCAATATACTCGCTGAGCACTTTTGATACCGAAAGCCCCTCGGTACTTATGAATTCCTGTGCTAGGTGGCAAGCAGCGATTGCAGCAATTTTTGCGGAGTATACTTGTGCGTTCTTTGTGCCAGCAGTACCTCCGCCTTTGTCACTTGGCGACTTGGCGAAAATCCAAGGGATCTCTCTCTGATTACATTGAGCTGCAACAGGCTGACCCTCCATGTCCCCGCCAACTGCGCTGCTGTCGGCACCGAATAACGTCGAGGCGAACGACTCGTCTTCGGAAAAGACTTCCCCGCTATATACCGTACCCGTGACAATCTTCGACGATATCCCCAGCGCCTTAACACTTTGGTTGAACCTCGGCGTAACCGCACCAACGATCCTGCTCAACTGTTCGTCGTCGATACGTGATGACAAAACAGGTTGAGAGCGCAGCTTCAAGCTTCCCTCCTTCGCAACAAAGTCTATAAGGGAAACAATTTTGTTCGAAATAGCTACATCATGCAGGTCGCCAACTGCGGAGTTTCCGTAGCAAAAACCACTGAGCACGACGAGTCGTGGACATAGTGTTTGCAACACCTCAGGTAACAACATCCCTACTGACGCCTTTCCATGACTGCCCCGCTCTGCGCTAAGTAGGCAAACGGGATACCCCGCTAGAACACCCACCCTAAGACGCTGCAGGAGACCGATAGCCTTGCGCTGCATCTTAACGCCGCAAATGTTCAGCGCTGAGATCAGCGCATCCCTCTCTATATCGTTGGAGGTCACAAATAGGATTGTATGATTACGAAGCTCGAGGGATAGCTGCATTGAATTGCTCTCAGTTCGACAGAGGTTTCGGGTTTAGCGTTGACGTAGGAATTCCGCCTAGCGTGAATATTTCGTTTGAATTTAAAGACTCACCCAAAGATAGAAAGGGCGTGCCATAATAATTCTTGATTACCCGCTAAGCGTTTGCAATAGGCCGACTTCCGCCCGATACGTCGGTCAGAGAGCGGCCATTAGCGGGTGTCCGCAGTGGAGAGGTTGACTCTCCGTCTCTCTGCGGAGCAGCATTCTCGATATGCCCGTATGAAACGTTTCTCTTTGCTTCGGACACTCACAGGTGAGCCAGTCGTCATCGGCAGATACTAACCGTGCCCCGACTGAAGCGTCGGGCAGAGAGCGGCCACAAGAAGCATCCAACAATGACCGATAAGATATAATGCGGACGACCATGCGCTCTATGCATCAAATAGCCCCTGAATTAAAACCACGATAGCTCTGTCAGGGAAAGGTTATTTTTGCTATGAAGAGAAACAACCTGGCTACATTAAAGCTCGCAGCTAATGCAGCCAGGTCAACATAAATCTAATCGAATAGATCAAGCTGTGGCTTGACTGTCAATTTAACAGCTACAAGCGAGCAATCGTCCGTCGGCACCAGTCGCACGATACGTCTTCGCAAATTTGCCGCAAACCGACTTGGATCTTCCAAAGTGCTCTCAAGAAAGCGCGGCCTCAATTCCCATGGATGATAAGCGCCATCAGACATAATGAACAAGCTGACACTTCCATCCTGTGCACAAACTTGATCATACCTCAAAAAAATCTCTTGGAAGTGCAGGTTGATTTTTTTTGATATGGCCGAAAACAGCGTATTTTTTCCGCTGGCTTCTTTGAGCTCAGAAGGCTTGTATAAACCTTCGTCTATAAGCATCTGGTGTTGGGTATGATCTTTAGTGACCTGGATAAGCTTACTATCACTTTTCAGATAAACACGACAGTCTCCAACATGACCTATTTTTATACCCTTTTCTCCCGCATAGCAGAAAGTTAAAGTGGTCGCGGCTTCATAGTAGCTAGGATCTTCATGGGTAAGATTTGAGACGCGAACTTTGATCTGTTCAAAGATTTTTTCAATAGCATCAGTGCTTTCGAAAGCCGACGGCTGCAACCCTATCAAATACTCGATAGCAGACTCGGATGCGCTGCTTGCCCCAGCATAAGACCCGACACCATCTGCAATCGCCATAAGAAAGCCACTTCCTACCTTGCGTGGTGGTAGAACAGAATCTTCATTTTTCCGCGCTACCTCTTTTGGAAATGAGAATACACTTGAGCTTAATAATTTTATCATTTCGGCTCTCCTGAGATGGCGGCGACAAGCTCATTTCGCATTTCTTGAACTTCTGCGTAACGATCGGGGGGGCGCCGGGCCGTACTTTTCATATAGACTTTATGAACGCCTGGATTTTCCAGCATTTCCAGATCCTCTAGCAGAACCCCGAGAGCAAAAATATCCGTTCTCTTGCTGTAATCGCCTGCAATGGATATCTCAGGAGCCATATATTTCGCGGTGCCCATTGCTGTTGCAATTTTCGTGATAACTTCTGATTCTGAGCTTTTGTCTAAATTCTTAACCAAGCCAAAATCTGACACCTTGTAAATACCATCTTTGAACCGGAGAATATTGGAGGGCTTTATGTCGCGATGTAGATAGCCCATAGAGTGTAAGTATATAAGGCCATCCGCAACCATTAGTAGCACATCGATCTTCTGAGATGTGGTGAGCGTCCCTTTTTCGATGTCCTTCTGCAGATCGCCAGCCGCGAGATCCATAATAAACCATGGCAGGTCTGATTTAAGATCGCACAGATATATGTTAGCTACATGAGTGTGCACGCAGGAAGCTTGATATGACACCTCACGGGCAAAACGTCTTCGGAACTCAGCGCGAAGTTCTGGATCAAGATCACTTAGGGATTTTCGCGCATACTCACCGCATCTATGACCATCAATATTGAATAGCTCAATTTTCTCTACAAATCCGAAGCCGCCTTCCCCGATTTTTTCAATTATTTTGTATTTGTAGTTTCCGTGATAGCCATCCATTCCCTGATCCACGCTGTAACGATTAGAACCGACTGGGTTGAAATTCGATGTTAATAATACGCCGCGTCAGTGATGCTCGCCCACGGACGGTATCATAATGCCATAGAACATGTGCGCTGCGTGTTCAATGCCCCGCACCTCCACACGAGCACCAAACTTTTACGACCGGTGGGCCGATGCCTTCGGTAATCGAGGTGCAAACGGTTGCCTGATCGCGTCCCAATTTGCTGCTGGCCTGGGTGAATTTATAGCTTGAATCGACCTGCATAGCGGATTGACTGTTGGCCGGTATCGTTCGCTTGCCAACGTCCGCTTCTGGCCGACCTGCGCCATTACCTCGCCGATTTCTACAGTCCTATTGGGCATCCTTCGACTGATCCCGAACTGATGATTCTATGCTGATCGTGGGCTATTGCTACGGCATTCGCTCCGAGCGGCGGTTGTGCGAAAAGGCGCATTTGAACCTGGCGTATCGTTGGTTCTGCCGGTTGAGCCTTGAAGACGAAATCCCCAACCACTCGAGCTTTTCAAAGAACAGACACGGCCGTTTTCGACTCGACCAGCGAGTCAAACATTTCGCCATTCATACGGCTCAGCCTTCAAGTCGTTCCACATCAATTACCGCGGCGATGTCCTCGCGGGGAATGGTTTGTCCGGTGCCCTTGAAGGTGTGGGTGAGGTGACATTCTCCGTCATCCGAAAGCAGGTAGGCCCAAAGTGACGCACAGTAGTCCTCGATGTCAGTCGTTTTCCCTTTGAACTTGACTACGACAGGCTTCAGTCGCTCTTCGATGACACCGCGCAGGTCGACAAATCCGCCACTTCCGCAAAAGCTGCTAGACCATAGATCTTGGACTCCCTCTGGTACGCGGTATCGGATGCCGCTTTCACTGGTGCTTGCAGCAGTGAAGGTGTTCCACGCGTAAGGGCCCGTGCCCTCAGCTGTAGACCCTTCATACTCGCTGCGAAGCTTCACAATACCCTCAGCCCGCTGTTTTGCAGTTGGTCGTTTTTCGGGGGGTACCCACTCCATGATCTTATCCAAGAAGCGCCCCACGCCTTGCGAGGAACCCAACAACCCCTCGGCAAACCACGAGTCGCACCCCGCATAACTCGTCGAGTGGTAGTAATACGCGTGGGTGATGTCATCGCGCGGGTAGGCTTTTAGCAGGTGCCAAACAACCCCATGGAACTCCGGTCGCTTAATTTCAGAGTACACCTGTGCGATTTCCAGCACTGCCGGGGCTAGAAGCACTCGTTCGATCTCATCGGTAGAAACCGCGTAGATCTCAGCAAGAGAGCAAATGGCGTCGTGTCTGTTGTCACAGCTCGGGATAAAACTCATCTCAGGCTCCCAGCCTTACCTTTGCGATAGGGCCGGGAGGATATCAGGTTCGATATCGCCGGATAAGTCCCGCAAACCGACCTTTAAGCGTCGAGCCGTCCTCCAGCTCGTGCTCCATTAGACCACCCTTGGATTGTATGTGGCCAGTGCAGGAGGCGTTTCTAAGCATACCGCCAGGATCAATCCCCGGTGGTAGATGACCAATTGCGTTACTTGAGGTCTGAGCTGTAGCTAGCACGGATGCAATTGGCTGTCATTGGCAATGCAAATGAGTGGTCAAGTCAGTGCAATTACGCACCTAGCTTTGCAGAATTGTTTGAATGGCAAGCACAAAGGCAGGCGGGAACACCTTGTCTCCATGTTCATTTTGAATACCACCATCATCCGTGATGCTGAGGCCTTGTTGCGCCAAGCGGGAAGGGTCAATACCTTTGCTAAGCGCATTTCGCAGGCGAGGCGACAATTCGGGAGATGCCGCGACCGGAGCGGGTAAGGTAGCGGGGGCCTCGGGCGATGTCGGCGTAATAGAAGCTCCGACCTGAAGCCCCTTAAAGGCCGCGTGAAGGTTGTCGTTGGTAACCTTGAGCCGCTTGGCCTCGTCCAGTGCGACCCGGAGAGTTGCTCGGATGCTGGGGTCGGTTATCAGCTCCAGGGCCTGTTCGACGTTTGACTTGCTCTTGGCCACATATCGGGTGGAGCCGCTGACGGCATTGGCGAAGGCCGTGATGATTTCCCGGTAGTACGCGCCTTGGGTATTGCGCAGGCTTTGCGTCTTGGGCCCGCCGATGGACTCCAGGCGCCGACCCACTTCGGCCAGCGAATAGTCGCGGTCGCCATCGTCCCGTATCGCGTTCAGCACCTCCCAGACTTTATCAAGGTTCTCAACTTTCGAGGATTTGCTGGCGGCAGCCCGGTGGGCCTGATATAGCTGTCGCGCATCCTTCAGAATATCCGGGGCAGTGAGGGGGAGGCCGTTGCTCATCATACTTGCTCCAACAAATTTGCCGATTGCGCAAAGCCGAAGGTCTTGGGCTTCATGAAGTCCAATTGGGTAGCGAAAGCCTTGTCCAGCCCCACGGCGTGCAAAGTCGTTCGCCCATCTACCAAGGCATGCACTGTGTTGGCCTCCAGCCGAGCATAGAGGAATTGCCCCATGGCATTGGCCACGTGCAAGGCGTCTTCGTCATCCAGCAAGGAAAACCGGGGCTCATGGCCAGAATTTCGCAGCATTCGGTCAAACAGGCGAGCGCGCTCTAGGTTGGGTTGCCGCCAATTGATTTTCAGCCCGTCGAAAAGGGTGGCATTAACGCAGATTCGATTCAGCTGCTCGAACTCATGGCCTTCCGACAAGACCGCTTCAAGCTGACCAGTGCCACCCGCCGCGACCAGGGCCAAACCATCACCCTTGTCTTGGGCTGCAATGCGGATGCACTGCTCGGTAAGCGCATACGCGGCTTGTAGGCTTAAGGCGATTTCGTCCACCTCAGCCGTAGAGGACTCAAAGGCGGTCTCTGCAATCTCTAGCTCGCGTTGTTTATGGAAGGGGGCACCACCACTCAAGGCGTCAGCGTGAGCATCCGACAAGGAATCAAACCGTTCCTGGGCTTTTTCGAAGGTGAGCGATGCCTTCTTCAGCCGATACGACAAGTCATTGACGTGGGCCTCCAGTCCAAATAGGAAGGCCGGGCCTGTCATGAAAAACCGGCACCGTGCACAATTAGATGCACCGCCGGGCACTGCCTGAAAGCGGGTGACATTACTGGTGAGGTCTTGGACCACCAAGCCTTCGTGGCAGCGCTTGGCCGCGACAGGGCAAATGCCATGGTCCATCACCAATAGGCCTACCCCTGTGCCGCCGCTTGCCGCATCGAGGGCGGAGGGATGCCGGTAGGCCGCCGCCTGCTCCAGTTCCTGGCGGCTTGCACACTTGATGAAGCCCGCCATTTCAGCTTGGGATTTGCGTTGCCGCTCCAGGAGCGCCTCGTCCATGCGAAGCGTCAAAGTTTCCACGTGGAGCTTGGTGTAGTAGAGGGTCATGAGCACCGTCGCATGTCCCACAATCTTCATCAGGTACTCGGGCGGCACGCCCTCCTCGTACATGGCCGTAATAAGGGAGACCCGAAGGCTATGGAGGTCAAAGGTAGCTGTAGAGGGTTGGCCCGTTTTCTTATCCCGGGTCAGCACCAAGCGAATGGGGTCCCCGTTGCTCAAAGTTTCCCCGGCATCGGCCAGCCGGCGTTCCATCTCGTCCATCAGCTTGAGCCACAGATTGCGGATACGCACGTCGGTCACGGGCAAGTCGGGCCGGGTTTGGTTCGCAGGGTCCCGGAACAGGAAGTAATTCGCGCCCATCTTCTCCAGGTCCTCAACGTGCTTGACCTTTTTGAGCTCGATGATGTCGGTCCAAAGGGTGGGGCCCTTCACGGGATTGTATTTTTCCTGCCAGTCCCGAAACTCTGACAAAAGGGTCAGCGCATCATGCTTTTCCCAGGGCATTACGTAGCCCTTGACTTCCTTGTCGGCATCACCGGTCTTGTTCGTGTTGAAGTAAAAGACGGAGCCATCGGTTCCATCTTTTCGCTTGTATTTTCTGAATACCCCGCGTTCTACGGGCTCGCCACCGGCTTTGGGATGGTGAAGCCCTAGGTTCGTGTCCCAAAGGCCATCCTTGCCGTAGCGATAGGTATCGCCCTCTCCACTGTCCAGCATGCGCACCTGATAAGTCCGTGCCGGCAGCAGAAGCTTGATAAGAAGCGTGTACGCCCGCACCGGGCTCCAGACGGTCTCGTATTGCCCCGCTACCGGGTTAAGCCACCGGAAGGTATCCTTGATTCGTCCAGCCTCCTTCGCCCAGGCAAAGTCGTTTTCGGTCAGGATATGCTTGGCAAGACTAATGAGCCGCGTAGGCATGGCTTCCCGATGAGTCTCCCCTTGATTCACGTTCTTATAGGTGCCTTTGGGCAAGGGGTTCGCAAAGCCCGGCCTCAGGATAGGGACCTCATTATCATCGGGCTGAGCACAGACCTTAAACAGCACCTCATTGTGAAATTCATGAAGGACCGTCATGGTTTGCCGGCCCTTCCTGCCAGGCACCACATAAAGCTCAGTGGGCCTCCGGCGGATGTCAAAATAAGCGGCGGGGTTTCGAGGCAACTCCGGATGTTCGTGGTAATGCTTCAAGAAATTGTTGACCGACGACTTGCGCCTCTTGAAGTTGGCCGGGTTCGCTTCTAGGTGCTCAATGGCCAGCCGGACCCAATCGGCCATTTCAGGCTCTTTGGCAAGCAGCCAGTTGAAGTTGTCGTCCCGAGCCAAATGGCCCATCTTGTTCTTGAAGAAGCCAAAATCGTCGGGAGTCCAGTTGATGGCCACAACAGGATATTGCTCACGCAGCATGCCCAGGACAGGCTGTATCGCTACGGAGTGCAGCTTACCCAATCGACTGCGCTCAACCGTAAGCTGAAAGGTTTCGGGAGTAATGTCGCCAATATCTTCGATTCCACACCGGCTAAGCAGGTTGTCCAACAGGAACCGAAACTTTGCAGTGTCCCCAAAATTGGTGTCTTTGCTTTCAAGGTCGCGGCTTAAATATGAATGAATTGTTGTCAGATACGCCGGGGGTGCGTTGCCGAATCCAGCATTTGATATATGTATGGTAGGCATGTTGAACGGCCTTTGATTGCGGCCAGGCCACGCAATGAGCCCCGCATGCCATAGCTGCACCAGCAATTCGACCAAGATGTGCTGGGAATATTTCGGGGGCTTAATTTCGGCATGACGTTTATGCTCGTTCACCAGCAGGTTATCGAGGGCTTCCGCAAAGGATTCACGCGTAACGCAATGTGAAAGTGCCCGAACTGCATTCTGCAAAGATTCTGGCGGACGGCGCCGAACCCTCGCTACGATAGACAATCGAACAAACCAAGATTCGATAATGCCAGGCAGCGGAGTCGGGTCCCAGTGCGGATTCACTAGGTATCGATTCAAATCATTGTTCACATAGACGGTGCGCCCCGTTAGCGAACTGACCGTCGTGGTGTAGTCGTCGAGATGGCAAATCGAGGTCATTCCGTGTCCTTAAACGAAGGGAGTGCTGTCACTGTGAGTTTTCCGATGGCAGCCACCACCTTGGCCAGGCCCACCTGCCGATAGACATCCTGGCTCTTGGCATTCAAATGGTGCATGGCCACTTGCCCCTCTTTGTCGCCGAGCCCCAGGTCATTGAGCCATTGGCCGTAGCGATGCCGAAGGCCGTGGCTCGTGGTGCCGGCCCATTTGGCAGGGAGCAAGCCGATTCGGCGTACTGCGGCTCTAAAAGAGTCGTCGAAGCCCTCGACGCCGAGAGGTTGGCCATCCTGGGTCAGAAAGGCCCAGGGCACCTGCGGCGTCACCGGGCGCACATACTGGATATACATGCGCCAGAGGGTCAGGAACAAGCGGCCCGCGTTCTTATCAATCCAGAACACCTGGTAGGCCTTGCGCTCCCGATGGGTCAGCAAGCACCCTTTCCACCCGGAATGGCGGCGGCCTGTTTCCTGCGTGAGGGGCTTTCTGCCGCCACAAAAACGCTGAAGAAAATCGGCTCGATTGGTTTTGCGCTTACTGCCGGTTATCGGGTCGATATAATCCACTAGCCCATCCGTGGGTTCATGGACCAGCACAAGCGCAATCGAGGAGTCATCCGGATCGGTGTATACGTCATCAACCCATAGGTGCAGAGGCTCCGAAGGCCGACAACCTCCATACGTACAGAGAAGCGTAATCAGTATGTCGCGTAGGTTGTACTTCACCCAGGGGCGCGTATCCGCTTTCCGGCCTGGGTTGATAAACCCTTGCCATATCAAGTCATCGAGACGCTCCGCCGGGAAGGCCTTGGCTTCTGCCAAAAAGCCATTGCGGTCTCGGGGCAATCGCGCTTGTCGCCCCCGGTGAGAAGATTCCTCCGCCCGAGTACGACGCTTCGTATGCGCGAGGAGCGAGGCCGCCTTCTGCTTGTTCCACTTGCGCCAGAAGATAAGCTGGTCCGCCGGGGAGGCTTGGTGATGAATCGGATTCAGCATCGTGGCCCCATGGCGCTGATTCAGCCAATCACTGAACTCCAACAAGGCTCGGGTAAGGCGCTTGGCATTTTGCTGTGAAGTCGCTGTCCAGTTAAGCCCGTAGGCATCGACGCCCGCTTGGTAAGTGCCGAACCGCAGGTCATGGAGAAACGCCGTGTACAGCAGGCTGCGCTTGGGGGTGTCCGTGAACTCATGGGCGCGCACGGACAGCCATTCAATGAACCGCCCCGTCGCTTGGGCGTAGGTGCGTTCCATTGACAGGGAAACTAGCTTCTCCCGGAAGAACTCAAGCAGTTGCTCAAGCGGAGAAACGCCCACGATAAGAAGCACCGTGGACGCGAAAGCACGAATCTTGTCCTGAACCAGGACCGTTTCCGTATAAATCATCAGGGAGACAACATCCTCTTTGACCTGCTATGAAATTGAGCCGGTAACGCGTTGGCCCTCAAGTAGCCGCATGCCAGTCATCTTAACGAAGGTGGCGTAATCCATGGGGCGAGTCAGGAGGGATTCTGCGTTAGGCAACACGAAAGCCCAGGCGTGACCCGTCGCTTCGTCATAAACTAGCTTGAAGAGGCGCGTGGGCTTCCAGACGTTGTTCTTCCCTACTGTCTCGTGACCTTCATCAAAAATGGGACCGGAGAACACGAACACATTGCCCGAAGCGCGGAGCGCGTACTTGCGGGTGTCCTGCTCAGCCTTATTCCACGTTTTTCTGTTGGACGAAGGGTCCTGCGGCACCATATTGGAGAGCGCGAAAGACTGTGCCATCGCATGCTGGTCGGCGGAATCGGCTGCCGGGCTAAGGTGCCCTCTATCCACGGCGGGTTGCTGACTACGGTAGTCACTCAACTCGGCGCGACCACTGGTGGGGATGCGGGGGTCAACAAAGAACTCATTGGTGCGCTCCTCGCCCTTGGCGTCCCGCAGCCGTGAAGCTGAGAGTCGTTCCACCACCACCACCGGGGTCTTGCTGGTCTGGGAATAGAGGACCGCAAAACCGTTCGAGCACAAGGCCATAGGCTTCATGCCCACTGGCACACTGGCAAGGTCAAGGGGCTTATTACCAGGAAACTGGTCAGCACATGCCTCGAAGGAGTTCTGACGCTGCTTTGCCGTATAAAGCGCAAGCGCTTCGTCGGCCCCCAGGCTACCCGAGCGGTATTCCTTTTTCTCGGCATGGTGCGGCAGCGCAAAGTCCAGCAGGCCCCGCGCATCAGCAACCCCCACTGAGAGGGAAAATACGGCAACAAGAGCGGCGAGGCACTTAGTCATTTTCATTAAAATCCCCGAATTTTGATGCGTATATCGCATTGAGTACAGATACTCAAGCGCAAGCATTATGGTTAGGTGTTGAGTATGGTTCTGACCGGATATTTTTGGTGGCCGCGGTCCATTGCCGGCTGCCCCCCTCGGTAGTCGCTCAACTCCGCGCGCGCGCCTTTGGGAATGCGCGGGTCCGCATAGAAATGGTTGGTTCGTTCTTCGCCTTTGGCGTCCTTGAGCTGGCGGGCGTTGAGGCGCTCGACCACCACCAGCGGTGTCTTGCTGGTTTGCGAATACAGCACCGCAAAATGGTCGGAGCACAGCGCCAGGGGTTTGAGGCTGGCGGAGACGGTCGCGGTTTTGATCGGTGTCGCGCCGGGGAATACATCGGCGCAGGTGTCGAACGACAACTGCCGTTCCTGGGTGGAATAAAGGTCTATCGCGCCACGGGCATGTGCCCCGGCCGAAAACAAAACAAAGGCCGATAGCCCAACTGCAATTTTGCGTAGGTACATGGATTGAATCTTCGAAAGAGAGCGACGCGGCAGGCTCCGCGTACGGAGCCAAGTGAATGATATTTCGAGGATTATGGACTAACAGATGTCAGATTAGTGCCCGAGCGACGTAGGTTTTCCCGCACCCCGCGCGCCCGGCCTGAAGCCGTGGGCGCTGGCCGCCCAGGCAATGGCAAACGCCACGCCGACCAGCAGCAGCATCGCCCACGCAAATGCGGCCACGCCCCACGTGTCCAGTAGCACGCCACCCACCACACCGCTGCCCGCAATCGCGCTGTTCCATGCCACCACGTTCAGCGACAACGCCACATCCGCGCCATCACCCGCCGCGTCCGCCAGAGCGGTTTGCAACAAGGTCGCAGCGCCGCCGAAACTCAGGCCCCATACCGCCACGCCGAGGTAGATCACTTGCGGCACGTTCCCCAGCAAGCCCAATAGCACGCTCACCGCCGCAAACGCCGCCAAGCTCACCAGCACAGTGTTGCGTAACAACGGTTCGACCAGTCTGGCCGTGACCCAAATCCCCACCAACGCAGCGATGCCGAAGACCAGCAACACCAGATCCACCCGCTCGGCCAAGCCTGCCGGGGCCACGAACGGGGCAATGTAGGTGTAGAGGATGTTATGGGCCAGCATCCAACTGATCACCACCGCCAGCACCGGGCGCACGCCCGGCGTGGTCAGCACCTTGCGCAATGACAGGCGCTGATGCGCGGGCTGCGGCGCAAAGTCCGGGACTTTCACCAGCACCCAGCCGATCAGCACCAGGCTCACGCCCGACATCAGGCCGAAAGTGGTGCGCCAGCCCAGCAGGCCGCCGAACCAAGTCCCCAGCGGCACACCTAATGACAGCGCAATCGGCGTACCGACCATGGCCAACGCCAGCGCCCTGCCCTGTTGCTGCGGCGCGACCATCCGGCGGGCATAACCGGCGAGCAAGCTCCAGGCCAACCCTGCCGCCACCCCGGCGAAGAAGCGCGCCAGCAGCGTGACCCCATAGTGGGAGGACAACGCGGTGATGGAGTTGAACAGCAGGAAACCGGCGATGGTCAGCAGCAATACGTTGCGTCGGCGCCAGCCACGAGTGGCGATGGTCATGGGGATCACCGCCAGTACTGAACCCAGCGCATACGCGGTGACCATCTGCCCGGCCATTGACGGCGAAATCGCCAGGCCGTCGCTGATCAACGGCAACAGGCCGGCGGGCAGGGTTTCGGTGACGATGCAGATGAAGCCGGTCATCGCCAGGGCGAGCAAGGCGCCGACGGGCAAGCGGTCGGACGGAGCCGATAACGTCAGTGAGGGGGTCACGGGAAACTCCTGGGCAAGTTGATTTAAATACTGATCGATACAAATGTTGCAGGCGGGCGCAGCGCGTTGTCAACGACTTATGTATCGACTAGTATCTATTTCGCTTTCCGAAGGAGACCTCACATGGCACAGATGGGCCGCCCGCGTAATTTTGATCGCGAACAGGCTGTGGAACAGGCGTTGCATCTGTTCTGGCAGCACGGCTATGACGCCACGTCCCTTGCCCAGCTCAAAGCGGGTTTGGGCGGTGGCATTTCCGCGCCGAGTTTTTACGCCGCTTTCGGCTCCAAAGAAGCGCTGTTCGAGGAATGCGTGCAGCGCTACCTGTCCACCTACGCCCAAGTCACCGAATGTTTGTGGGACGTATCCCTACCGCCGCGCCAAGCCATCGAAACCGCGCTGCGCCAATCGGTGCGTATGCAATGCGAAGACGGTCACCCCAAGGGCTGCATGGTTGCACTTGGCGTGATGAGTGCGCCCAGTCCGGAAAACGCGCGGGTAGCGAATGCGCTGACCCAATCGCGACTGCGTACGCGGGCGGGGATTGTGGCCTGTGTGGAGCGGGCCGTGCGTGAAGGTCAGTTGCCTGAAACAACCGAAGCTGCGGTGATGGCGACCGTGTTTGACAGCTTTTTGCAGGGAGTGTCGATCCTGGCGCGGGATAACGTGCCCCATGCAATCCTTGATGCCGCGATCAGCCAACTGTTGGTGACGTGGGACGCTGCGGCTTCTTCCGTGCCGGCCGCTGAGCCTGAAGTCGGTGGCGCAAAATAAAGGCGCTCCGAAGAGCGCCTTTATTCATTGCTGTATTACTGCTCGCTGATCGACTTCACTTCAGCCTTGTTCGCGCCGCCAATCGCAATGCGTTTAGGCTTGGCTTCCTCCGGCACCACTCTGAGCAGATCGATGCTCAGCAGGCCATTGGAGAGCTGCGCGCCCTGCACTTCAATGTGGTCGACCAGGCGGAACGACAAGCGGAACGCGCGCTGGGCGATACCTTGATGCAGGTAGGTGATGTTTTCGTCGTGTTCGCGTTTGCCGCCGGCGACGGTCAACACGCCTTTTTCCACCTGGATATCCAGGTCGTCTTCCACCAGGCCGGCAGCGGCGATCACGATGCGGTAGTGATCATCACCATGCTTCTCGACGTTATGGGGTGGGTACGTGGTACCGGCCTCGCTGCGAAGCGCCGATTCGAAAAGGTCGTTGAAACGGTCAAAGCCAACGGAGTGGCGGAACAGTGGGGCCAACGAGAGAGTAGTAGCCATTGCAAAATCTCCTGAGTTTTCTCCAAGTGATTTGATACGCGACCCGTATTCGGCATCGCGTAAAACCTAAGTAGGTTCAGGGGAAAAAATTTCAAGCGACGACCCAAAAAAAATTTTCCTGCCGACAAACAGCTGTTTGGCTCCTCGGACTGAGGTATCAGAACAGGCCTATTCCGCAGTCTCGGCCACGCCCTGATCCTCCCCCAGAAACCCGCCGCTCTGGTGATGCCATAACCGCGCATAGGTGCCGTTCTTCTCCAGCAACTCGGCGTGGCTACCTTGCTCGATGATGCGACCGTTATCCATGACGATCAGTCGATCCATGGCGGCAATCGTGGACAGTCGATGGGCGATGGCAATGACGGTCTTGCCCTTCATCATTTCATCCAGGCTTTCCTGGATGGCGACTTCGACTTCCGAATCCAGCGCGCTGGTGGCCTCGTCAAGCAGCAGGATCGGAGCGTTCTTGACCATCACGCGGGCGATGGCGACCCGCTGGCGCTGGCCGCCGGATAACTTGATGCCGCGCTCACCCACCAACGTGTCGTAACCGCAGTGGCCTTGTTTATCGCTCAGTTGGCTGATGAAGCCGTCAGCCTGGGCACTCGCGGCGGCACTGCGGATTTGCTCGTCGGTCGCATCGGGGCGCCCATAGGCGATGTTGTCGCGAATCGAGCGGTGCAGCAGGGATGTGTCCTGGGTAACCATGCCGATGGCGCTGCGCAGACTGTCCTGAGTGACGTGGGCGATATTCTGCCCATCGATGCAGATCTGCCCTTTGTCCACGTCATAGAAGCGCAACAACAGATTGATGAGCGTCGATTTACCGGCACCGGAGCGTCCCACCAGGCCGATTTTTTCACCTGGGCGGATGCTCAAGCTCAGGCCGTCGAGAACCTGGCGTTCGCCGTTGTAATTGAAGCTCACGTTGTCGAACGTCACGGCGCCGCCGTGGGTGACCAGCGTGGCGGCATCCGGCGCGTCCTGCACCTTGGGCCCGCGGGTCAAGGTTTGCATACCGTCCTGCACGGTGCCGATGTTCTCGAACAGCGAGGTCATCTGCCACATGATCCAATGCGACATACCGTTGACGCGCAACGCCATGGCGGTAATGGCCGCCACCGCGCCGGTGCCCACTGCCCCTTGGTGCCACAGCCACAAGGCATAACCGCCCGCGCCCATGATCAACGCAACCACCAGTGCCTGATTGACGATCTCGAACTGGCTGACCAGGCGCATCTGGCGAAAACCGGTCTGCTTGAAGTCCTCCATCGCCGCGCGCGCGAAATGCGCTTCACGCTTGGAATGGGAGAACAGCTTGACCGTGGTGATATTGGTGTAGGCGTCCGAAATACGCCCGGTCATGGACGAGCGCGCATTCGCCTGCTCCTGCCCGACTTTGCCCAGGCGCGGCACGAAGTGCCCCATGGCCAGGCCGAACAACGCCAACCAGGCAATGAAAGGCAGCATCAGCTTCGGGTCGAAGCCGCCGGCCAGTGTGATAAGCGCGATGAAGTACACACCGATTCCGGGGGCCATCTCGATCAGGGTGAACAGCACCTCGCGCACCGACAGCGCCGTCTGCATGACCTTGGTGGTGACACGGCCGGAGAACTCGTCGGAGAAGAACGACAGGCTTTGTCGCAGCATCAGCCGATGGAAATCCCAACGCAGCCGCAACGGCAGGTTGATCGCCAATACCTGGTGCTGCACCAGCGTGCGCAGCGCTACCAGCCCAATGCTGGTCACCAGCACGATACCGATCCCCCACAGCACCCGGCTTTCCTGCCCGCCTACATCGCCGCCGGCTTGCCAGGTCGACAGCAGGTCCACCACCTGTCCGAGAAAAGCAAACAACCAGGCTTCGTAGATCGACACCCCGGCACTGAGCAGCGCGAGCGCAACGATATAACCCCGGGCACCACGGGTGCAGGCCCACAAAAATCGCGCCAGGCCCTCGGGGGGTGGAGGCGCCTCGTCGGGCGGGAAAGGGTCGAGGCGTTGTTCGAATGCACGAAGCATAGGGTTCTCCAGAACGATCTAGTCCGGGGATTCTGGCATTTAAAGCTTGGCTTGAGGGCGTATCGGGATAGAACCCTGCTCTGCAAGCAGGGTCTGCTCTTGAATCAGATCTCAGGAATACGTCGAATGTCAGCGCAAAACAGTCTTGTCATGCTCGCTCGAGGAGGCTACGCCGCTCGGGGAGTGCTGTATCTGATCATTGGTATCTTCGCGCTGCTGGCAGCACAGGACTCGACAAAACCGAAGGATAGCCACAAAAGTCTGGAGGCATTGCTCAGCCAACCATTCGGCTATTTTTTAATTGGGGTTGTGGTGGCGGGCCTGCTCTCATTTGCCTCTTGGCGCATGCTGCAGGCTACCCGTGATGTCGATCATCATGGCAAAGAACTCAAGGGTTTGGTGATTCGAACCGGCCTGTTTGCCGGAGGCGTCGTTAATGGCGCGCTGGCGTTTTTTGCATTGGGCCTGCTTATAAGCGGCATTAAAAGCTCGGGTAATTCCGGGGGGCAGGCCAAAGACTGGCTGTCCCATCTATTGTCCTGGGAACATTCGAACATGCTGGTTTACCTGATCGCCCTCATTCCGCTTGGGGTCGGTATTGCTCACATCATCAAGGGATGGAAGGCATCGTTCGAAAAATACTTTGAGGCCGATGAAGATGTCATGCGCTACGTGCGCCCCGTATCGCGATTCGGATTGATCGCCCGTGGCGTGGTGTTTTTAGAGATTGCAGTGTTATTGGCCATCAGCGGTTCCACTTATCAAGCCATGGACCCACCCGGCATGAAGGAGGCGCTGGACGCCCTCCAGAACCTACCCGCTGGGTGGTTGCTTTTGATGGTAATGGCCTTGGGGCTGATCGCTTTCTCGGCTTACAGTTTTTCTGAAGCCTTCTGGCGCAAGATCAATATGGATGTGCCGGGGGTGGCGAGAACGTAGCAGGCCACGGCCGTTTGTGGCGGTTTTAGAGACGCGCTTATGCTGTGCGCTCGAATCACCCCGGAAAAATCCAAGGCAAAAAAAAGCCTGCATCGCTGCAGGCTTTTCCCTATCTGGCTCCACGACCTGGACTCGAACCAGGGACCCAATGATTAACAGTCATTTGCTCTACCAACTGAGCTATCGCGGAATGCGCCGTATGTTACTGATTGAAAAGGAGAAGTCAAGCATTGCCTGGCAAACGCGAGGATTAATTACCCGGCCCGCCCGTCAGCGGCTGTTCTGCGGCCAAGTCCAACCAGGCGCGGGCGGCCGGTGGCAAGTGGGCGTTGGCGCGCCAGGCCAGGGCGATGTGCCAGTCGGTGTGGGGCTCGTCCAACGCGACCAAGGCAATGCCGGCGTGTCGATGCTTGTGCGCCAACATTCGCGGCAGGAAGGCGACGCCCAGGCCAGCCGCGACCAGGTCGACAATAAAATCGATCTGCCCGCTGCGTGCCGTCACGCGGGGGGTTACGCCTTTGCGCTCGCAGGCCGCGAGGATCTTGGCGTTCAGGGCGAAACCGGCCTCGAACAGGATGAAGGGCGAGTCTGCCAGGTCGGTAAAGTCGATACACTCACGCCCTGTCAGGGGATGGTTCATGGGCAGCACGGCGATCAGCGGCTCATTGCGCACCGGTTGATAGTCGAAGCCCTCGTCAATCGGTAACAACAGTGCCGCCAGGTCGACCTCTCCTTCTTCCAGGCATTCGCGCAGGCGCTTGCTGCCGTATTCGGTCAGCTCAATGTCAATGTCCGGGTAGCGGCTGCGGTAGGTGGCGAACATGGTCGCAAACAGCACGCCGCAGCCTACCGGTGGCAAGCCGATGCGCAACATACCGCGCTTGAGACCGCGCAGGTCGTTGATTTCGCCGAGCAGATCGCTGTGTTCGGCCAGCAATACCTGGGCGCGACGGTAGGCAATTTCGCCGGCGGCGGTCAGTTGGTTACGATGCCCAAGGCGGTTGAGCAGCGGCATGCCCAGTTCCTCTTCGAGGGTTTTGACCGCCTTGCTCACGGTGGACTGGGTGAGGGATACCACCTCGGCTGCCTGAGAAAAACCACCTTGGCGCACCACCTCGACAAAGGCGCGCAGTGTTCGCAGATTCATCGGTATTCCTTTGGCGACTGGAAGCCAGTGATAAAAGTTGTTTTTATCATGACAGAAGTTCGCTTAAGGTGGAGCCACCTTGCCCTGTGGATTGACCGTTGATGATCATTTCGTCCGCCTCCGACTACCGCGCCGCCGCCCAACGCAAACTGCCGCGTTTTCTGTTCGACTATATCGACGGCGGCGCCTACGCCGAGCACACGCTGCGGGCCAACAGCGCGGACTTGGCCGACATCAGCCTGCGCCAACGCATCCTGCGCAATGTGGATAACCTCAGCCTCAACACCACCGTGCTCGGCCAGAAGCTGACGATGCCGGTGATTCTCAGCCCGGTAGGGTTGACCGGCATGTACGCGCGCCGTGGCGAAGTACAGGCAGCCAAGGCCGCCGCCAACAAGGGCATTGCGTTCTGCCTGTCGACGGTGTCGGTGTGCTCCATTGAGGAAGTGGCATCGCAAAGTCCGCAGGCCATCTGGTTCCAACTTTATGTGCTCAAGGACCGCGGTTTCATGCGCAACGCGCTGGAACGCGCGCAGGCAGCCGGGGTGACGACGTTGGTGTTCACCGTGGATATGCCCACGCCGGGGGCGCGCTATCGCGATGCTCACTCGGGCATGTCCGGGCCGTACGCGGCCTCGCGGCGCATGCTGCAGGCTGTGACCAAGCCGCAGTGGGCCTTCGACGTGGGCCTGATGGGTCGCCCCCATGACCTGGGCAATATTTCCAAGTACCTGGGCAAACCCACTCATCTGGAAGACTACATTGGTTGGCTGGCCAACAATTTTGACCCGTCGATCAGTTGGAGCGACCTGGAGTGGATCCGCGAATTCTGGAAAGGTCCGATGATCATCAAAGGCATCCTTGACCCCCAGGACGCCAAGGACGCCGTGAGCTTCGGCGCCGATGGCATCGTGGTGTCCAACCACGGCGGCCGCCAATTGGATGGCGTGCTGTCCACCGCCAAAGCGTTGCCGGCGATTGCCGAGGCCGTGGGCGATGACCTGACGGTGCTGGTGGACTCCGGCATCCGCTCCGGCCTCGACGTGGTGCGCATGCTCGCCCTGGGCGCCAAAGCGTGCCTGCTGGGGCGCGCGCCCTCCTACGCGTTGGCCGCCGACGGCCAGCACGGGGTCGAAAACCTGCTGGATATTTTCGCCAAGGAAATGCGCGTAGCCATGACCCTGACCGGTGTGACCTCAATCGAGCAGATTAACGCCGACACCTTGGTACAAGCAGCCAAATAACCGGCGCGGGCCCTCCACACCTGGGGCTGGCCTGCTACAGCGACCATTGATTCGTAAGGTTTTTTATTAAATTAAACGAAGTGGCATGAATCTCGCTCTAACCTGTTCCAAGCAGGTCCAGCGATGACAAGACGTGCGGCGGTGCCCAGGGGTTAAAACCCACTGTAAAGCGGTTTAGACTGTTTCCATGTTTTACGAAACTGACGGAACAGTAAGACCCCGGCACTCGCCACACGCATCGGGCCTGTAAGACTCTTAGAGGCCAAACGGTTATGAAAACACCTACCCAGACCAACGCAATTGATTTCGACACAGCCAAATTGCAACGTCTGGGCTTCGGCCAGCCGTTCCCGCCACCCCGCCGCCCCACCACCGTCGCTCAACTGCGCCAGCAACTGGGCCTGCAATTGCAGACCAGCCTGGAACCGGAGCGCATCCTCAGTGTGTTCTTCCGTGAGATCCAGCGCCTGGTGCCCCTGGATGCCCTGCATTATCGTCACGACGCCGCAGACCTGCGCCTGGAGTTCGGCCAGCGCGGCCATCACTCGGTGAGCTACAGCCTGAGCCACGAGGGCGAGCATCTGGGAGAACTGATCTTTCGCCGTAACCAACGCCTGAGCGAAGAAGAACTCGGCCAGCTCGAATCGCTGCTGGCCACCCTGCTTTATCCCATGCGCAATGCCCTGCTCTATCGCGCGGCCACTCGCAGCGCCCTGCGTGACCCGCTGACCCAGACCGGCAACCGCATCGCCATGGATCAGACGCTGCAACGGGAAATCGACATGGCTCGCCGGCACCTGAACCCACTGTCCTTGCTGATGCTGGACATCGATCACTTCAAGCACATCAACGACACCTACGGCCACGCCGCCGGCGACGACGTATTGCGCGAGGTGGCGGCTGTCATCAAGGCGCAGCTGCGTAACGTGGACATGGTGTTCCGGTTCGGCGGGGAAGAGTTTCTGATCCTGCTGTCCAACACCAGCCGGGAAGCGGCGGCGGTGGTCGGGGAACGCCTGCGCAAAGCGACCCTGGCCCAGGACTATTGGGCCGACGGTAAACGGATTGAATTGACGGTAAGCCTGGGCTGCTCGACATTGCTGGCCGCCGAGTCGGCCGAGAGCCTGCTGCGCCGGGCCGATAACGCGTTGTACGTGGCCAAGCGCGAAGGCCGCAATCGCTTGGCAATGGCGGGGTAAGCACCCCGCCACCGCGTTACATCAGGCTTCGCTGGCGACACGCTCCTGGCGCTCGCGCACAGGGGCGCTGGCGAGGCTGACAGGCTTGTCTTTTTCAAGACGCATGCAGCTTTCCAGGAACAGGTACATGTAGTCGTAGCTCTTGCACACGGCCTGGCGCAGTTCCACCTGCAAGGCCTTGCTCGGGTTCATCCCGGCCAGGGTGCAGATGATTTCCAAGGCTTCCCACGGGTGCGCGTCATCGTACTGGGCGTGCATCTTCAGCCACTTCATTGCCCGTTTGCGCTCCTCCTCAGGAAAGGCCGCGGCGTAGACACCCGTGGAGCAGACCACGGCCGACCATTCCCCGGTCGCCCCTTCGATTGCGTAGTTGGTGGCGGCAATTGCCACGATCAACGAATCGGCCGAGCTGGTATGCCAGCACCAATGACTCAGTGCATGCAACTCCGGCGGCACATGCTGGGCCTGCAACTCTTCCAGGCTCACCCCATGGGCGTGCGCCCAATTGACCCAATAGTCGGCATGGTTGAGTTCCACGCGAATATTGCGCATCAGCCAGCGCCGCGCCATATCCTCCCCAGGATGGCGGGCAAACTTAGTCTTGGTGAGGTTTTGTGCCATGTACAGGGCAAACTGTTCTACCACGGGCCAGCCACCGATCAAGTAGTGACGCATGGTCCGCGCGCTGAGCGTGTTGTCGCGCATGCGCTGGTACAGTTCGTGTTCGACAACCCGGCGCTTGCTCTCGCTACAGTCCTGGATCAGTTGCTGTGCCCAGGCAGGGTAACTTGAGGCTTCCATCAGCGGGCCGGTTCTGTTGAATGTGTCGATCACTATAAGGCTCCTTTTTAAGTGTGATGTTTACAGACCGGCAAATGTTTCAGCGGAATGTGCCGGGCGCCTTGAATAACAGGGGCTGCGGCCGCACAGGTCGACATTGCAAGCTATCAAAGGTAAACAACTGCGGTCGTTCGATCAGGTAGCCCTGAGCGTAATCCACCCCTATTTCGAGCAGTGCCTGCTCGATTTGGGGTGTTTCGACAAACTCGGCAATTGTGCGCTTACCCATGACGTGGCCGATGTGGTTGATCACTTCGACCATGGCGCGGTTAATCGGGTCGTCCAGCATATCCTTTACGAAACTTCCATCGATCTTCAGGAAGTCTACAGGTAAATGTTTCAGATACGCGAATGAGGACATTCCGGCACAAAAATCATCAAGTGAGAAATGGCAACCTAAGGCTTTGAGTTCATTAATAAAACGAATTGCACTGGCCAAATTGGCAATCGCACTAGTCTCGGTAATTTCAAAACAAATCATTTCTGGCGGGATGTGATAAGAGGCGAACTTATCTCGTAAAAATCCTAAAAAATCGTCATCGCCGATGGTAATACCTGACAGATTAATCGCACACATGGCCATGGGCCGGCCCGGACGCTCGTGCAGGCAGCGGGCAATGATCGCGAACACATTCTCCACCACCCAGCGATCCAGAGAAGTGATCAGGCCATAGCGCTCGGCCGCCGGAATAAAACTCTCGGGCAGGATGATGCGACCGGCTTCGTCATGCAGGCGCAGCAGAATCTCGATATGCCCACTGCCGTCCTCGGTGTGGTTCAAGGCAGCGATTTCTTGGGAATACAGGCAGAAGCGGTTCTCTTCCAGGGCCATGTGCAGGCGCTGCACCCAGGCCATTTCGCCGAAGCGCACGGACAACTCGGAGTCGTCGGCGTGATACACCTGCACGCGGTTGCGCCCCTTCTCTTTGGCCATGTAGCACGCCATGTCGGCAGCGCGTAGCGACGCTTCCAGGGTGGTCGGGGTGTGGGAGATATGCACCAGCCCGATGCTCACGGTGGTCACGAATGGCCGGCCTTTCCATACAAAATGCAGGCTTTGCACAGTGTGGCGCAGGCTCTCGGCGATCTTTTCCGCGGCCGCCGGCGGGCAGTTCTCCAGCAAGATGCCGAATTCATCGCCACCCAGGCGCGCCAGGGTGTCGCCCTCGCGCAGGTCCGATTGCAACAGCGCACAGATATGCCGCAACAGTTCATCGCCCGCCGCATGCCCGCAGGTGTCGTTGACCAGTTTGAACTGGTCCAGGTCGAGGAACATCAAGGCGTGGCGCCCAACCTGCTGATGCGCCAACGGGTACAACACCTGCTCCAGACGGAATTCGAATTCACGCCGGTTGGCCAGGCCGGTCAGGGCGTCATGGGTCGCCTGCCACGACAGATTGGCGATGTACTGCCGTTCCTGCGTCATGTCGTGCAGCACCAGCACTGCACCACTGACCCTATCGCCACTGCGAATCGGCGCACCTACCAAGGTGACCGACACAGTGCTGCCGTCCAGGCGCTGGATGGTCTTGGCATGCTCGCTACCGCCCCTGAGCTGGCCCTTGACGATGTGCTCGATCAGGGTGAAGCCGTCGGGCTGGGCATTGTCGTCCAGCAGGTTGAACAGCGCCGCCAGGGGCAAGCCCTGGGCCTGGCTCGACTTCCAATGGGTGAGTGCCTCGGCCGCCGGGTTCATGTAGGTAATGGCACCGTCGACGTTGGTGGTGATCACCCCGTCGCCAATCGACGCCAGAGTGATCTGCGCCCGCTCCTTTTCCACCTGCAGCGCTGTGGCGAACGCATGGCGCTGGCTCAATAACTTGTGGGTGCGCAACAACGCCAGCACGATCAACCCCAGGGCAGTGGTCAGGTTGGTGATCAACAGCAGGCGCAGGATCACCCGCGAGCCTTCGCCCAAGGCATCGCTGAAGGCTTTGGCGGCGGGGGTCACGCCGTCGTTGATGGCGGTGATACGGGCCTTCCATTGGCGCACATCGTTGGCGTTGACCTGGTCGGCGCTGATCGCGGCGTGCATCTCCTGGGCCAGGTTATCCAGCTGCACCAGGTAGCCATCGCCCACCGTCCACAACTCGATGGCCTTTTCCAGATAGCTGAAATGCCGGAAGTTCAGGTACAGCCAGATCACGCTCGACACATCGTCCGGGTGGTTGCCGCCCTTAAGTATTCCCAGGCGTGCGGCGTCGAGGTCAGGGGTTGGGCGGTCCAGGGCAACGCGCAGTTCGTGCCCGCCCTGAGGCACGGCGATGGCGTGCTGGTATTTCAGGTAGGTGGCTTCGTCGCGATTATCGGCGTACAGCGTGAGGTAATAGATGGCGTCTTTCTGGCCCTTGGACCACAGACTCTCGCCGCCCACGTAACCACGCACAGCCGACAGCACATACAGGCTGCCACAGCCCAGCAATGCCTGAAACAGCACGACTGCGATAAAGGGCCACACAATGCCCAGCAGCCGAGGCGTTCCGAAAGTCCGCTTTCGCTTCATGAAGTCCCTTGCATATGCACTGCTCAATACGCACGCTAAAACCCGCTTCCCTGCTACAGCCTAAGCTAAATCAACGTACTTGTTGCAAGTGTCCATAAAGCTTGGCGTAAAGGCCGCCATCGGCGATCAACTGCTGGTGGTCGCCATCTTCGGCAATGTGCCCGCCATCAAACACTAATACCCGGTCCGCCTGTTTTACCGCCGACAGACGGTGGGCGATGATCAGTGTAGTACGGCCACTGAGAAACCGCGCCAGCGCCTGATGCAAGTTATATTCGGTGGCGGCGTCCAGAGCCGAGGTCGCTTCATCGAGGATCACCACTTTGGGCTCGGCCAGCACCATCCGCGCAATCGCCAAGCGCTGGCGCTGGCCGCCGGAGAAACGCACCCCGGAACGCCCCACCACACTGTCCAACCCCTGAGGCAGGGCCCTGACGGTGGCGTCCAGCTGGGCGATTTCCAGCGCTTGCCAGCAAGCCTGGTCACTGCGTTCGCGGCCCATGGTCAGGTTGGCGCGCACCGTGTCGTTGAAAAGCGCCGGGTGCTGCAACACCACCGCGACGTGCTCGCGGATGGTCTCCAAGCCAATCGCCTGCTGGGTCGCGCCGCCAAAACGGATGGTGCCGGCCTGGGGCGTATAAAGCCCCAGCAGCAGTTGCACCAACGTACTTTTGCCGCCGCCGCTGGCGCCGACGATGGCGACTTTCTCACCCGGCGCGATGCTCAGGTTCAACTGATCGAGCACCAACTCTTCGCCGTAACCGAAATCCAGCCCGCGCACTTCGATGCCGACGGTGTCGTGCCCGCTGAACGGGTCTTCGCCGCCGACATACTGCGGTTCATCGGCACGCGCCAAGAGTTCATTGATGCGCGTCAGCGCACCGCCCGCTGCGTAATAGGCGTATTGCAGGTTCAGCAATTGCTCCACCGGGCCGATCATGAACCACAGGTAGCTGAACACCGCGAGCATCTGGCCGATGGACAGGTCGGAAAACAGCACGGTAAGCATCGCCGCCGCACGGAAGATGTCGATGCCGAACTGGAACAGCAACCCGCTGGCCCGGCTGGAGGCGTCGGTTTTCCATTGCGAGTGGATGGCGTAGTCGCGCACTTCCTGGGCGCGCTGGCCGAGCCGCCCTAGAAAGAAGCCCTGGCGGTTGCCGGCGCGTACCTCCTGGATGGCATCGAGGGTTTCGGTCAGGGCCTGGGTGAAACGCGAAGTGCTGTCGTTTTCAAGTTTCTTCAGGTGTTTGACGCGCTTGCCCAATTGCACCGTGGCGTAGATCACCAGCGGGTTGAACAGCAGGATCAGCAGCGCCAGTTGCCAGTGCATCCACACCAGGATCGCCGAGGTGCCGACCAGCGTCAGCATCGCCACCAGGAAACGGCTCAGGGTTTCGCCAACGAATTTGTCCAGCGTGTCCAGGTCGGTGACCAGGTGCGTGGTCACCGTGCCGCTGCCCAGGCTTTCGTATTCGCCCAGAGAGATGCGTTTGAGCCGTTCGATCAGGCGCACGCGAATGCGGTACACGATGTCCTTGGCCAACCGTGCGAACAGCCGCGCCTGCACCACGTTGAACAGCAGCGCGCCGCAGCGCAGCAGCAAGGTCACCAGCAGCATCAGGCCGATGTAGCCCGCGGCTTTCTGCCAACCCAGGGGCAGCGCGTGGTTCATCACCTTGAGCGCGGCATCGCCACGGCCCAGCAGGACTTCGTCCACCAGTAACGGCAACAGCAAAGGGATGGGCACGCTGCACAGGGTCGCCAGCACGGCGACGCCATTGGCGATCCACAGGGATTTCTTGTGACGCAGGGCCAGGCGGCGAATTTCCGCCCAGGTCAGTCGGTCGGTGCGCTTGGGCTGCTCGGGCGTGGCGGGCTGGTCATGCACAGGCGCCTCGCTTCAGCCATCGGGCCAGCAAGGGCGACAACTCGGACAGCGGCTGATAACCATTGGTCAGCAGCGCCAACTGGCCGTCGCGCTCGGCCAGCAGCGTCGGGAAACCGGCGATGCCCAAATCCTGCACCCAAGTGAAATCGGCGGCCGTGGCGGCGTGTTGCTCGGCGCGATCGAACTCGCCGGCAAACTCGATACGCGGGATGCCGGCCTGCTCGGCCAGCTCCACCAACACCTTGGCCAGGGTCACGTCGCGGCCTTCGACATAGAACGCCTGCTGGATCAGCCCCAACAGCTTCCATGCGCAATCCGGCGCCAGGCTGCGCGCGGTGACGATGGCGCGGCACGCAGGCTCCGTGTCATAGACAAAGCCATCGGGCAGCGCCCCTTCGCGCTTGAACGGCTGGCCGGTGGCGTCGGTGACGGCTTGCCAGTGTTCGAGAATATAGCGCCGCGTGGTCGGTTCCAGCGCCGCGCCGCTGCCGGTGCGCAGGCCGCCCACCACCAGATGTACGTCGACGCCGGCCACGCGGGCCTGCTCTACCAGGGCCTGCGCCACCGGGGCAAAGCCCCAGCACCAGGAACACATCGGGTCCATTACGTAGAGCAGGCGCGCGGACATGGCTCAGGCCTCGGAAGGGGTTTGCTTGTAGTTGTAGCCAATCGGGTGCGGCATGTTGCGGGCCTTGGCCAGCTCAATCTGCTTTTGCCGGTCGATCGCGCTGCGACGGGTTTTCTCCGGCAGCTTATCCCAGCAGTGCGGGCAACTGATGCCGGCCACATAGTGTTCGGATGCGCGGTCGGAGACACTGACCGGGGTACGACAGGCATGACATTGATCGTAGTCGCCTTCGCTCAAGTCGTGGCGCACGGTCACGCGGTTGTCGAACACAAAGCAGTCGCCCTGCCACTTGGTTTCTTCCTGCGGCACCTCTTCGAGGTACTTCAGGATGCCGCCCTTGAGGTGGTACACCTCATCGAAGCCTTCGCTGAGCATGTAGCTCGAGGCTTTCTCGCACCGAATGCCGCCGGTGCAGAACATCGCGACCTTCTTGTGCTTGGCTGGGTCGAAGTGGGCTTTGATGTAGTCAGGAAATTCGCGAAAACTGGTGGTTTTCGGGTCGATCGCGCCTTCAAAGGTGCCGATGGACACTTCGTAGTCGTTGCGGGTATCGATCAACAACACTTCCGGATCGCTGATCAGCGCGTTCCAGTCCTTGGGATCGACATAAGTGCCGACCTGCTTGTTGGGGTCGACGCCTTCGACGCCCAGGGTCACGATCTCTTTCTTGAGCTTGACCTTGGTGCGGTAGAACGGCTGCTCGTCGCAGTACGACTCTTTGTGGTCGAGGTCGACCATGCGCGGGTCGGTCTTCAACCAGGCGATCAGGCCATCGATGCCTTCGCGGCTGCCGGAAACGGTGCCGTTGATGCCTTCTTCGGCGATCAGCAGGGTGCCTTTGATGCCGTTGTCGACCATCGCCTGCAACAGGGGCTCGCGCAAGGCGACGTAATCTTCGAGGGTGACGAACTTATACAGTGCCGCCACGACAATCGGTTGAGTCATGGGTGTTCTCTCCAGGTGGCTACCCTCGTAAAGGGTGAACCGGATGCAAAAAAACGCGGGCCAGGCCGCGCGGCGCGCATTCTAACAAAACCCCGGCCGCGCCGCATCGGCACTCAGTCGCCGATATTTCCTCGACACCCGCGCGGCATTGGCCGACCTCGGCCGCAAAACCTGCGTGATAGCGTCGGGCGTTGCCCATTGGATCCACTGGTGGGCTCACTGGAAGATCGTTGTCATGCACACTCTAAGCAGTCCCCTGTTGGCCAGACTGCTGGACCGGCCCGCCCCTCCCGGCGAGGGGAAGGTCGACTTCAGCACGGCCCTGCATCAACTCGGCGTTACCAGCGTCTTTGACATTGTGCGCCTGCCCCGCGCCGACTTCATCCGGCAACTGGGCCGCCTCAACGATGACGATGGCGCCCAGGCCTACGACACCGCGCTGGCCTACGCCACCCAGCTGCAATGGCTGTACGAGCTGCAGCCGACCGACACGCCGCCCGCACGCAGCAAGCGCGAGCTGGACGCGAGCGGGTCATCCCTGCTGGCTGAAGACTGGGCCAATGCCTGCGCGCCCGATGCGCTCGCCGCGCTCGATTCGCCGGTGGCTTATCTGCGCACGCTGTACCTGTTCGCGCGGCAGCTGGAACAGAACGGCGTGGGCACCTGCGATAAAGTCCTGCTGAGCCAACGTCGCCCGGATCTGGAAGCGCTGGTGATCGACCACGACAGCACCTTCACCCAGCGCCCCCTGCTGACGCTGGTCGATGACATGCTGCGCAAACACATCAAATACCACCATCCGCGCCAGAAGCTGTATCGCCTGCTCAGTACCCAGCACTACCCCCTGACGCTGCCGTATCACCATCACCACTATCAATGTCGCCTTGGGCTGGCCGGCACCCGGCACCGCGTGGGCGAATTGAATTACCGCATCAGCAAACGGCTACCGTTCGATGCCGCCGGCAGCGCGCGATATGGCTGGGTACAGACGCACAACCCCGATGTGCAATGCCTGTTAAGCGACCTGAACCCCGGACTACAAACGCTCCTGCTGCAACCGCCCCTTGAAGCCGGCACGTTGTTTCAAACCTGCTTCGGCCTGGCTGGCGCACCGCAGACCCTGCAAGCGCTGCTCGACGCCACCGCCCTGAATACCGCGCAGTTGCACGCGTTGCTGGCAGAGGAACGTTTTGCCCCCCATGCCTCCCCCTCCGCCAAAGATATGCCGTTGCCCCTTTACGGAGCTCGCTATGTCAACGGCACCGATCAGTCGCCGATGACGGTGGCGAGTAATAACGCGCAGTTGCTCAATATCACGGATGAGCGCTTCGACCGCCTGCAGCGCATGATTCGCCTGCAACGCGGGGTCGATTTGCCATTTGCCGAACTGGATACCTTGATCGTCAGCGCCATGGCCTGTGAACGGCCGATCAACGCCCACCTGCGTATCAGCCACAGCACCCTGCGTGCGCTGGGAGTGTTTCGCTACCTCAATCGCCGCTATGCACTGACGCCCCTGGCGTTCAGCGCCTGGCTTAATCGCGTGCCGTTGCAGGCCAGCGCCACTGCGCAACCGTTGTTCGACCAGGTGTTCAATCCCACACCGGTAGGCAGCCAACCACTGCCGCTGGACGACCAGGTGTTGGATGCGCCGACCCGCCAGCGCCTATGCGCCGCGCTCGAACTCACAGACACGCCAAACTCGTTGCACCTGCTGATCGACGCCTGCCCCACCCCAGTGTTGCGCAACCTGGCGACCTACTCGGCGCTGTATCGGCAGGCGCACATCGCGCGCACCTTCGGCTTGTCGGTGCAGCACTGCCGACAGTTGGCCGACCTGCTTGGCCCTGCGACGTGGAGCCACTTGACCGCCCCGACCTTGCGCAGCGGGGAACGTGTTGCCGCAGACTTTCTCGACGGGCTTATGCAACTGGATTGGGCCGTCACTTGGCTCAAGGACAGCCACATCAGCGTCCCCCAGTTGCGCCAGCGTCTGTTGCTGGAGCTGGTTAGCGATAACCCGGCCCTGGCGCGCTGGGTCGATTTGCTGCGTCACCCCCCCTATGAACTGCCATCGGCCTGGCAACTGGCGCCGTTGCCGCAGCCGGCCGCCGCCGACAACCTGCCCCCCATCGAATGGACCGGCGTGCTCGCCCAGGCGTTCGGACCGTCAGCGGACCTGTCCCAACCTCGACAACCCTCGCTTGCCCTGGACCAGGCGATTTCGACCCTGAGCCTGAGCCCGGTGCCCGCCCAAGACGCAGTCCTCAAACAGCAAGCCAAGGATCGACTGACGCCCTGGCTGCAACGCATCGCAGACAAAGGCCAACGCGTGTGCATCCAGCAGTTACTGGATACCCCGGTGCCGACGCCCTACAGCAAGGAGCTCACGCTTTACTACAACCAGTTCCTCAACAGCGCAAAAACCCCGCCGGCGCTCAAGCACCTGATCCTGCTGGCGCCGGATGTCACCACCCTGCTGGCCTTGCCGGTGAACGACACGTCATTGCGTCAACTGCTGCTCAACCCCCATTGGCTGGACCGCGCGCTGGCGCCGTCGACCCTGCTCGAACTGAACCTGGGCACTCTGTATTTGTTGCAGCGCTTCAAGGCGTGCTGCGACACCTGGGGCCTGACCCAGGACGAGCTTCTGGACTTCTTTCGGCGCGCCAACGGCAACGGCGCGCAGCCACTCGACACACAACTGAGCCACTGGCTGGGCTGGAGCGAAACAGAACTGCGGGTGCTCACCGATACCTTGCCCACCAGGCGTGTCACGGCCATGGATCAGTTGGATTGGATCCTGCGCTGCCACCAAGCGTGCGCCGCCACGCGCCTGCCCTGCCAGGCCCTGCTGGACGCAAGCCACCTGAGCCTCTCCAGCGACTTCAGCCAATGGAAGGCCCTCGGCGAAGCGGTCATTGCCGCGCGCCACTAAGGGCCGCTTCCCACCCGGACTCAAGGAACGACTATGTCTGAGCCCCTCGAACACCGTCTCAACGAAGCCCGCCGCGATGCCATGCTCGGCTTCTACCTGGCGCATTGCATCAGCGCCCCGTTGAAAACCACCCTGCGTACCCCAGAGGATCTGTACGACTATTGGCTGCTGGATGTGCAGGTCAGCCAGGCCGTGCCGAGCAGCCCGGTGGCCAGTGCGATCACCAGCCTGCAGCACTACATCAACCGCATCCTGGGCGGGCTGGAACCGGGCTACGACACACAGGGCCCGTCGCCTGACGAAGCGCGCGCCTGGCAAGACAGCCTGCGCACCTACCCGCTGTGGAGCGCCAGCCAGCAACTGCGTTACCAGCCCCACCACTTCCTCGACCCCACGCTGCGCGAGGACAAGAGCGCCAGCTTCGAGCAACTGGAAAACGACCTCAACCAGCACCGGCTGCAACCGGCCACGGTGCAAAGCGCCGTGCAAGGTTACCTGGCACGATTCGAACACATCGCGCGCTTACAGACCCTCAACGGCTACATCGACGGCGACGTGCGACAACTGGACACCAGCACCTATTACTTTGTCGGCAAGTCGGTCAGCGACGACCTGTATTACTGGCGCTCGCTGGACCTGTCCAAGCGCTCCAGTGCCAACCCCAGGGCACCCGCGCCTCGGGCATGGAGCGATTGGAAGCCGATCAACCTGACGTTTTCCGCCGACACTCCGGCCCACAGTGTGCGGCCGGTGCTGTTCAATCAGCGCCTGTTTATCGTATGGGCCGAGTGCATCAAGCCGGCGCCGTATCACGCCGTGCACGGCCCGGTAAACGACATTGGCGAAGACGAGGACGACGATGAAAAACAGCGCCACGCCGAATGGCTCAACAGCCGCTTCGTGAAGTTGCGCCTGTGTTTTTCCTATCAAAAACGCGATGGCAGTTGGAGCCTTCCCCAGGTGGGCCTGGAGGAACATTGCGTCACACGCGGGATCAATGCGCTCACCCCCGAACAACTCAAGCGCATCACCCAGACCATTGCGGTGGTCGACAGTCGCAGCCCCCAAAGTCTGTTCCTGGGTATACGCGCCAACACGTTGAACCATGGCGGCGAACAGCCGGGGGAGTTCTTTCAAGCCATCAGTGTCGATCAGGCACTGGACGTCAAGGTGGTGGCGTCCGCCGGCAGCCCGGGGCGTTACAAGATCGTGCCGGGCTCGGCCATTGCGCTGGAAACCATCCGTCTGCTGGAGGCTTACGAGTCCACGCAGAACACACCGTTGCAGACCGCCCTGCTCGGAGGACTCGACGAAGCCAATGTGTTTTCCAGCGCCTTGCTGCCGCCATTCGCCCACCGTTACTTCGGGTTGTTCTTCGATATCAACAAGGACAGCCTGCAATTCAAGGCCAGCCTGACGGATGACTACACCGAGCCCGTGCTGGCCCTGACACCAGAAGGCTCGCCCCAAGCTCCCTTGAAAACCTGGGATTTCGAAGCCAGAAGCCAAGACATCCTCGACGCCGACAGCATCAGCACCACGTTCGACCCGATCACCAACGAAGTGGTATTCACCTCGAAAACCGCCAAGCGCTTTTTGCAGACCTACAAAGTCACCCTCAAAACCCGGCATGCCGAAGCGAGCATTACCTTGGTCACCGAGTCAGCCATGCACGATTCGGCCATGGCCGATGTCGAGTTGAGCGAGGGCTCGGCCATCATCCTGGACAGCACGATCGTCTCGGACGTCGACGTCACGCACTACGCGATGTTTTTCAAAAACCCCAAGACCGGCAAGACCTTCGCCAATGCCATCTATGACAAAGGCAGCCTGTTGCTCACCCTGACGGGCCGAGCGAAGGCCGCTCAGGATTGGCGCGCCGGGCAAGACGGGACCAAGAACGTCACCGAGTATTCGCTGGAAGGCAAATTCATCGCCAAGAATGCCTTCCTGCATTTATATGCCCATGCGCAGGACAACGTGCTGGCGATCCTCGACCGCTACAGTGACTACGGCCTGCCAGGCGATCAATCCTCCAGCAAAAAACTGCACTTCGTAAATGACTTGCGATTGGTATACAGCAGCGCGTCGATGCCCATCCGGCTTTATCGCCACGTCATCATGCAGTCCCGGCTCAAGGACCGGCCCACCCCGCACGCGATCAGCAACAACACCGCGCAGATCCTCAACTTCACCGACAGCGAACACGAAAGCCTGGCCGGCTCGGCACCGGAGTTGCCGGTCGGGCACGTCACGACCACGCGTATCAAACTGCCCAGCGGGCAACCGTCTTCGGCGGTCACGGTGATCCACGGCGTGATTACCCTGGAGAGCCAAGAGGATGGCGCACGGGTGCTGGGGTATGCGCTCAAGGCCGTCACCTGCACCCTCAGCCACTCCCTGAGCATTACCCAACCGGCCCGTTCCCCGCGGATCAGCTCCCTACGCGAGGAAAGCGGGGAGCGCCTCGAAGTCCTCGACTTTTCCGCGAGCCTCAAACCGTCGCTGCCGGCGATCCCACTGAACAGCCGCCTCGCCAGCCAACTGTTCAAGAGCGCCACGGCCGCGCTTGATCCGCCGCTTGCCTGTGGTTTCACAGCGGTTGACGGGGTTGCAGCGCAATCGGCGGACTTCCACGGCGCGCACGGCCAGTACCTGCGGGAGCTGTTGATCTACGTGCCGTGGACCATCGCCCATCAGCTCAACCGGCAACAGCAATACGCCGAAGCAGAACGTTGGCTGCACGGGCTATACAACCCTCGCCAGCCGCATACCGGCACGCTGAGCGCGCTGACAGCCGCCCCTGTGGAGCTGAGTTACGCCTGCATGCAGCCCGAGCGGCCCCATGAGCTGGCCCTGAGTTTTCCGCGTTACCTGCGCAAGGCATTGCATTTGCTCAATGTGGATATCCTGCTCAACCGCGGCGATGCGGCCTATCGTCAGTTAAGCCCCGACAGCCTGGCCGAAGCCAAGCTCTGGTACCGCCAGGCGCGGCACCTGCTGGGCACGCGCCCGACGCTGACCCGCGCCGATACTTGGACCCCGCGCGCCCTCGGTGACCTGGCCAGTACCGCAGCGCTGGCCATACGCGCGCTGGAGCACCAACCGGAGTACTTGCGCTCGTTGTCGCGCCAGTGTGTCACCTTCGGCCAACGCGCCTGGCTTATGGACAGCCCCTACCTGCAACGTCCTTTAAGCCCGCAACAGGTGGCGCGTTGGGACACTCTGGAAGCTCGCCTGCACGGCTTGCGCACCCACTTGGACATCACCGGCAAGCCGTTGCGCCCGTCGTTGTTCGCCGCGCCTTTAGCGCCTGCCGCGCTGCTCGCGCGGGCGGCGCACAGTGCCATGGGTGGCGCCGAAGCGCCTTTGACGACGCGCCCGGAAGTCGGCCACTACCGCTTCCAGGTCATCGCTGGGCACGCCATGAATGCGGTCGACAGCCTGGCGCAGTTCGGCGCCACGCTGCTGGCGCTGATCGAACGCAAAGAGCAGGCGCACCTGCTCGACGTGCAACAACAGCAGGCTTGGGAGCTGGCCAGCCTGGTGGTGACCCAGCATACCCAGGCGCTGGCGATCGACGAAAAAAACCGCCAAGCCTTGCTGCACAGCCGCGCGGTGATCAAGGGCCGCCTGGACTTCCTGACCCATCGGCTCAACGAAGGCATCAGCGCCGGTGAAATCGCCGCCGGCCAGCAGTACCTCGAAAGCGCCGCCTGGGAGCGCAAAGTGGCCATCGCCGGCATGGGCGCCGGTGCCGCCATGCTGGCGCCGAACATTTTTGGCACCGCCTTTGGCGGCATGCGTTTTGAGGGGTTGTTTCAAGGCTATCAGGCGTTCGCCCAGGGCGAGGCCAACGCAGCCCGCGCCAACGCCAACGAGCTGGAGCGCACCGAGCAATTCAACCGGCGCGCCCAGGACTGGGCCCATGCCGAGCAACAAGCGCGCCTGGAACTGGCGCAGGTCGACGCCCTGCTGCATACCCAGGCCGAACAGGAAAAAGCCACCCGCCTGCACCTGCGCAGTGCCCAGACGGCCCTGGCCCAGGCCCAGTCGACCTATCAACTGCTGAGCACCCGCACCGCCCGGGCCCAGCTGTATGAGTGGCTCAATACACAGTTGGGCACTTTCTATTACGCCCTGCATGACAGCGCCCAATCACTGTGCCTGGCCGCCGAGGCGTGCTGGCAGTACGAAACCGCCGAACAGCGCACGTTCTTTTCCACTGACAGTTGGCGCCAGGCCCACCACGGTTTGCTGAGCGCCGAAGCCTTGAAGTTGAACCTGCTGCGCATGAATGCGGCGTACCTGCAACATACGCCACGGGAGCTGGAGATCAGCAAAACCGTGTCGCTGCGCCATCGCCTGATCGAGTGCGGGGTGATGGTCCCGCAGATAAGCCCGAACACCTTGCCCACCAAGACCTGGGCCGATCACAAAGCCGCGCTGGTGCAGCACGGCACCCTGTGTTTCGAGTTGACCAGAGCGTTGTTCGATGAGGATTACCCCGGCCACACCTTGCGCCGCATCAAGCAGGTCAGCCTGTCATTGCCCGGCACCCTGGGGCCCTACGAGGACATCAAGGCCACCCTGACCCAAACCCGCAACGAAGTGGATAGCGCCGATGGCGGCCCGCGTACCGAATGGCGCGCGCGCCAGCAGATCGCGTTGTCGCGGGGGCTGGACGACAACGGCCAGTTCAGCCTCGACTTCGACAACGACCCGCGCTACCTGCCGTTCGAATACACCGGTGCAGTGTCGTCCTGGCGCCTGGATTTTCCCCATCCGCAACGCCAAAAAGACCTGCTGGAATCGATCACCGACATCATTGTGCATGTGCGCTACACCGCTCGACCTGCGAGGAGCGACGCATGAGTACCCCCGCTAATTCATCACCTATCCAACTGCCGGCGCTGCCCAACAGCGGCACGCCACCAGGCGCCGCCAAGGGCTGGGCCCCTGTCGGCGCCGACGGTGTCGCGCGCCTGGAGATCGCGCTGCCGATCAGCCCCGGTCGCGGCTACGCACCGGCACTCGCCCTCACCTACCGTAGCAACGCCGGCAACAGTGCGTTCGGCTTCGGTTGGGACGTCAACGTCGCGGCCGTGACCCGTTGCACCCGCCGTGCCGTGCCGAGTTACACCGAGGCCGACACCCTGCTGGGGCCGGACGCCCAGGCGTGGATGCCCGAGTGCGACGCCAACGGCACGCCGGTGCAGACCCAGCGCGACACCTTCAATCAACAGGCGCTGGGCACGACTTACACCGTCACCCGCCACTTCCCCAGGGTGGAAAGCGACTTCGCGCGCATCGAACATTGGCACTCGGCCCTCGACCCCGCCGGCTTTTGGCGGGTGCAGGCCAGCGACGGCAGCCAGCACCTGTACGGCAAAACCCTCGCGGCGCGCATTGCCGACCCCGAACACCCCACGCATGTGGCGCAATGGCTGCTGGAGGAAAGCCTCAATGCGCACGGCGAACATATCGGCTATCGCTATCAGGCCGAAACCGATACCAGCACATTCCCCCATGACAGCCGAGCCCAGCGCTATCTGCACAGTGTGTATTACGGCAATGTCAGCGCCCGGGAAAAAGCCACGCCGTACCTGTTCAAGACCGACGACCTCTCGCGCCAAGCCTGGCACTTTCATCTGGTATTCGACTATGGGCAGCGCAGCGCAGCTTTCGACCAGGTGCCTACCTATGCGCCGACCACTGACTGGGCCGTGCGCCAGGACCCGTTTTCCCGCTACGCCTACGGTTTTGAACAGCGCACGTTGCGCCTGTGTCGACAAATCCTGATGTTTCACGCGTTCCCCGACGAGCCGGGCATGGGGCCCGACCCAGTGTTGGTCAAACGCCTGCTGCTCGAACATCACGTCGGCCGCAATGGCTTGACCCAGCTGATGGCCACCCACGAGCAGGCGGTGGATGCCCACGGCACGCTCAGCTATCAACCGCCCCAGGAATACCTGTACCAGAGCGTCGCATTGAAGCTGAACAGCACACGTTATCGACCGTTTGAGGCGTTCCCCGGCCATGGATACCAGTTGCTCGACCTCTACGGCGAAGGCGTGCCGGGGTTGGTATACCGCACTGACCACGCCTGGTATTACCGCGCGCCCGTGCGGGCCGTGGACGCCGCCGACGCCGATGCCGTCGGTTACGGCCCGGCCCAGACGTTGCCGGTCAAACCGGAAATCGGGCCGTCGCGCCCGCGCGTCCAGGCGTTGCTGGATGTGGATGGCGACGGCCGCCCGGAGTGGGTTACGGCGCAACCGGGCATGCGCGGTTTTTTCCGGCTTGACCCACACCCGGACGAAGCGCGTTTTATCCCTTTCGAGGCATTGCCCGTGGAGTTGCTGCACCGCGACGCGGTGTTCGCCGACTTGATGGGCAGCGGCTTGGCCGACCTGGCGTTGGTGGGTCCGCGCAGCGTGCGCCTGTATGCCCATCGACAAGCCAAGGGCTTTGCCGCCGGCATCGAGGTGGCGCATGTGGTCGAGGACGATGACTTGCCTTCATTGAGCCCCTCACCCAGCGATTGGGTGGGCTTCAGCGATGTGCTCGGCAGCGGTCAGCCGCACCTGGTGCGCATCCGCCACGACGAGATCAAGTGCTGGCCCAACCTGAGCCGTGGCCGCTTCGGCAAGGGCCGGGTGCTGGCCACACTGCCGTTCCGGCATAGCGCGTTCAACCCGGCCAATGTGTTGCTCGCCGACTTGGACGGCTGCGGCGCCAGCGACTTGCTGTACCTGACTCCAGATGCCGTGCGCATTTACCTCAACCGAAGCGGCAATGGGTTCGCCGCCACGCCGTTGCTGTTGCCCTGGCCCGCCGGGGTGCAGCACGACGAACGCTGTCAGGTCAGCCTGGCGGATGTACGCGGGCAGGGGTTTGTCAGCCTGGTCATCAGCGTCATGCACCCGCGCCCGCGTCACTGGATCTACGACTTTTTCGACGCCAAACCGGGACTGCTGCGTTATACGTGCAATAACCTGGGCACGGTGGCCCAGGTGAGATACCGCAGCAGCGCCCAGGAATGGCTGGACGAGAAAAAGGAGCTTGAGGACGCCGGAACGCGTGCCGTCAGTCGGTTGCCGTTCACTTTGGACCTGGTTAAACAGCACATACAGCACGACGAAATCACCGGTAACACGCTGACCCAGCGTATGAGCTATCGACAGGCGTATTACGCCGCCGACGAACGTGCATTCCACGGCTTCGGCCTGGTACTGCAACGGGACAGCGACCTCCCCGCCGGCAGTTTGCTGAGCAAGCGCTGGTTCCACACCGGCCAGGCGCTCGACATGCCCCGCGACGGCTACAGCACCCACGACCCTGACGAAATCACCTTGGGCCCGACCTTACTCGGGCAGCACACCACGCCCAACACGGCGCAGCCCACCGACCACCAAGACCGCCTGATCACGGCCCCCACGCGCCAGGAACGGCGCGAGGCCGCCTATGCGCTCAGGGGCCTGCCACTGCGGGAGGAACGGTTTGCGCTGGATGCCGCCGACGGCGTGCCGTTTTCCGTGCAGCAGCATCGCTATCTGGTGCGCCGCCTGGCCCCCGCACACGGCGCACAGCCCTGGGCACGGCTGTTGCCGCTGAGGCTGGAGAACGTGGAGTGCCGCTACGAACAGGTGCGCGACGATCCGGTGTGCCAACACCAACTCAACCTGCGCTGGGACGCCTATGGTTGCCCGGTGCACAGCGTCACGGTGCACCACGCGCGGCGAAAAACCGCCGACGACACGCCGCCGGCACACCTCACCGATCCCCACGCCCAACAATGGTGGCGGGATACCCACGACAGCGCGCAACAGCGTTATTACCTGAGCGAGACCCTGAGCCAGTGGATTCATCACGATCAACCGGATCAATGGCGCCTGGCCCTGCCCTATCGCCATCGCACCAATACCTGGGCTTTGCCCAAGGGCGAAGCGGCGCACGGCCTCACGGATGCGGCCGTGCGCTATGAACGCTTTATCGACCGCCACAGCGGGCCGCTGGGGCCGCAAGCACCGCGTGAACTCAGTGGCTTGTCGGTACAGCACTACCGCGAGCCGGGCGGCAAGGGCAAAACCCTCGCGCCGGGGGTCGCCACGTTCCAAGCCCTCAGCGACTACCTGGAAACCGCCGAACTCGATCCCCAAGCCCTGGCTGCGTACAGGCAGATCCCCAGCCTGCCGGGCCAGCCGACTTGGGACACCGACCGCCAATTGCAGGACCTGGGCTACCAGCCCATGGCGGTGTTTTTTTTCGCCAACGCGGCGGAACAAAGTGCGCCACCGCGCGTGTGGTCGGTACGCCGGCAGTTCCCCCGCTACCTGAGTGCCAAGCGCTTTTACCGCCTGCGCAGTTGGCGCCTGACCGAGGATGCGGGTGAAACCACGCTGGATTACGACCCCTATTGGTGTCACGTCAGCCAGATCACCCAAGCAGACGGTTGCGTGACCCAGGCCACTTACGATTACCGCGTGCTGCTGCCGGTCAAGGTGGTGGACCCCAACGGCACACAGCAGGAGGTGCGCTATGACGGCTTCGGGCGGGTAATGGTCAGCAGTATTCACGGACAGGAGGCTGGCAAAGCTGTGGGCTTTGCGTCGTTGTCCTCCCTCGGCCATACGCAGGCGCTGCCGATGGCCCAGGTGATCCAAAAGCCCGAGACCTTACTCGGCGGCGCCGCCAGTGCCTGGGTGTATGCGCCATTCAGTTGGATGGGCACCGTTGCCCAGGCCGACCTGCGCCCATCATGGGTGAGCCAGAACTACCTGCTGCCGGGCGGGCAGATCCGCGCCACCGCCCGGCTGCGTCTGAAAAAGATCGGCGCGGCCGCCAGCCAGGAACAGCAGGCCCTGTACCGCTTGATCAACCAGGCGCAGCGCGAGCCGGTGCATTGCCTGATGCTGCAGGCCGATCGTTACCCCGACGACCAAGCCAGGCAGATTCACCAACGGCTGACCCATTGGGACGGCTGGGGTCGCGCATTACAAAGCAAGCAGAAGACCGAGCCCGGCCTTGCCCACGCCGTGGCGGCGGACGGCACATTGATCGTGGAAAACCAGCGCCTCCAGCAGGTCAGCGCCGATCCGCGCTGGCGCGTCAGTGAACGGGTCGAATACAACCCGCGAGGTTTGCCCATCCGCGTATACCGGCCGTATTTCGCCGACCGGCCTGGTTTTATCGACGACGCGTCACTGCGCAGCTTCGGCGTATGCGACCAGCACGTCTACGATGCAACAGGCCGCCTGGTGCGCACGCTCAACGCCAACGGTTCGCTCACGCGCAGCAGCTATTGGGCCTGGTACACGGTCAGCGAGGATGAGAACGACACCGCCGAGCCGTGAGCCGCGCGGCTGCCAGGGGACCGAACAAGTCCTTGGCAGCCACGCCTGGCGTCAGCGCCGGTGCGGCTGACGCACGCCTTCTACGCGATAGTGGCTGCCGCCCAAGTGCCTGAACATCAAACGGTAGGCGCCACGCCCGCGCGTCGCGGCATAACCGTGCAGGTCTGCCGACCACAGGCGATCGTCGTGCTGATGCCAGTGAATCGCGCCAAACCGACGTTCACGCAGGTGGCTGAGGGTCAGGGCAATACTGCGTCCGGCACGGCTACGGGGGTCGATATCAGCCACGGATGCGCTGTCGATGCGCATCACCGGCAGCGCGGCAGAGCTGCCCGAAGGCGCCATGCCCGGCACTGCGGCGCTGGACTGTCGGCCTCGGCGCGCACGCCCGCCGCTCGCCGCCTGCGTCGTGGCGACGACCTCGAAGGCGCCGGCCACCCCTTGCGCAGCGCCGGTGGGGGACATCGCCCGAGCGGGGCCACGCAACACGAGGGTGCTGAACCCCATGCGTCTTATCTCGGGGCCGGGGTTACGCGTATCCGTCAGCAAGGTATCGACCCGTCCCGTTCTATCCACCGGCCCCACATAACCCAATACGCGGTCGTCCTTCACAGACAAATAAATCGAAACGCCCTCTTCACCATGGCGGCGCTCATACGCGAAGTTGACCAGCCGCTCTGTTTCTTGGTGGCTCAAACCCGCTTGCTGGGCCAAGTCGAGGGCCAGTTCCGTGACCGACCGGGCGAACTGTTGCTCGGCTTCCTCATCTGCCCTGGCCATGGCCTGGGGTTGCATTTCACGGTAACCGCGCAGACGACTGGCGCCGAACAACAGCCCTCCGATCAGCGCGCCCACGGCCGCGCCGCTGGCCGCGTCGCCGTGCAACGTCCCGGCACTCAGCCCCATCAAGGCAAACAGCAACAGGATGATCAGCCCGCCCACTATGCGTGTGGTTTCCGCAGCGGCCGGCTGAAGGCCCATCACATCGACAAGCGTAACGGGGTTGTTATTGGCCATCAGGTAAGGGTTCGAGCCGTCGCCAGCGCCCGCCGGGTCGGGGTTGATCCAGCGCTGCAACCACGGCGCGTAGTAGCGAAAACCGTAATAGTACAAACCGCTGGCATCGCGCTCTTTGCCACAATAACGCCGGCTTTTCTCGTGCCCCTCCAAGGCATTGCGCGACGCCCACCACGCCGTGCCGCCAAACGGAAAATAGCTCTCCTGACTGAGCAACTGCGCCTGTTCGTCCAGCTCCAGCGTATGGCTGGACTGATGGTCCGTCAGGCAAAAGCGCAACGCTTCATGGCCGGCGCCCGCCTCCGGCCCCTGCTCCCATTGCAGCACCTCGACCGCGCATGGCCCCGCCTCGACGCGCAGCACATTCAACTGATGGGACGGGCTGTGGCGGACCTCCAGGCCCGGCAAGTAATAGACTCGCGCCGTTTGCCGCTGCCCGGCGACTTGGCGATGGATAAGCTTGAGGGCGCGCTGACCATCGCTGGCATAGACGTAGGTTTCTTCATCGTCGGGCTCGGCCTCGCGTTGCACGAGGGTGACCTTGGCCAATTGGTTACGCACGTTCCAATGCATCGGCTGGCCCCGCGCCAACCATTGCTGGTTGCCATTGGCATCAAAACCCTGGGCCGAACTTTCGTCGTGCAGCCCACGGTTGCTGTTATCCGCCACCTGCAAGGTGCGTGTGTAACCGCTGCCCGTCGACGGCGCATGGCGCAACTGGGTCAGGTTGCCGGCGGCGTCGTACTCATAGCGCTGGGTGTAATTGCGCCACAGGCCGCTGTCGGTCGCGCCGAAAGACACTTGCGCCGGCAACCCCGGGCCGATGCTCGCCACCGCGCTTTCACGCCCCGTGGCCTGGATCAACTGGTACAGCGAATCGTAGGCATAGTGACTGGCGGCCTCGATTTGAGTATTGCTGTGCCACTGCGTCGGTTGCGCCTGATCCAGCAGGCTGACCACGTTGCCGACCGGGTCGTAGGCGTAGCGCAGGTCCTGCAAAAGCGCCGAAGTCTCCCCCGCGCGCTGCGCGGTCAAGCGTTGCAAGCGGCCATCCTCGACGCCGTAGTGCGCCTGGCGGCTCACCCCGTTGCCCAGCAGCGCCGATTCCAGCTGGCCGGCGGCGTTATAAAGGCAGCGCTCGATCAAGGCTTTGCGCGCGCCGTCCTTGAAACTGAGGCTGCTTGTTTGCAATTGCCCGTCGACCCCATACAGGAACTGCCGGCTATTGCCCCTGGCGTCGATCTGCTCCAGCGTGGCGCCCAATGCATCGAACCGCCAACGCGTGGTGTAGGCCCGGTTTTGCAGGAGCCCATCCTGGGCGGCGGCAGCCTGGGGCCAGTCGACGTCAGCGCCGAGCTGGCAAAAACGCCGGGTTTGGCTGAGCACCTGGCCCCCCATCCCGTACGCGTCAAACACCTGGGTGCCCGCCGGGTCGGCATGCCGCAGCAGGCGGCCGTTGCGGTTCAAGGCGCGATGTTCTTCGGTAGGCGCGGCGTAGACCAGCCGCTCGACACAACGCGGTTGCGCATCCGTGGCGGCTTGCTCGAACACCGCCACCGGACGCAGCAGCGCATCGTACTCATGCCGCTGATGGGCGCCGCGCCCATCCCACGCCTGCACTACCTGCCCGGACGGCGCGGCCAGCAGCAGGCGCAGGCCGGCGTCCACGTCCTGACGCCGCACTACCGCGCCGGACAGGCTATAGAGATAACGTTGGTTGGGTTGGGTTTGCAGGCGCGGGTCCCACTGCTCCAGCACAAAACCGTTGGCACTGTGGACAGCACGTCGCACGCGGGGCGTGGGCGCATCCTCGGCACTGGCACGGTGGTAAGCGACGTTGCGCACTGGCAGACCACGGGGGTCGAACGCCGTCAGCGAGGGGGTATTGCGATGAAGTGAAGCAGGCATGGACTCATGACTCCAAGGACACAATGGTCACCTGAGCCTAGGGAGCCTGAACGGGGAGCGGCGGTAGCCGGGTATGTGGGCTTCAACCGGTCAACACCGGTTGAAGCCCGCCACATTACGCGTGCCCGCCAGCGCAGGTCGGCGAGGCCGGCGCTGCGTCGATGGTCGCCCACTCTTCGGGCGTGTAGGTGTGCAGCGCCAGCGCATGAAACTCGCTCATCAGGTCACCCAATGTGGCGTAGACCTTTTGATGGCGCTTGACGCGGTTAAGCCCGGCGAACTGCTGGCTGACCAACACGGCCTTGAAGTGGGTCTGCAACCCACGGCTGTGCATATGGCTTTCGTCCAGCACGCTCAGGTGATCCGGGGCCAGGGCGGCAAGCGCCGTTTCGATACGCTGTTGCATAGTCATTGCTGCTTACTTCTTCTTGGCCGGTGCGGCTTTTGGGGTCAGCTCGTTGGTCATGTCTTCCAACAGCTTGTTGACCACCGGTACGGCGCTTTCCAGTTTGGCCTGGGTCATCTGAGCCGATTGCTGGGTCAGCTGCGGCATTTTCTCCAGGACTTTCTTACCCAGCGGCGACTGGTAGAACGCGACCAGGTCCTTGAGTTCGGATTCGCTGAAGTTGGTGGTGTAAAGCTTGACCATGTCCGGCTTGAGCTTCGGCCAACCGATGGCCTGGTCCAGGGCGGCATTGGCCTTGGCCTGGTAGCTGTCGAGCACCGATTGCTTGGCGGCGGGCGCTTTGGTCTGCTCAAAACGCTGGGCGAACATTTGCTGCACTTGCATGTACACCGGGGTACCCAGCTTGTCGGCATGGGCCAGGGTCAGGAAGGCTTCGGCACTGGCGTTGTGGCTGGCGGTATCGGCAAAAACCTGGCCGCTGGCGCAAACCAGAGCAACCGCGGTACAGATGGCACGAAGACGAGTCATCGAGTTTCCTTTCTAGCTGGCGAGGTAAAACCCCAAGGGCGACCATTCTGCGCCTAAAAAACCTCGCGGCTCAACCCCACCCCTTGTCAGCCCTGGTTTTGCGGGGCGCAGACGCCAGTGAAGAAAGTTTGTGGAACCCATCTGCGTGCCCAAGGCCTAAACTGACCTCTCTCGACTGGATAAGGAGGATGCACGATGAGCCGTATCGAAACCGACAGCCTGGGCGACGTAGAGGTGCCGGATGACGCCTACTGGGGTGCGCAGACCCAGCGCTCGCTGGTCAATTTCGCGATTGGCGAGCAACGCATGCCCCTGGCGGTTCTGCATGCCCTGGCCCTGATCAAGAAAGCCGCGGCGCGGGTCAACGACCGCAATGGCGACTTGCCCGCCGACATCGCGCGCCTGATCGAACAGGCCGCCGATGAGGTGCTCGACGGTCAACACGACGGTCAATTCCCCCTGGTGGTGTGGCAGACCGGCAGCGGCACCCAGAGCAACATGAACGCTAACGAAGTCATCGCCGGCCGCGCTAACGAGCTGTCCGGCAAGACCCGTGGCGGCAAGAGCCCGGTCCACCCCAACGACCATGTGAACCGCTCGCAAAGCTCCAACGACTGCTTCCCCACAGCCATGAGCATCGCCACCGTGCAGGCGGTGCATCAACAACTGTTACCGGCGATCACCTACCTGTCCGGCGGCTTGGCTGAACTGTCGGCGCGACATATGAAACTGGTGAAGACCGGCCGCACCCATATGATGGACGCCACGCCGATCACCTTCGGTCAGGAAATCTCGGCGTTCATCGCCCAGCTCGACTATGCCGAAAGAGCTATCCGCAGCGCCCTGCCCGCCGTGTGCGAGCTGGCCCAGGGCGGTACGGCGGTGGGCACCGGGCTCAATTCCCCTCAGGGTTTCGGCGAGGCAATGGCTTCCGAGCTGGCGGCGCTGTCCGGGTTGCCGTTCGTTACCGCGCCCAACAAGTTTGCCGCGCTGTCCGGCCATGAGCCGCTGGTGACCTTGCACGGCGCGCTGAAAACCCTGGCCGTGGCGCTGATGAAGATTGCCAACGACCTGCGCCTGCTGGGCTCGGGCCCGCGCGCCGGACTGGCCGAGGTGAAACTGCCGGCCAACGAACCGGGCAGCTCGATCATGCCGGGCAAGGTCAACCCCACTCAGTGCGAAGCGCTGTCGATGCTGGCCTGCCAGGTGCTGGGCAACGACGTGACCATCGGCATCGCAGCAAGCCAAGGGCACTTGCAGTTGAACGTGTACAAGCCGGTGATCATCCACAACTTGCTCGAATCGATCCGCCTGCTGGCCGATGGCTGCAACAACTTCCAGGAGCATTGCATCGCCGGGCTTGAACCGGATGCCGGGCAAATGGCCGAGCACCTGGAACGCGGTTTGATGCTGGTCACTGCGCTCAACCCGCATATCGGCTACGACAAGTCGGCGCAGATCGCCAAGAAAGCGTACGCCGAGGGACTGACGCTACGGCAAGCGGCGCTGGATCTGGGCTACCTCACCGACGCCGAGTTCGACCAGTGGGTGCGTCCGGAAAACATGCTGGAGGCGGGGCATTAAGGCGCCATGCGCAATCGCCGGGCCTTGAGCCCGGCGAACAACGACGGCGCCAGGGCAACCGCCGCCGAGCCCAATACCACCACCACCGCGCCGAAATAGCCGAGGGCGTTGATCTCTTCGGCCTGCACATAGTCGGGCCACAGCCACGCCGCCAGCGCCACCGCGACGAAGGTCACCAAGGGCGTGAGCGCCAGGGTCGCGCTGACCCGCGACGCTTCCCAATGGGCCAGGGCTTCGGCGAACGCGCCATATGCCACCAGGGTGTTCATGCAGCACGCCAGCAGCAGCCAGCCTTGCAGCGGGCTCAGTTGCAGGGCTTCCAGCGGATGCGCCCAGGGGGTCAGCAGCACGGCGCAGCAGAGGTAAATCACCATCATCACCTGCAACGAATTCCACACCGTGAGCAATTGCTTCTGGCCCAGTGCGTAGAACACCCAGATGGAGGTGGCGAGCAGCACCGTCAGTACACCGGCGGTATAGGCGCCGAGGGAGGTTAGCAACTCCGTCAGCCGCTGGTTGAAGAACAGCCCGAACCCGACGATCAGCACCACCAGGCCAATCACCTGGCCCAGGCTGAAGCGTTCCTTGAACACAAACACACTGGCGATCATCAGAAAGATCGGACCCATCTGCACCACCAGTTGCGCCGTGCCGGGGCTGAGCAGCTTGAGGCCCACCAAATACAACACGTAGTTGCCCACCAGGCCGCACACCGCCATGGCCACCAGCCAACCGCCCTTGGGGCCCAACACCTTGCGACTGGGCAAGCGCTTGGTGGCGGCCAGGTAAACGAACAGGCAACTGCCGGCCACCGTCAGGCGAAACCAGGTCACCGTGATCGGGTCCATCACTTGCAATACTTGCTTGAGTTTGATCGGCAAAATGCCCCAGAGCAGCGCGGTCAGCAGGGTCAGGAAGAAACCGTAGACCCAGCGGCCGGAAGAGATATGCATGAGTGCCCCAAAAAATGCCAGAGGTGGAGGAGCGGCCATTCTAGGGGCAAGCGCACGCATTGGGATACGGTGCTGTTTAACGGTGGGAGAGGTCTTGCCCCTCCCACCCGTGGCTTAGCGCACGGCTTCGAACAAGCCGGTGGCGCCCATGCCGCCGCCCACGCACATAGTGACGATGCCGTAACGCAGGTTGCGCCGCTGCAACTCGCGCACTAGGTGACCCACTTGCCGCGAGCCGGTCATGCCGAACGGATGGCCGATGGAGATCGATCCACCGTTGACGTTGTATTTGGCGTTATCGATTTCCAGGCGATCCCGTGCGTACAGGCACTGCGACGCGAACGCCTCGTTGAGTTCCCACAGGTCGATGTCCGCCACTTGCAGGCCCTTGGCCTTGAGCAACTTGGGCACCGAGAACACCGGGCCGATGCCCATTTCGTCCGGCTCGCAACCGGCGACGGCGAACCCACGGAAAAACGCTTTGGGCTTGAGCCCCAGCTCCAGAGCCTTGTCCAGGCTCATCACCAGGGTCATCGAGGCACCGTCGGAGAGTTGCGAGGAGTTGCCCGCCGTCACCGAACCGTCTTCGGCAAATACCGGTTTCAACCCGGCCAGGCTCTCCAGGGTGGTGTCGGGACGGTTGCAGTCGTCACGGTCGACCACGCCGTCAAGGATCTGCACCGCGCCGGTGTTTTTGTCTTCGACTTTGTACTTGACCGCCATGGCCACGATTTCATCGTCGAACAAGCCGTCCGCCTGGGCCTGGGCCGTACGTTGCTGGCTTTGCAGGGCGTAGAGGTCCTGGGCTTCGCGGCTGACGTGGTAGCGCCGCGCGACGATCTCGGCGGTCTGGCCCATGGGAAAGTAGATGCCCGGCACTTGCTCCTTGAGCAGCGGGTTGATCAGGTTATCGGTGTTGACGCTTTTCATGGTCAGGCTGATGGACTCCACGCCGCCGGCAACGATGATGTCGCTGCAGCCGGAAGCGATCTGGTTGGCCGCGATCGCGATCGCCTGCAACCCCGAGGAACAGAAGCGGTTGAGGGTCATGCCTGCCGTGCCGGTGCCCAATTGCGAAAGCACCGCCACATTGCGCCCGATGTTGTAGCCCTGGGCGCCCTCGTTGGAACCGGCACCGACGATGCAGTCTTCCACACTGGCCGGGTCGACGCCGTTGCGGCTCAGCAGCGCGTTGACGCAATGGGCCGCCATGTCATCGGGACGGGTCTGGTTGAATTTGCCGCGAAAGGACTTGGCCAGGCCGGTTCGCACGCTGTCGACGATCACTACTTCACGCATGGGCTACCTCGATCTTGTCATTGTTGGGAGATGGATCGAGGATAGATCCGCGCCTGCCCGGCCGCGATGATCATTCATCCGGCGTATGCAAAAGCATGGCTCGGCGGGGGCGCTGGGGAGGTGATGAGCCCGTTCGCCACAGCAAGCCAGCTCACCACCACGCGGTCCGGTCTGTCATACAGGGCGTGATTATTTTTTGGTCTTTTTATCGTGCTTTTCGGACTGGGCAAACGCTTCCTCCAACGCGCGGTTGATGGTGCGCAGCACCTTGACCCGCGCCCAGCGCTTGTCATTAGCCTCCACCAATGTCCACGCCGACACCTCGGTGCTGGTGCGGTCGACCATGTCGCCCACGGCGGTGCGGTAGTCGTCCCACTTGTCGCGGTTGCGCCAGTCGTCTTCGGTGATTTTGAAGCGTTTGAATGGGATCGACTCGCGCGCCTGGAAGCGCTCCAGTTGGGTGTCCTTGTCGATGGCCAGCCAGAACTTGACCACGATCACCCCGGCATCGCGCAGTTGCTCTTCGAAATCGTTGATCTCGCCATAGGCGCGCATCCAATCCGCCGAGGTGCAGAAGCCTTCGATACGCTCCACCAGCACGCGGCCGTACCATGAACGGTCGAACACGGTGAACATGCCGCGCGCCGGGATTTTCTGCCAGAAGCGCCACAGATACGGCTGGGCTCGTTCGTCTTCGCTCGGCGCGGCAATCGGCACGATGTGGTACTGGCGCGGGTCCAGCGCCGCCGCCACGCGACGGATGGCGCCGCCCTTGCCCGCCGCATCGTTGCCTTCGAACACCGTGACCAGCGCGTGCTTGCGCATGCGTTTGTCGCGCATCAAACCGGAGAGGCGCGCCTGCTCGGTGATCAGCTGTTCTTCGTAATCGTCTTTGTCCAGGCGCAATGTCATATCGAGGCTGTCGAGCAGGCTCTTGCGGTCCACCGAGGCCACCAGCGGCGCGGGGTTCATGCCGCTGCTCCTGGCCTTGGCCATTTTCAGAGCGTTTTGCAAGCCTTCGAGGAGGATCTTGCCCACGGTCAGGCCACGGTAATACGGGTCGACCCCTTCGATCACATGCCAGGGCGCATAGTCGCGGCTGGTGCGGCGCAGCACGCGCTCACCGAAATGCACGAACTTGTCGTAGGTTTGGGACTGTTGCCAGTCCAGCGGGCTGATGCGCCAGCTGTGCAGCGGGTCGTCGGCCAGGGCCTTGAGCCGCGCCTTCATTTGCTTCTTGGAGAGGTGGAACCAGAACTTGAAGATCAGCGCGCCTTCGTCGCAGAGCATTTTTTCCAAACGTTCGGCGCCGGCGATGGCCTGGTCGAGCCGGGCATTCTTGATCTGGCCGTGTACGCGGCCTTGCAGCATCTGGCTGTACCAGTTGCCGAAAAACACCCCCATGCGGCCCTTGGCAGGCAGTTGGCGCCAGTAGCGCCAGGCCGGTGGGCGCGCCAGCTCTTCGTCGGTCTGCTGATCGAAGGTGCGCACCTCGATCAGGCGCGGGTCCATCCACTCGTTGAGCAACTTGACCGTTTCACCCTTGCCTGCCCCTTCTATGCCGTTGATCAGCACGATTACCGGGAAGCGTTTTTGCTGGTGCAGTTCGTACTGCACCTCCAGCAAGGCTTCGCGCAGGGCCGGGACTTCGGCGTCGTAGGTGGCTTTGTCGATGGCGTGACCGATTTCGGCAGATTCGAACATGGGCGGCTCCGTTCCAGAAGTGAGCAAGACTAGCGGATTGGGCAACGCCGTGCGGAAGGAAATTCAACGCGCCCTTGCCGTGGGTCAATTCAAATGGGGTTGATCGGCTAGAATGGCCGCCTTGCTTTCGCCTGCTTAGTTATGAGCCGCCCATGACCCCCGTATCGCCCAATGCCCAGCTCGACTGGGACGCAGAAGGTCGCCCGCATTCGCGGGTGTTCGACGACGTATATTTCTCCGACCAATCGGGCCTGGAAGAAACCCGCTACGTGTTTCTGGAACAGAACCGCCTGCGCGAACGCTTCGCCGCCCTCAAACCGGGGGAGCGCCTGGTCATCGGGGAAACCGGCTTCGGCACCGGCTTGAATTTTCTCTGCGCCTGGCAGTTGTTCGAGCAGCACGCCTGTGCCGACGCGCGCCTGCACTTTATCAGCGTGGAAAAATACCCTCTCACCCACGCCGACCTGCAACGCGCCCTCGCTCTCTGGCCGCAGCTGCAACCGTTCGCCGCGCGTTTGCTGGCGCAGTACCACGCCATCCATCCCGGTTTTCAACGACTGCTGCTGGACAGCGGCCGCGTGACCCTGACCCTGCTGATCGGCGATGCCATGGAGCAATTGCCGCAACTGGACGCCCAGGTCGACGCCTGGTTTCTCGACGGGTTCGCCCCGGCCAAGAACCCCGACATGTGGACCGCCGAGCTGTTCGCCGAACTGGCTCGGCTGGCGGCCCCTGGCTCGACCATCAGCACCTTCACCAGCACCGGCTGGGTGCGACGCTTGATCAATGCCGCCGGGTTCAAGATGAAACGCACGCCAGGTATCGGGCATAAATGGGAGATCCTGCGCGGCGAGTTTCTCGGCTGGCCGGCCGACACAGCGGCGCCAGCACCGATCAAACCCTGGTTCGCGCGCCCCGCGCCGGTCCACGGCGAACGCAGCGCGTTGGTGATCGGCGGCGGCCTGGCCGGTTGCACCACCGCCGCCAGCCTCGCCGCGCGCGGTTGGCGCGTGCAATTGCTGGAGCGCCACGCGGGCCTGGCCGAGGAAGCCTCGGGCAATCCCCAGGGTGTGCTGTACCTCAAGTTATCGGCCCACGGCACCGCGTTGTCGCAGTTGATCCTCAGCGGGTTCGGCCACACCCGGCGCCTGCTCGAACACCTGCACCGTGGCGTCGACTGGGACGGCTGCGGCGTACTGCAACTGGCCTTCAACGCCAAGGAAGCCGAACGCCAGGCCCAACTGGCAGCGGCGTTCAGCCCGACGCTGTTGCATGTATTGGACCCGGCCCAGGCCCAGGCCCGGGCCGGGGTGGCATTGGAACACGGTGGGTTGTTCTTCCCCGAAGGCGGTTGGGTGCACCCGCCGGCGCTGTGTGAATGGCAGGCACGGCACCCGTTGATCGAGGTGTTGCAACACCGTGACGTGCTGGCGCTGCAACAGGTCCAAGGCCAGTGGCAGGCCCTCGACGGCGACACCGTATTGGCCAGCGCCAGCGTGGTGGTGCTGGCCGGCGCCGCCGAAATCAAGCGCTTCCCGGCCAGCGCCGAACTGCCGCTCAAACGCATTCGCGGGCAAATCACCCGCTTGCCGCAGACCGTCGCCAGCCAAGCCCTGGCCACCGTGGTCTGCGCCGAGGGCTACGTGGCTCCACCGCGTTTGGGCGAGCACACCCTGGGAGCCAGCTTCGATTTCAAGAGCGACGACCTAGCGCCGACGCAGGCCGAACACCTGGGCAACCTGGACATGCTGCGGGAGATCTCCGAAGACCTCACGCAGCGCCTGAACGCCGACCAACTGCCCGTTGAACAGCTGCAAGGCCGCGCCGCGTTCCGTTGCACCAGCCCCGACTACCTGCCGATTGTCGGGCCACTGGCCGAGCGCGGCGCGTTCGACCAGGCTTATGCCGCCCTGCGCAAGGATGCACGCCAGATCCCCGCCACTGCCTGCCCGTGGCTCGACGGTCTGTACATCAACAGCGGCCATGGCTCGCGCGGTTTGGTCACGGCGCCGCTGTGTGCGGAACTGCTGGCGGCCTGGCTGGATAACGAACCGTTGCCACTGCCGCGCAGTGTGGCCGAAGCCTGCCATCCGAACCGTTTCGCCTTGCGCACGCTGATTCGCGGCAGCGGCGCGTCATAACCCCAGCCACCCTGTGCTGCCATCCCCACCGCGCGGCCAATCAAGGCCGCGTGGGCCGACAAGGCCCATTGCCTTATAACGTATTGTTCTAAAACTCCCACAATCTGCTCGGGTCAGTCTCTGGGTACCCGCCGTTTTGGCGCGCGGTACTTCTATCCCTCCCCAACGGAAAAACCGGTAAGGAATTTATGTGCGGATTAGCTGGTGAGTTACGTTTCGATGCCCAACCTGCCGACCTGGCTGCGGTTGAGCGCATCACCCATCATTTGGCGCCACGCGGCCCTGACGCGTGGGGCTTCCATGCCCAAGGGCCGATTGCCCTGGGCCATCGCCGCCTGAAAATCATGGACCTGTCGGATGGCTCCGCCCAGCCGATGGTCGACGCTCAACTCGGGCTGTCCCTGGCATTCAACGGCGCGATCTATAACTTTCCGGAGCTGCGCGAGGAACTTGAAGCCCTCGGCTACGCGTTCTATTCCGGCGGCGACACCGAAGTGCTGCTCAAGGGTTATCACGCCTGGGGCGAAGCGCTACTGCCCAAGCTCAATGGCATGTTTGCCTTCGCCATCTGGGAGCGCGACGCGCAGCGGCTGTTTATCGCCCGCGACCGCCTTGGCGTGAAGCCGTTGTACCTGTCGCGCACCGGCCAGCGCTTGCGCTTTGCCTCGGCATTGCCGGCGCTGCTCAAGGGCGGCGATATCAACCCAATCCTCGATCCGGTGGCGCTCAATCACTACCTGAATTTCCACGCGGTGGTGCCAGCGCCACGCACCTTGCTGGCGGGCATCGAGAAGCTGCCTCCGGCCAGTTGGATGCGCATCGACGCCCAGGGCAACATCGAGCAGAAAACCTGGTGGACCCTGCCCTACGGCCCCCGTGACGATGAGCAACACCTGACCTTGGAAGACTGGACCGACCGTGTGCTCGACAGCACCCGCGAAGCCGTGGCGATCCGCCAACGTGCCGCAGTGGATGTGGGCGTGCTGCTGTCCGGTGGTGTGGATTCGAGCATGCTCGTGGGGCTGTTGCGTGAAGTCGGCGTGCAGGACCTGTCGACATTTTCCATCGGTTTTGAAGATGCCGGCGGTGAGCGCGGCGACGAGTTCCAGTACTCGGACCTGATCGCCAAGCACTACGGCACGCGCCATCACCAATTGCGCATTGCCGAAAGCGAAATCATCGAGCAACTGCCGGCGGCGTTCCGCGCCATGAGCGAGCCGATGGTCAGCCACGACTGCATCGCGTTCTACCTGCTGTCGCGAGAAGTAGCCAAGCATTGCAAGGTGGTGCAGAGCGGCCAGGGCGCCGACGAATTGTTCGCCGGTTACCACTGGTATCCGCAGGTCGATGGCGCCAGCGATCCGTACGCAGCCTATCGCGAAGCCTTTTTCGATCGCAGCTACGACGACTATGCGGCTACCGTCGCGCCCAAGTGGCTGACCGTCAACGACGCTGCCGGCGATTTTGTGCGCGAGCATTTTGCGATGCCGGGCGCCGATGCCGCAGTGGACAAGGCCCTGCGCCTGGACAGCACGGTGATGCTGGTGGACGACCCGGTCAAACGCGTCGACAACATGACCATGGCCTGGGGCCTGGAAGCGCGCACGCCCTTCCTCGACTACCGCCTGGTGGAACTCTCGGCCCGTGTGCCAGGTAAGTTCAAACTGCCCGATGGCGGCAAGCAAGTGCTGAAAGAAGCCGCGCGCCGAGTGATCCCCAGCGAAGTCATCGACCGCAAGAAGGGCTACTTCCCCGTGCCCGGCCTCAAGCACTTGCAGGGCGACACCTTGAATTGGGTCCGTGAACTGCTGCTGGACCCGAGTCAAGACCGCGGCCTCTTCAACCCGGCCATGCTCGATCGTCTGCTGACCGACCCTCAAGGCCAATTGACCCCGCTGCGCGGCTCCAAACTGTGGCAACTGGCGGCGCTGAACCTGTGGCTCAGCGAACAAGGAATCTGATTGATGAAACCTCACGCCGCGGCTTACAGCCAACGTTTGCTGAAGGGCCAGACGCCGACCTATGAGCGCCTGCAAGCCCGCCTGGCCGAAGATGGCAGCCCCCTGGCCGCCGAGCCGATTGCCGTGCATTGCGGCTGGGGCCGCTTGTTGATCGGTCACACCTTCCCAGACCCGTCCAGCCTGGCCCAGGAACTGCTCAAGGAGCAGCCGGGCGAGCGCGATATCGCGCTGTATGTGGCCGCGCCCCAGCAGATTCTGGGGATCGACCCGCAGCAATTATTCCTCGACCCGTCCGACACCTTGCGTCTGTGGTTCAGCGATTACCGCCCGGCCACTCGTGTGTTTCGCGGGTTTCGTATTCGTCGCGTACAGAGCGAGGCCGATTGGCAGGCGGTCAACCGTTTGTATCAAGGCCGCGGCATGTTGCCGGTGGACGCTGAACGCCTCACCCCGCGTCATCAGGGCGGCCCGGTCTACTGGCTGGCTGAAGATGAAGACAGCGGCGCGGTGATCGGCAGTGTGATGGGGCTGAATCATCAAAAAGCCTTCCACGACCCTGAAAACGGTTGCAGCCTCTGGTGCCTGGCGGTCGACCCGCAGTGCACCCGCCCCGGCGTGGGCGAAGTGCTGGTGCGCCACTTGGTCGAACACTTTATGAGCCGTGGCCTGAGCTACCTTGACCTGTCGGTACTGCACGATAACCGCCAGGCCAAGAACCTCTACGCCAAGCTGGGTTTTCGCGCGCTGACCACGTTTGCGATCAAGCGCAAGAACGGCATCAACCAGCCGTTGTTCCTTGGCCCCGGTCCGCAGGCGGAGTTCAACCCCTATGCGCGGATCATCGTTGAAGAGGCCCATCGCCGTGGCATCGATGTGCAGGTGGACGATGCCGACGCCGGCCTCTTCACCCTCAGCCACGGCGGGCGCCGCGTGCGCTGCCGCGAGTCGCTGAGCGACCTGACCAGCGCCATCAGCATGACCCTGTGCCAGGACAAGAGTCTGACCCACAAAGCCTTCAAGGCAGCCGGGTTGAACGTGCCGTCCCAGCAGTTGGCGGGCAGCGCCGACGACAATCTGGAATTTCTCGACGAACATCAGCGCGTCGTGGTCAAGCCCCTCGACGGCGAGCAAGGCCAGGGCGTGGCCGTGGATCTGCAAACCATCGAAGAGGTGCAGCAGGCCATCGAAGCGGCGCGGCAGTTCGACAGTCGTGTGCTGTTGGAGAGCTTCCACGAGGGCTTGGACCTGCGCATTCTGGTGATCGGCTTCGAAGTGGTCGCCGCTGCGATCCGGCGCCCCGCTGAAGTCACCGGCGATGGTCAGCATTCCATCGGCGCGCTGATCGAAGCCCAGAGCCGACGCCGCCAGGCCGCCACCGACGGCGAAAGCAAGATCCCATTGGACGCCGAAACCGAGCGTACCCTCGCCGCTGCCGGTTATGACTACAACAGCATCCTGCCACGCGGCAAAACCCTGGCTGTGCGTCGCACCGCCAACCTGCACACCGGCGGTTGCCTGGAGGACGTTACCGCGATCCTGCACCCCACGCTGGTGGACGCCGCCGTGCGCGCCGCCCGGGCCCTGGACATCCCCATGGTGGGCCTGGACCTGATGGTGCCCGCCGCCGATCAACCCGAGTACGTGTTTATCGAAGCCAACGAACGGGCCGGCCTGGCCAACCACGAGCCGCAGCCAACGGCCGAGCGATTTGTGGACCTTCTATTTCCACACAGTTAGAAGCCTCGAGTTACAAGCTGCGAGCTTCAAGAGTAGGGCATTACCGGCAAGCCTCAGATACCGCTTTTAACTTGAAGCTTGCAGCTCAACGCTTGCAACTAAAGGAAACCTTTATGACCCGAACCATTCCCGAACCGGATCTCAACTACCTGCAAAAAGTCCTGCTGGAAATGCTCGCCATTCCCAGCCCTACCGGTTTTACCGACACCATCGTGCGGTATGTGGCCGAGCGTCTGGAAGAACTGGGCATTCCATTTGAAATGACCCGGCGCGGCACCATTCGCGCCACCCTCAAAGGTCAGAAAAACAGCCCGGACCGCGCAGTGTCGGCGCACTTGGACACCATCGGCGCCGCCGTGCGCGCGATTAAGGACAACGGTCGCCTGACCCTGGCGCCGGTGGGCTGCTGGTCGAGCCGCTTTGCCGAAGGCAGCCGCGTCAGCCTGTTCACCGACAACGGCGTGATCCGCGGCAGCGTGTTGCCCCTGATGGCCTCCGGGCACGCATTCAACACCGCCGTGGATGAAATGCCAGTGAGCTGGGACCACGTCGAACTGCGCCTGGACGCCTACTGCGCGACCCGAGCCGACTGCGATTCCCTGGGCATCAGCGTGGGTGACTACGTGGCATTCGACCCACTGCCCGAGTTCACCGAGAGCGGACATATCAGCGCCCGTCACCTGGATGACAAAGCCGGCGTCGCCGCCCTCCTCGCCGCGCTCAAGGCGATTGTCGATAGCGGCGAACCGTTGCTGATCGACTGTCACCCGCTGTTCACCATCACTGAGGAAACCGGCAGTGGTGCGGCGGCGGCGCTGCCGTGGGATGTGAGTGAATTCGTGGGTATCGACATCGCGCCGGTCGCCCCCGGTCAGCACTCCAGCGAACATGCGGTGAGTGTGGCCATGCAGGATTCCGGCGGGCCGTACGATTACCACCTGTCCCGGCACCTGCTGCGCCTGGCGGCGGATAACGAACTGCCGGTGCGCCGCGACCTGTTCCGCTATTACTTCAGCGATGCCCATTCGGCGGTGACCGCCGGCCACGATATCCGCACCGCGTTGCTGGCATTCGGCTGCGATGCCACCCACGGCTACGAACGCACCCATATCGACAGCCTTGCCGCCCTGAGTCGTCTGCTGGGCGCGTATATCCTCAGCCCGCCGGTATTCGCCAGCGATGCGCAACCGGCCCAGGGCTCACTGGACCGCTTCAGTCATCAGATCGAGCACGAAACGCAGATGGAGAGCGACACGCGAGTGCCGTCGGTGGACAGCCTAGTGGGTCAAAAGTCCTGACACTGGCAACTGGGGTCCCGGCGCAGTAGGATCGCCGGGATCCAACACCCGAGGCTTGTATGCTGATTCCCTACGATGCACTTGAAGTCGATACCCTGACACGCCTTATCGAAGACTTCGTCACCCGCGATGGCACCGACAACGGTGACGACACGCCCCTGGAAACCCGCGTGCTACGTGTGCGCCAAGCGCTGACCAAGGGCCAGGCCCTGATTGTGTTCGACCCTGAGAGCGAACAGTGCCAACTGATGCTCAAGCACGACGTGCCCAAGCATCTGTTCGATTGATGGAAGATACTCAGGGGTTGGGGACTGCCGCCGGGTGAGTGGCGGCGGCTTGGCGTTTGCGGATTTTCTGATGCACCTCGGCGCGATGAACATTCACCCCGGCCGGTGCGTGGATGCCGAACTTCACTTGGTTACCGTTCAATTCGACGATGTGCAGGGCGATTTCATCGCCGATGGCAATGCTTTCGCCTACAGCGCGGCTTAAGACCAGCATGGCGGTTGTCCTTTTTTAGAATGACAGGACCCCGACCATGCGCGCCGGATGTAGAAGCATCAATGCCCTGCCCCTAAAACAGGCAGGACCTACATCAACTGGTAATTTAGCTGACAGACTAAGTGAAAGATGCAGAGGGGTTTTCCCCGCTTTCATAAATCCAAACGCTGACGCCATCGGGGGCAAGCCCCCTCCCACAGTTGGACCTGTTCACAGTTCAAAAGGTGGGAGGGGGCTTGCCCCCGCTATGGCTACAGGTAGCTGCACATCTGCGGTGAAAACTTACCCTGAGAATTGAGGTTCTTGTGCTGAGTTCAGCTTTTGGTTGCCTGCGCTTTGGCGCGCATTTTGTCGGCCATACTGGCCATTTCATCGTAGAGCAGCTGCGGATTCTTCTGCTTCAACGCCCACGCCATCCGCCCCTGCTCGTGGGGCAGAATCATGAATTCTCCCTCGGCCACACGCTGGTAGATGTAATCGGCAATATCCGCCGCCGAAATCGGCGAGCTCTCAAGCAACTTACCGACCTGCGCTTTCATGGCCGGCGTCGGGCCTCGGAACGAGTCCAACAGGTTGGTCTGGAAGAACGATGGGCAGACCACATGCACACCGACCTCCTGCTGCTTGAGTTCCACCAGCAGACTCTCGGACAGCGCCACCACACCGGCCTTGGCCACGTTGTAATTGCTCATGGCCGGGCCCTGCATCAGTGCTGCCATGGAAGCGATATTGATGATGCGCCCCTTGCTCTTCTCCAACAGCGGCAGGAACGCCTTGCAGCCCTTGACCACCCCCATCAGGTTGATTGCGATCTGCCAGTCCCAGTCTTCCAGCGACAACTCGGCGAAGAACCCGCCGGAAGCCACCCCGGCGTTGTTGACGATCACATCGATGCCTCCCAGCTTGACCTCGCAAGCCTGGGCAAACGCGGTGAGCTGGCTGTAGTCGCGCACATCGCAACGCTGCACGAAACCATCGCCGCCGGCTTCGCGTACCTGCTTGAGGGTTTCCTGCAGGCCGGGCTCGCTGACGTCCGACAAGGCCAACTGCCAGCCCTCGCGTGCCCAGCGCAGCGCGATTTCGCGACCCAGGCCAGAGCCGGCACCAGTGATCATCATGCGATTTTGCATAAGAAGTAGCCTTGTGGTTCACAGTAGAAGTGATCGGCAGTGTAGCGAAGGTTTCCACGCGCCCCACGCACCATCAGAGTGATGAATGCCCCAGGCAAACCCGCGGCCGGGTCGGATACCTCAGCTCTCTCTAAGTTCAATCTTTTTCAACTAAGCAGGGTTTTAGCCACTTATTTAAAAGAAATAACCAGGTTATCGAAATGCTTTAAAAAAACAGGGAATTTTCTGTGAAGCACTACAGTCGGAGTTGTTAAGGCGCCCGTAACTTAGAGTACGGTCCTACCGTTAAATAACCTGTCCTTGCATAAGGCCTATAAGGAAATAAAACCATGAGCCTCATTCTCATCATCATCCTGATTCTGTTGCTGGTCGGCGGTCTGCCGGTATTCCCGCACTCGCGTAACTGGGGTTATGGCCCGTCGGGTATTCTCGGCGTGGTACTGGTCGTACTGCTGGTGCTGTTGTTGCTCGGCAAGATATAAAACCGCGGTAAAAAAAAGAGGCCTTCAAGAAGGCCTCTTTTTTATTGCCAGTTAATCAGTCCGGCTTACCGTCCACCACACCGGCGGTGTTATCCAACAGGCTCTTGGTCGCGGTCTGCAGGAACGACTCAAGTTTCTGCTTGAGGGCCGCCTCATCCGAAGACTCCGGAATCAGTTTGCCGGTCGGGTTGGCACCCAACTCGTACTGCCACAACTTCGGTGGCATTTCCTTGGGCAGTACCAGGATGCGGTCCGCAGTGACCAATGCCACGGTCTGATCGCTGCCCGAAGGCTTGATCACGCCGAAGCCCTTGTCGCCTTCCGGCAGGTTGAGCAGGTCGCGGCCCCAGCACTGGTGCAGAGTTTCCCCACCCAGGCGGCCCATGATGGTTGGCACGATGTCGATCTGCGTCCCCACAGTGTGGTCGCGCTCGCCAAACTTTTCCTGCATGCCCGGCGCAATCATCAGCATCGGCACGTTGAAGCGGCCCAGGTCCATCTCAGTGATTTGCTGTTCGTTGCCGAAGCCGTGGTCGCCGACGATCACGAACAAGGTTTCCTTGAAATACGGTTCCTTGCGCGCCTGCTCGAAGAACTGGCCCAGGGCCCAGTCGGAGTAACGCATGGCGGTCAAGTGCTCGTTAAGGCTGCCACGGTCAGTGACTTTCTCCACCGGCAACGGCGTCGGCAACGCGTACGGCGTGTGGTTGGACAGGGTTTGCAGCAGCGCGTAGAACGGCTTGCCGCCTTCACGGGCCTTCAGCTCTTGCAGGCCACGGTTGAACATATCCTGGTCGGACACGCCCCACGTCGGGTCGGAGAATACCGGGTCGACGAAGTCATTGCGGCCAATGAAGTTGGTCATGCCCTGGTTGCTGAAGAAGCCAGACTGGTTGTCCCAGGCGAAGTCGCCGTTGTAGACATACACGTCGTCAAACTTGCGAGCGCTGAGCAACTGCGGCAGGCCCGACAGTTTGTGGCTGCCTTCGGGGGTCTGCATCAGGTATTCGAAACCCGGCAGGTTCGGGAAGCAGGCCATGGTGGCAAACATGCCCTGGTGGGTATGGGTGCCGTTGGAGAAGAAGCGGTCGAACAGCAGGCCTTCCTTGGACAATTTGTCGAAGTACGGCGTGATGTTGCCCGGACGGCCCAGCGCGCCCACCGAGTGGCCGGCGAAGCTTTCCATCAGGATCACCACGACGTTCTTGATCGGCAGGGTTTTCTCGGCCGGTGGCAGGAAGTTACGGCGCACAGCGGCGGTGTCGGTATCCACCAATTTTTCCGTCGGCAGCACCAGCATGTCGCGCACGGTCTGGGTCGCCAGCGGCTGCTCCAGGGTGGCTTTCCAAATATTGGTGCGGTCTTCGGAGAAGCGCGACTTGGCCGCCGCAATCAGTGACAGCGTGCCATTGAGGCCCAACTGGTTAGCGAAGTTGGACTCGGTGGTGTACACGTCGCCCCAGCGCAGCGGCGGGCCCTGGCGCAGGGTGCCACGGGCGGCGACCACGGCCACCAGCAGGCACACCACGAACACGGCGATGCGCGAATACCACGGCGCCACTTGGCGCGTACCGATGCTGCCGCCGCTGAACGGGCCGCGCGGGCGCGTGGCGCGGTCGGCGCCTTTGAAGGCCATGCTCAGGATCAGCGTACCCACAGCCCACGCCAGCAGGTAACGCACCACCGGGAAACCGTACCAGAGCATGCTCATCACGGTTTTCGGATCTTCCTTCACATATTGGAAGACCAGGCCGTTGAGGCGCTGGTGGAACTCGCGATAGAAGTCCATTTCCATCAGGCCCAGGAACAGGGCGATGCTGGACGCGACGGTCAACCACAAACGGAAGAACCCACGCGCGGCCATCGCGCGCACGCTGAACAGCGCCAGCAACAGCGGAATGCTCAGGTACACCACCAAGCGCAGGTCCAGGCGCAGGCCGTTGCCGAACGCTTCAAGGAAGGTCGAGGCCGGTGTGTCGAGGATCATCTCGCGGTTGTATACCAGAAGCGCCAGGCGCAGCAGGGAGAACATCACCATCATGACCAGTGCGCAGAGCAGCGTGTATGCCAGATGGGATTTGACGGTCGGTTGCAGCAGACGAGTCGAGGCTCGCTGCTGGCTCAGGGCGTCCGGGTTTGCCATGTCGTTTCAGGACCCATTGGAAGTTGAAGTGACGAAGTATTGCGTGGCGCGAATGGTGCCCGATCAAGGCCGGCAAGGCTATTAAATTACTGAACGGGGAGCTTTACCGCGCCTTGATTGGCGCGCAGCTGGAACCGGGGGGGAATTGTCTTGGAGGGAATGTGAAAATTCCGTGCAACGCATATTTCGATACACAAATTTCTAGATCGGACGGCAAGCCCGTGTGGGAGGGAGTGGCTCCCTCTCACACATAGCCCCTGAACGCCGTGGTCAGATCCGCACGTTACCGCGCGGGCCGGCGATCGCCCAGATAATCAGGCCCAGTACCGGCAGCAGCAGGATCAGCAGGATCCACAACACCTTGGCCCCGGTGCTGGCGCCGCTTTTGAAGACGTTGATGATCGCCCAGATATCCAGCGCGAGGATGATCAGGCCGATCAGGCCATTGAACGTGGAACCCATGGTGTCGCTCCTAAGTGAGGGCATGCCCTTGTAGGATAGTCAGCCCCTGCCAGGGTTCCGTTTTATTTCAGACATGTACGGCGATTTTCAGGGCTTCCAGGGACGGCTCGGCCTTTATCCCGACCTCGGCGCACAACTCCAACACCCGTGGCAAGGCATTGCCGTAGACCAGCACCAACTGAATCTCGTCATCCAGCAAGTGGCTGAAGTTCACCAGCACATAGCCGCCGTCTTCCTGGCTCAGGGCGCTCATCTGCACCTGGATGCGATTGAGCGCGGTCAGCGCTTCGGTCTTGGCCAGTTGTTTGGCCTTGAGGTTGAACGCCACGCCCGGCCCAAACGACGCGACGATCTGGGCAAACAGGTCGCCATAAGTGTCAGCCTGGAACAGCACCGTGTCCGGCAGGCTGCCGACCACCACCCACTCCCCGAGAGGGATCGGGAAAGTGTCGTCGTAGTTGATATCCGGGTTGGCCGCCAGAAAGGCCACCGGATCGGCGTAAGCCTGGGCGGCCTCCTCGGCGATGCGCGCCACCTCATCCTCGCCCATGACGCCGGCGCTGATGTGGCTGATGAGTTCGACGAGGGCGGTTTTCATGGGGCGTTCCTGTTGCAGGCTGATCTTCGAGGGCGCAAAGCCTACACCAGATTCTGCAAACGCGCCGCCGTATCCATCGCGCCCATGGTCTGCGCCGCTGCCAAAGCGGTGGCGCCCTGGGCGTCGGTGGCCTTGGGGTTGGCGCCCTGGGCGAGCAGGTAGTCGAGCATTTCGACGCGATTGAACATTGCCGCCATCATCAACGCGGTGCGACCGTCCGAAGACGCGGCCTCCACCGGCGTGCCGCCTTCGATCAAGGCCTTGACCACGGGCAGGTTGCCTTTGAACGCCGCGCCGGCAATCGGCAATTGGTTCTTATCGTTAGCGATCAACGGGTCGGCCTTGAACTCCAGCAGCACTTTGACCGCCTCGGCGTGACCGTGGTAGGCCGCCAGCATCAGCAAGGTGTCGCCATTGTGATTGCGAAAGTTGGCCGGCAAGCCCTTAGCCAGCAGCGCGGCGAGCATGGCGGCATCGCCTTTGCGAGCCACATCGAAAACCTGCTCGGCAAATTCGGCGGCTTCGTCTTCGGTCATTTGTTTGGGGGCAGACATGGGGGGCTCCTTGGCGGGTGCGAATTCAAGTACAGAATATGGCGCCCAGTGTCGCGATGGAGTTCCCCACTGTCATGGCTTTTTTGTCAAAAGTGTCCATAGACACACTCAATCAATAGCGGAAATGGCCACCCTGAATCTGCGCCAATAGCTCGCCAGTGATCGGCACGTAGCCATCCGACCCCGGCAGCCAGGCATACACCGGGTCGTTGCCCGCCTTGGCCGGGTCGAAAGCCTCTTCCTTGAGCCGCACCTTCTGGTACTTGAATGTGCCGGTGGTTTCCATCTGCACCTTGATCCGCAGGAACAGCGGCACTGCGTAAGGGGGCAACTGGCCGTGGGCGAATTGCAGCAGTTCACGCATGTCCAGCGCGGCCAGGGACTCGCTGGGGGTGATGGCGACCATGCCGGCGCGGCCATTGGTGTTGTCGATTTCCACTCCGTAGGCCACCACTTCAGCAATCTGCGGGTGTTGCAGCAGGACGTTTTCGACTTCGGTGGTGGAGACGTTTTCTCCTTTCCAGCGATAGGTGTCCCCCAGGCGATCGACGAACTGCGCGTGGCCGAAACCGATGCTGCGTAATAGATCGCCGGTGTTGAAGTACCGGTCGCCCGGTTCGAAGACGTCGGTGAGGATGACCTTGCGGTTTTTTTCTGGGTCGGTGTAGCCGTCGAAGGGCGACTTGTCATCGATCCTGGCCAGCAGCAGCCCCTGCCCGCCCGTCTGGACCTTGCGCATGAAGCCATCGCCGCCACGGATCGGTTCGCCGCTGTCGTGGGCGTAGTCCACCAGTGCCCAGTGCTGCAGGCAAAAACCGATGGTGTTGTCGAAATTCAACACATTGGTGAAGCCGATGTTGCCGTCGCTGGCGGCGTACAGCTCGCAGATATGAGCCACGCCATAGCGCGCCTTGAACTGCGCCCACACGCCGGGGCGCAGGCCATTGCCGACCATCTTGGTGACGCGGTTGTCGCGGTCGTTTTCGCTGGGCGGCTGGTCGAGCAGGTAACGGCACAACTCGCCCACGTAGCCCAGGGTGGTGGCATTGAACTTGCGCGCATCGTCCCAGAACTGACTGGCGCTGAACTTGCGACGGATGGCGAACCCCGACGCGCCGACAATCGCCGAGCCCCAGCACACACATAGGCCGGTGGCGTGGTACAGCGGCAAGGTGCAATACAGGACGTCGTCGGGGCCCATGTCCAGGGCGATGCGGCCGAAACTCACGGCGGTCTTGGTCCAGCGTCCATGTTTCATGATGCCGGCCTTGGGCAGGCCAGTAGTGCCGGAGGTGTAGATATAGAAGCAGGGGTCGTTGAAGAACACCTGAGCGGTGCTGGCAGGGTTAGCCTGCGAGCAGTCGGCGCTGGCTGCGATCAGGTCGACATAGCCCTCGGGCAGCGGCGCTTGCGTCTGATCAGGCACGAACCATGTCCGTTCGGCCTGGATCGGCACCTGATTGCGCACCGCGTCATAAGCACCGAGCAATTCCGCGCCGACCACGATCGCCACCGGGCTGACCAGGTTAAGGCTGTGCACCAGCGTCGCCTGGGTTTGCGCGGTGTTGACCATCGCGCAGATGCCGCCCAGCTTGGCCACGGCCAGTACGCACAGCAATAATTCCGGGCGGTTTTCGATAAACAGCGCCACCACATCGCCCTTGCCAATGCCTTGGGCGTGTAAGTGGTGGGCGATCCGATTGGCCTGTCGGTTGACATTGGCGTAACTGAGCACGCGGTCGCCGTACAGCACCGCGCTGCCGTCGGGGTTGCGCAAGGTGGCTTGTTCAAACTCCCAACCCAGCCCGCAAGCTTGGCCGGGGTCGGTGACATTCGCCGCGCGCATGCCGCGCACCACGCGCGGCAAAGCGCGAACAATGGCGGGCACCTTACGCAGCATCTTGCCCCAGGTGATCATGTCGTCATGCGGAGGGTTCATGGCGGAACGTCCTTTTTCTTATTCTTCGTATGATCCGCACACAGCAGCATCACCGTAGGAAGCTGCTAAATGCCTTGCAGGAAAATACGTCAGCCCTTCTTCAGCTGTACACGCAGGATTTGAAAAGTTTTGTATCCCGACGGATGCGCTCGGGAAAAGGGAATTTAGCCGCGCTTAAACAGTCTTTAAACGTAATGAGGCGCCAGTGGCACCGCGCCGGGTAACGCAAAATGCAGGATGCATGATGGCCATTCATGCAAATTGCACGAAAACGAAAATTTCTATTTTTTATAACACACTGATTTATAAGGATTTTTTAGTATTCGTTAAGCTGGCACAATCGCTGCACTTATCACTCCATGCTTGCCCACTTGAGCCAATGGAGCTGATAAACATGAGCCTGATCCAAGATAAATTCGCTTCGGTATTTTCCAACTACGACGTCACCACTCAGCCTCGTCCGGACGGCGGCATCCTGTTGACCTTGCGTAACAGTGAAGGCAAGCAGGTCAAACGCTCGATCTCTTATCAGCAATTGCATACTGCCGACCAACTGACCTGGGTGATCAGCGCCATCCGTCGTGACCTGGCTGAGCAGGCCAGTGAGCTGCCGCAGATCTCCATGCTGCAAAGCCAGAATCGTTTCGCCCTGCCGACCTACCATTCCGCGTAAGTCAGCCGCGCACAAAAAGGGCCGCGACGCCGTTGAGCGTCGCGGCCCTTTTTTATGGGCTTAACACAGGCCCTGGCGCGCGGCTTCGTTCATGGCCTGTACGCGGTTGTTGACCTGCAACTTGCCGTAGATGTTGCGCAAGTGGAACTTCACCGTGGCCTCGGAGGTGCAGCGAATCTGGCTGATCTCCCAGACGGTCTTGCCTTCGGAAGCCCATCGCAGGATTTCCAACTCCGACGGCGTCAGCGGCTTACCCCATAAATTAAGGCGTCTTCTGACGGCATTGGGCACGGTATACGACGACTCAAACGACTCCTCTGGGCGATTCATTGCGTCTCTCCTTTTTATTGGCTAATGCCCGATCACCCTTCGGATTCCTCCTATTGACAGGTGACATAAACACTGAGGCCGCAGAAGAGTTACACAACCCATGCACGTCGTGGGCAGGGGTCCGCATAAACAGCAGAGCCCTACAGATAACTAAGCCACTTCCCACAGCAATTTCAAATTTGCCGGGGTTGAAGATCCTATTCGTAGAGGTTAGTCGTCCAAACCCGGAAAGCGTTCGGCGAAAGTATCGCCCGTCAACGCAGGCTTAGCGCCCTCGGCACTGTTGAACAACCGCAGCATGACAAAATGCCCATGCTCGCCCTGATCAAACCAATGCGCCATGCCGGCCGGAATCACCAACAGATCGTTTTTTTCGCAGCGTACGCTGTAGACGTAATCGCCAACATGCAGGCTGAACAGCCCCTGCCCCGCGATAAAGAAGTGGGCGTGGGCTTCGCGGCAACGTTGCTCGGCAAGCGGCGGGCGCGGGTCGATGACTGTGAGCACCTCGACGTTGGCATACCCCAGATCATTGATCGGCGCCTTATACGCCTCGATCAGCGCGCTATCGGTGGCGCCCTTCTCGATCGCGGCCGGTTGCCAGCGCTCGAAGCGCACGCCGTGCTCGGCCAGGGTGCTGGCGATATCGTCGAGATGGGTCAGCACCTTGTTCGGCGTATCCGGTGTAGCGACGTGGTAGACGGCGACATAACTCATTGAAGGGTTCCTTGGTTCTGCTCGTGCAATCGAAAGCCGATGATAACGGCCGCAGCCAGGGCGGCGACGCTGGCAAGACTAAAGGTGAAGGCCGGGCCCAGCAGGTTCCAGCTGTAGCCGGCATACAGCGCGCCCAAGGCTCCGCCGGTGCCGGACAATGCGGCGTACAGCGCCTGGCCCTGGCCCTGTTGTTTAGCCCCGAAGCTGCGCTGCACAAAGGCAATCGCCGCCGCATGGAAACTGCCGAAGGTAGCCGCATGCAGCACCTGCGCCAGCAGCAGCACCCAAAAGAATTCGGCCAATGTGCCTAGCAATACCCAGCGCAGCGCCGCCAGCAGAAAACTCGCCAGCAGCACCCGGCGCAGCGAAAAGCGCGTAAGGATACGGCTCATGCCCAGAAACATCAGCACTTCGGCCACCACTCCCAGCGCCCACAACAACCCGATCACGCCCCGGCTGTAACCCAAGTGTTCGAGGTGCAAGGTCAAGAAGGTGTAATACGGGCCATGGCTCATCTGCATCAGCGCCACACAGGCGTAGAACGCCAGCACGCCGGGGCTGCGCAGTTGCTTGAGGAATCCATCCCCGGCCAGGCGATTGCCGTGGTTGGCCGGCTGTGCATTCGGCACCCACAGGCTGGCACCGATGATGCCGGCCATGATCACCACGACCACCACCGGGTAGATGTCCAGGCTCAGCCAGTCGAACAGGCGGCCCATGATGACCACGGTAAGAATGAAACCGATGGAGCCCCAAAGGCGGATCTGGCTGTAGCGCGAGGTGTGTTTTTGCAGATGGGCCAGGGTGATCACTTCAAACTGCGGCAGCACTGCGTGCCAGAAGAACGCATGCAGCGCCATCACCAGCGCCAGCCAGGCATAGGTGTGGCTGACGAAAATCAGCGAGAAGCTCAGCAATGTGCACACCGCGCCAAAACGCACGATGGCCAGGCGGCGGCCGGTGTAATCCCCCAGCCAGCCCCACAGGTTCGGGGCCACGCAGCGCATCAACATGGGGATGGCCACCAGCTCGCCGATGCGCGCGCTGGAGAACCCCAGGTGATCGAAGTACAGCGCCAGGAACGGCGCGGTGGCGCCCAGCAGGGCGAAGTAGAACAGGTAGAAGCTGGAAAGGCGCCAGTACGGGATCAGCATGGTGTGGGGGGCTGCTTCGCAGCCCGGCGCGAGCAAGCTCGCTCACCACAACAATTTTGCTTACCACAGCCAATATTGCAGACGGTCACAGCTGGCCCAGTACCGGGGTCGTCACCTGCACGTCGGCGTTCTGCCCGCGATTGCGCAGCAGGTGGTCCATCAGCACGATGGCCATCATCGCTTCCGCGATCGGCGTGGCGCGGATGCCGACGCAGGGGTCGTGACGGCCTTTGGTGATCACGTCCACCGGGTTGCCGTGCACGTCAATCGAACGGCCCGGAGTGGTGATGCTGGAGGTGGCCTTGAGGGCCAGGTGCGCGACGATGGGCTGACCGGACGAAATACCTCCGAGAATGCCACCCGCGTTATTGCTGAGAAACCCTTGGGGCGTCAGCTCATCGCGATGCTCGGTGCCGCGCTGGGCGACACAGGCGAAACCGGCGCCGATTTCCACGCCCTTGACCGCGTTGATGCTCATCAGCGCATGGGCCAGCTCAGCGTCGAGGCGGTCGAAAATCGGCTCGCCCAGGCCCGGCTTGACGCCTTCGGCGACCACGGTGATCTTGGCACCAACCGAGTCCTGGTCACGGCGCAGCTGATCCATATAGGCCTCCAGCTCCGGGACTTTGTCCGGGTCGGGGCAGAAAAACGCGTTGTCTTCCACGCTGTCCCAGGTCTTGAACGGGATTTCAATCGGGCCCAACTGGCTCATGTAGCCACGGATCAAGATGCCCTGGGTCGCCAGGTATTTCTTGGCGATGGCCCCGGCCGCCACGCGCATGGCGGTTTCCCGGGCCGAGCTGCGGCCGCCGCCACGGTAGTCGCGCTCGCCATATTTGTGGTGGTAGGTGTAGTCGGCGTGGGCCGGGCGGAACAGGTCCTTGATCGCCGAATAGTCCTTGGACTTCTGGTCGGTATTGCGAATCAGCAGGCCGATGGCGCAGCCGGTGGTGCGACCTTCGAACACGCCGGAGAGGATCTCGACCTCGTCGGGTTCCTGGCGCTGGGTGGTGTGGCGGCTGGTGCCGGGTTTGCGGCGGTCGAGATCACGCTGCAGGTCGTCCAGGGTCAACTCAAGGCCGGGCGGGCAGCCGTCGACAATGGCGACCAACGCCGGGCCATGGCTTTCGCCCGCGGTGGTGACAGTGAACAGCTTGCCGAAGGTATTGCCGGACATGCAGGGCGCTCCGTGAAATCAGTTGTAATCACTCAGGGGTGATAACCAAGCGCGCCAGTATACGCGGGCACACCGACTAGTTCATCCTCGAAACCTTACCGGTCGGCATGGGTCCAACCGGCACTTCCCTGATGATGGCGCGATGATGCTGCGAGTTTTGCTGTTTACCCTCACCCTCTTGACCACCTTGGCCCACGCCGCGTCCCCTGTTGTCCTACAACGGCCCATCAGCCTCGACACCGGCAGTGGCAAGCTATTCGGCTCGTTGTTGCTGCCGCAGTCCGACAGCCCGGTGCCAGTGGTATTGATCATCGCCGGCTCCGGCCCCACCGACCGCAACGGCAACAGCGCCGACGGCGCGCGCAACGACAGCCTCAAGCGCCTGGCCTGGGTGTTGGCCCGGCACAATATCGCCAGCGTGCGCTACGACAAGCGCGGCGTGGCCGCCAGCCTGGCCGCTACCCCGGACGAACGCAACCTGACCCTGGATGCCTACGTCGCCGACGCGGTGGCGTGGGGCAACCTGCTCAAGGCCGACAAGCGCATGGGCCCATTGATCGTACTGGGCCATAGTGAAGGTGCACTGGTGGCCGCGCTGGCCGCGCCGCAGTTGCAGCCTGCCGGGGTGATTTCCCTGTCCGGCAGCGCGCGCCCGGTGGATCAAGTGATCCGCCAGCAACTGGCCGATCACCTGCCCCCTGCCCTGCTGTTACGCAGCAATGAAATCCTCGATCACCTCAAGGCCGGCCAGGTGGACGCCGATGTGCCTGGCCCGCTGCAAGGCATTTTCCGACCCAGTGTGCAGCCGTATCTGATCAGCCTGTTCCGCGCCGATCCATCGGCCGCGTTCGCCAAGCTGAACATGCCGGCGCTGATTATCCAGGGCACTCACGATATTCAAGTGGGCGTGGGCGATGCACGGCAACTCAAGCAGGCCAAGCCCGACGCGCAACTGGTGGTGATCGACGGCATGAATCATGTGATGCGCATCGTGCCCAAGGAAGTGAAACAGCAACTGGCTTCCTACAACGACCCGCAATTGCCCCTTGCCGCTGAACTGGGCAAGCGCATCGTGAGCTTTATCGACGGACTTCAATCCCGTTAAGCAACAAATGGCCTCCAGTCCTGGCAAATCCGGCCGATAAGCCCAGGGTCGACAGTAAAAAGACCGTCGACTCGCTGGGCCTGGACAGGATCGCACCGCATGACAACCACAGAAGCACTACCCGAACCGACCGCCGACACCTCGGCCGCAACACCCGAGGCCGCCGACACGGCGCCTTTGCCATGGGCGGACGTTCAAGCCGAACATTTCAAGATGCTGCGCCTGGCTCCCCTGGCCACCGACCGCGCTACCGGTGCGCGGCCGTTGCGGTTTGTGCAGTTCGGCTATGCCGAGCGCAACGACAAACACCACAGTCTTTTGCGCATGGTCATCCAACTACCCGGTCAGCGCGTGCGCCGCGAGCAGAACCATTTGGATGTGTGGGTCGACCACGATAAACATCGCGTGCATTTCGGCCCCGGCAACAGCCTGGAAATCGAGCCGCCCAACCGTGGCATCGGTCGATTCCTGGTGGCCCAGGCCGCGGCTTGGGCGAAAAAGCACTGGTCCCATTACCGCGTCGATGGCGTCGACCTTTCTAACAAGGACGCCCTCAACGAATCCACGCGCCTGCGCCGCGATCACTTTTTGCGCATCCAGGGTTTCGATGTGGCCTACGCCGATGTGCAGCACCTCAAAGGCAACGTACAGCCCGGTAAGGTCAGCGCGGTGCTGGACAGTTGGAACACCGAGAAGGTGCAGTTCGTGGAAATCCTCGAAGCCGCACAGATGCTGCAGCAGGCCGAGCAGAATCTGCTGGAACAGGAAGTGAAGCTGCGAAAGGAAGAAGAAAAGGTCACCAAGTTCAAGCGCGAAGACAGCGGCTTGCGCTTTACGATTACCTGCCTGGTGGCGTTTACGGTGTTTCAGGCGGGGTTGTTGATCTGGATTGCGACGCACCGATAGCCGTTTGAAAGGCGATCGATGTGGGAGGAGGCCCCCTCCCACATCTTTAACGGTGGTCCCGCCGTTACACCTTGGCGGCGAACACCGCTTGATGGGTGCGGCACTGTTCGGCGGTCAACATAAACACACCGTGCCCGCCACGCTGGAACTCCAGCCAGGCGAAATCCACCTCCGGGTACAACGTTTCGACGTGAACCTGGCTGTTACCGACCTCGACAATCAACAGGCCTTTCTCCGTAAGGTGGTCCGCCGCTTCGGCCAACATGCGTCGCACCAGGTTCAGGCCGTCGTCGCCACAGGCCAGGCCCAGCTCCGGTTCGTGCTGGTACTCGTCCGGCATGTCGGCAAAATCCTCGGCGTCCACATACGGCGGGTTGGAGACGATCAGGTCGAACCGCTGGCCCGGCAGGCCGTCGAAGCCGTCGCCCTGCACGGTGTACACGCGCTCGTCGACGCCATGACGCTCGATGTTCTGGTTGGCCACTTCCAGGGCTTCAAAGGACAGATCCCCCAACACCACTTCGGCGTCCTGGAATTCGTAAGCGCAGGCGATGCCGATGCACCCGGAGCCGGTGCACAGGTCGAGAATGCGCGCCGGCGGTTGGGCCAGCCAGGGTTCGAAGCGGTTTTCGATCAGTTCGCCAATCGGTGAGCGCGGGATCAGCACGCGTTCATCGACGATAAACGACATGCCGCAGAACCACGCCTCACCCAGCAGGTAAGCGGTGGGCACGCGTTCATGGATGCGACGATGCAGCAGGCGCTGTACGTGGGAGATTTCCTCTTCTTCGAGGTTGCAGTCCAGGTAGCTGTCGGCCATTTCCCAAGGCAGGTGCAAGGCGCCGAGTACCAACTGGCGGGCTTCGTCCCAGGCATTGTCGGTGCCATGCCCGAAAAACAGCTCTTCCCCATGGAAACGGCTGACAGCCCAACGGATATGGTCGCGCAAGGTGCGCAGGCGGGAAGTGATCACGGGGCAGACTCCTGGAAAAAACGACTGGCGATTCTAACAGCCTTCGCCTGTACCGACGATGTACGAAAAACCCGGTGCCGTACGTCGGTTTTCATCCAAATTGCCAGTATTGCGCCCAACACGCCCACCTCTTGACATCGCTGCACGCCAGCAACGGCGTACCTTACGATCGTAGCGATTCACAGAAGCGCTCAGCCAGTGGACAATGTCGCAAACGCCCCCCTCACAGGAGCCCCAGAATGTCCGTTCCAAAGACGATGTTTCAACTCAGCGGTCGTGGTTACGCAGCTGCCAATCTCAGCCATGCGACCCTTGTGATCATCGACGCCCAGAAGGAATACCTCAGCGGCCCGCTCGCCCTCTCGGGCATGGACGCGGCCGTGGCCAATATCAAGCAATTGTTCGCGGCGGCGCGCGAAGCCGGGCGCCCTATCGTGCATGTGCGCCACCTGGGCACCGTGGGCGGCCTGTTCGACCCACAAGGTGAGCGCGGTGAATTCATCCCGGGCCTGGAACCTATCGCTGACGAAACCATTATCGGCAAGCTGCTGCCCAGCGCGTTCCACGGCACCGAACTGCTCGACTGCCTGCAGAACCTGGGTTCCCTGGATCTGATCGTCTGCGGGTTCATGAGCCACTCCAGCGTCAGCACCACGGTGCGCGCCGCCAAGAACCTGGGCTTTCGCTGCACCCTGGTGGAAGACGCCTGCGCCACCCGCGACCTGCCGTACAAAGGCGGCGTGCTGAGCGCCGAGCAGGTGCAGCAAACCGAAATGGCCATCATGGCCGACAACTTCGCCACCCTCGCTTTGACCAAAGATCTGATCTGATCGCCGCCGGGATGAGCGGCGGGTTTATTGCCCCGCTCATCCGCTAAGCCCTTTCATTTGGCGCATTTACCCCTGCCCCCGGAACAAGCCGGGTATCTTCCGGTCGAAGGGCCGATACCCTGGAGGAAAGGTCGGGATGAAGATATCCGATGGTTTTGACGCTCGTCGCTTGCGCCCCAAGGGCCCGAGCAATTGGCGTCTGCGCTTGGTGGCCGGCATTGCCGCGCTGCTGGCGATTGTAGGTGTGCTGTTGGCGGGCGCCGGTGGCGCTGGTCTGTTTGGCCATTCGCCGGCCCTGGGCGAATTGAATGCCAGCCCGGGCGGTTCTGCCTTGCTGTTGGGCATTGGCCTGCTGGTGCTGTGGTTGGGTGTGTGGTTGTGGCGCCGCAGCCGACGCCGCATGCGGCAGCCGCTGTCGTTGAACATTGCCTCACACCTGATGAAGAAGCACGACTAGTGGCGCTTGGATAGCGTTTCCTGCGCCCGGCCGCCGCGATTTAGGTAAACTGCCCGCCCTTCGCGGAGGCTGACATGCAAGACGACGATTTTTCCCTGTTCAAAAACGAGCTGCGCGGCGTCAAGCCGATCAAGCATGACCGTGCCGACACCGGTAAGCCCAAGACCGATCGCGCGCAGATCGCCAAACTGCGCCAGGCCGCGACCGTGCGCACCGACGCCACCACCGTGGATGGCCTGTCGGACCAGTTCGTCATCGACGTCGGCCCCGAAGACGAGCTGATGTGGGCCCGCGACGGCGTGCAGGAAAGCCAGATGCGCAAGCTCAAGGCCGGCCAGATCCCTTTCGAAGGCAGCCTTGACCTGCACGGCATGACCGTGGAAAAAGCCCGGGAAACCCTATGGGCCTTCCTCGCCGAAGCCACCAAGTTCGAAATCCGCTGCGTGCGCGTTACCCATGGCAAAGCCGTGCGGCTCGACGGTAAGCGGCCAATGATCAAGAGCCACGTCAACACCTGGCTGCGTCAGCACACACAAGTACTCGGCTTCACCTCCTGCCAGGCCCGCCACGGCGGCGCGGGGGCGGTGTATGTGATGCTCAAGCGGACCATGATGGAAGGGCGTGACGAGTAGGTAATTCAACAAAAAGCCCAGCGGATTAGCTGGGCTTTAAAGGAGCCTCTCAGAGGTTCAACTGCCGAAAAGCTCTCTTGCTTTCTTCTCCCTCGCCTGCAAGATCATTTCTTTTTGCAGAGTTATCGCAGCATTGGCGACACAACGGTATACCGCACGCCTTTCCTCCACCGAACCACTTCGAAAAAAATCCGACATCGTGGTTGAAGACGTCCCTATGACTTCTGTGACTTCACCTTTCATAAGGCTACTCCGGTCAAAATTTGCTCAAGTTGGTCTGGATGGAAGGGCTGCCTGACCAGTTCGTCAATTTCCTCGGCCGATAGATCGATGCCAATTTCCGCCTCGCCTCCATCGGTATCTTTAATAAGAACATCGACTTGCAGATGTCCCAGAAACTCTCGCTTCAATCCGCACACTGTCGTCTTTGAGGCATAAAATTGACGGATGAACTCCTTACACGGAATGTTTCGACCTTCTACCGCCTCCCGTGCCAGCACAAACTCCCAGGCAAGCTCAGGTTTTTGATAAACATAAATGATTTGTGCAGACCTGTTTTCCTTATCCAGCGCGCGCTGAATGTTCTTACGAGCCACTGCGAAATTCGCCAACGTCCCGTCCAACAAGAAGGACTGGTTCTGCTGATAAACCAAGTCTATGGTCCGTTCGACGATCAAAGTTACGCCACGTTGAAACAGGCTGGAGTTCGCTCCGTTGTATTCAGGAAAATAAACCCGAAAATCATCGGGGTCTATTCGCAATGCGCTAGTCCCGCCATCCTCCATCAAGCGAATAAAGGATTTAGAGACTTCTGTCTTCCCCGCCCCCGGAGAGCCGGCCATAAATACCGACACTGGGCAGCGTTCACCCGGATATTTAGTCAAGCAGGCCAACTCACGCGCGATACGCGTGCGATTTGCCTTGGCAAGATCAGCGCACGCTCGGAAACACTACGATCCTGCAAGGTCATCAGTTCCTGCCTCTGAACGGAGGTCGACTCTAGCACTGACATCGCCCAGGAATACAACTGTCCGCGTACCTAGGCTACTATGTGCGCCACATTAACTGCTGCCGCTGCATACGGCGCAGCGCTCCATCTTGGTACAGGCATACACCGTACCGTCCTGAAACCCATACGGAAACAGTCCTGTGACACTGGAACAGAATTACACCGCGATCCTCGGCCAACTCGGCGAGGACGTTTCCCGCGAGGGCCTGCTCGACACGCCCAAGCGTGCCGCCAAGGCGATGCAATACCTTTGCCGCGGTTATGAACAGACGCTCGAAGAAGTCACCAACGGTGCCTTGTTCAGTTCCGACAACAGCGAAATGGTGCTGGTCAAGGACATCGAGTTGTACTCGCTGTGCGAACACCACCTGCTGCCGTTCATCGGCAAGGCCCATGTGGCCTATATCCCGAGCGGCAAGGTGTTGGGCCTGTCCAAAGTGGCGCGGATCGTCGATATGTATGCGCGTCGCCTGCAGATCCAGGAAAACCTCAGCCGCCAGATTGCCGATGCCGTGCTGCAGGTGACCGGCGCATTGGGTGTGGCGGTGGTGATCGAGGCTAAGCACATGTGCATGATGATGCGCGGCGTGGAGAAGCAGAATTCGTCGATGATCACTTCGGTGATGCTCGGTGAATTCCGCGAAAACGCAGCCACCCGCAGCGAATTTCTCAGTCTGATCAAGTAAGCGGCTGCGTAGGAAAAGACCGGCGTTCATCGCCGGTTTTTTTTCGCCTGCACAAATCAGGTAAGCTGCGGCCCCTTCTGTGTTGGGCAAGAGGTTTCAGCCATGTTCGTCAAAGCACTTCGAGTGGGCCTCGGCCACGTCATCATCGCGGGCGATTTACTGACCCGTCCCCGTAAAAAGCAGCGCCCCGCCGAGCAACAGGCACAGGTCAACGAAGCGGCCAAGGGCCTGACCCTGTATCAGTTCCACGCCTGCCCGTTCTGCGTGAAGACCCGCCGCACTCTGCATCGCCTGAATGTGCCGGTAGCGCTGAAGGACGCGAAGAACAATGAGCAGGACCGTCAGACCCTGCTGGAGCAAGGCGGCAAGATCAAGGTGCCGTGCCTGCGTATCGAAGAAAACGGCCAGACCACCTGGATGTACGACTCCAAGGTGATCATCGATTACCTGGATAAGCGCTTCGCCGCCGTCTGACAGACTTACCGCCCCTTTGCCGGGGTGAGTTCCAGATCCAGCAGCGCCGAGCCCAGACACTTGCCATGGGCATCCAGGGCCAGCGAGCGGGTCACGCCGCCGCGCAGTATCCCCGGCAGCACGAAATTCAGCGCGTGCACATGGGGCAGTTCATAGCGCCGCACCGGTGCCGCGCCTGGGCCGAGCAACCCGGCGAAAAACTCGGCGACCCGTTCGGCGGTGAGCTGTTCGCACAGCCTTGGGTAATCCTCGGCGCGGTAGGCAATGATCGAGATATTCGACGTATCGCCCTTATCGCCGGTACGGGAATGGGCCAGTGTGTGCAGTTTCATGCCTGAATCCTCGGGTTGACCGCGTCACGGGGCAGCAGCAACGACGCTACCGCCACCACCTGGCGTAGGCTTTTGCTGGCACCGCCGCCGCCGGACGGGCCGTTGGTGTACAGGGTTTCCACCTCGTTGCCGATGCGCACGGCGTCGCTACGCTCTTCACAGCGGGCGGCGACGCGCAGCCGCACTTCCCAGGGCTCCACGCTATTGCGCGGACCGTGCAGCGAGTCGATACCGATCAATTCGGCGCGTACGTCCTGCATCTTCACTCCCATCAATTCAAGACGCTTGAGCACCACATCCCGCGCCAACTGCGCCCGTGCGACAGCGCCGGGGCCGCCGTAGGACATCTGCCCTTCCCCGATCCAGCCATCCAGATAGCCCACGCTGACCTTCAACTGCGACGGACGCCCACGGCCATCGGCGCCTTGGGCCCGAACGCGATCCACACCCTCGTCGACAAAGCTCACCTTGGAAAAGTCCGCAATCACGTCGGGGGTGAGATAGGCCGCCGGGTCATGCACCTCATAGATCAATTGCTCGGTGCAAGTGGCGCGGCTGACCCGCCCACCGGAACCCGCGACCTTGGTAATCACCGCGCTGCCCTCTGCATCGATCTCGGCCAACGGGAAGCCGAGCCGCGCCAAATCCTCCACGTCCTTGAACCCCGGATCGGCGAAATAGCCGCCGCTGACCTGTCCTGCACATTCGAGCAAGTGCCCCACCAGGGTGCCCCGGCCCAGGCGCGGCCAATCGTCCGCGGCCCAGCCGAATTCAAACATCTGCGGCGCAAGGAACAACGACGGGTCGGCCACACGCCCGGTGATCACCACATCGGCCTCGGCGCGCAGGGCCTCAAGGATCCCATCGACACCCAGGTAGGCGTTCGCCGAGATGACTCGCGCGCCGAGTGAGGCAAGGGTCTGGCCGTTATCCAGCACCTGCTCGGGGCGTAGCAGCGGCAATACGTCGTCGCCGACCACCGCCACAACGTTGAGGTCCAGGCCCAGTTCATCGGCGATGCGCCGTACGTGTTCGGCCGCCGACAGCGGGTTGGCCGCGCCCATATTGGTGATCACCCGCAAACGCCGGCGCCCCGGCTGCGCGCCGACAAACGGCAGCACCCGGCGCATGCGCTCGCCCAGCAGCGGGTCGTAGCCGCCCTGGGGATCGCTGATGCGTGCTTGTTGGGCCAGGGCGATGGTGCGTTCGGCCAGGCATTCAAAAACCAGGTAATCCAAGTCGCCGTGCTCGGCCAGTTCCACGGCCGGTTCAATGCGGTCGCCGGAATAGCCGGCGCCGGAACCGATGCGCAAGGTGTTCATGTCAGATCACTCCCAAAAGCAACGCGGTCAGGGTCATCAACACTGACGCGGCAAACAGAAACGGAATGGTGAAGCGCTGGTGATCGGCCAGTTCGATCTTGCACAGGCCCACCAACAGGAAGGTCGCCGGGGTCAGCGGGCTGACCGGGAAACCGGTGGTGTGCACGCCCAGCAGCGAGGCCTGGGCCACTTGCAGGGGGTCCACGCCGAGGGCCTTGCCGACTTCGGCGATCACCGGCATCACGCCGAAATAGTAGGAATCGGGGTCGAACAGCATGCTCAGGGGCATGGATATGAAGCCCACCACCGCCGGGATCAGCTTGCCGTGGCCCGCCGGAATCTGCGCCACCGCCACTTCGGCGATGGCCTTGAGCATGCCGGTGCCCTGCATGATGCCGGTGAACACCCCGGCGGCGAGCAGGATACTGGCCATGGTCAAGGCGGTTTTCGCATGGGCGTCGATGCGCGCACGCTGGGCGTCCACGTTCGGGTAATTGATGCACAGCGCCACGACGGTGCCGAGCATGAACATCACCACCGGGTCGACCCAACCGGCAATCATCACCACCATCACCAGCACGGTCAGGATCAGGTTGAGCCAGAACAGCCGTGGGCGCCGCAGCTTGAGGTCGTCCTCGCTGAGTACGCGTTGCGGCACGGCGTCTACCGTCGAACCGGCGCCCAGGCCCAGACGTTTTTCTTCGCGCCGGCCCAGCCACCAGGCGCAGGCGAACACAAAGATCAGCCCCACGATCTGCACGGGAATCAGCGGTTGGAACAAGTCCGCCACCGGCACATGCAGCGCGGCCGAAGAGCGCAGTACCGGGCCGGTCCACGGCAAAAAGTTGACCCCGGCGGCCATGGCGCACACACACGCGAGGATGCGTTTGTCGATGCCCAGCCGCGTATAGAGCGGCAACATCGCCGGCACCGTCACCAGGAAGGTCACCGCACCGGAGCCGTCCAGGTGCACCAGCAGCGCGAGGGTCGCGGTGCCGACGACAATCCGTGTAGGGCGCGTGCCCACCGTGCGCAGGATGCGGTCAATGATGGGGTCGAGCATGCCTGCGTCGGTCATGATCCCGAAAAACAGGATGGCGAATACGAACATCCCCACAACAGGCGCGACGTTCTTGATGCCGGTGATGATAAAGGCACTGGTTTGCAGGCCGAACCCGCCGAGCAGCGCGGCGATGATCGGCAAAGCGATCAAAGCCACCAGTGGCGAGAGGCGTTTGCTCATGACGGCAATGAGCAGGCACAGGATGGTAATGACACCCAGGGTAGCGAGCATGGGGACTCCAGAGCGGCCTTTGCTGGCCGGTTATTGTTTTCCACGGAGTATTGGAAGCGCGGTAGTCTTTGTAAATTGGAATATTCAGCCCGGCATGTTCGGAAAAACAAAACGATGAAAAATTCGATCCAGCATATCCAAGCGTTTCTCACCGTCGCGCGCACCGGCAGCTTTACCAAGGCCGCCAGCGAACTGAACCTCTCGCCGTCGGCGCTCACCGTGCAAGTGCAGCAATTGGAAGAGTGGCTGGGCATCGCCCTGCTCGACCGCAGCCCGCGCCACGTCAGCCTCACCCCCGCCGGGCAGGAAGCTCGCGGCCCGATGGAAAAACTGTTGCTGGACCTGGATAACATTGTCACCGGCTCGCGCGACCTCGCCGCGTTGCGCCGGGGCGTGGTCACCATTGCCGCCCTGCCCTCGGTGTGCGCCGGTAGCCTGCCCCCGGCGCTGCGTCTGTTCCGCGAGCGCTTTGCCGGGATCGACGTGCGTCTGCACGACGTGGTGGCCCATCGCATTCATGCCCAGGTGCGCGCCGGCGACGTGGACTTTGGCATCGGCGTGCGGGCGCGCTTAAGCCATGGCCTGGATTTCGTGCCGGTGCTCAATGACCGCCTGTGTGCGTTTGTGCCGCTGGATCATCCCTTCGCGGCTTTGCCACGCTTGTCCCTGGAGCAACTGGCGGACCAGCCGATCATCCTCACCGGCCGTGACAGCAGTGTGCGCGAGCAGGTGGACGCGCTGTTCGACCAGACGCGGCTGAGCATGACGGCCGGCATGGAGGCTAACTACATGTCGACGGTGCTGGCCTTGGTGCGTCAGGGATTGGGGATCAGTGTGTTGCCGGAATCGGCGGCAGATAGTTTGGAGGGGTTACAGCGGATCGCCATCGATCATCCCGGGGTAAGCCGGGAGATCGGCCTGATCAGTCGCAGCGGCACAACGCTGAGCCCGGCGGCGCAGCGCTGTTTCGACCTGCTGAGCGATGAGTTATCTGACACCTCATCGAACTGAATGGAGTGATCAGTCCAGCATCGCCACATGCTTGGGATGACTGGCCACCCGTGCCAGCCAGGCCTGCACCGCCGGGTACGGCGCCAGATCGAAGCCGCCTTCGTGGGCCACATGGGTGTAGGCATACAGCGCGATATCGGCAATCGAATACTGCTCGCCCACCAGATATGGCGTGGCTTGCAGTTGGCGTTCCATCACCCGCAGCGCCTTGTAGCCGCCCTTATGGGTGGTTTTGTATTCCTCCAAGCGATCTTCCGGCATGTTCAGGTAGTACTGGATAAACCGCGCCACGGCGATGTAAGGCTCGTGGCTGTACTGCTCGAAGAACTGCCATTGCAGCACCTGGGTGCGCAAGCGCGGCTCGGTGGGCAGAAACTCACTGCCGTCGGCGAGGAAGTTGAGGATCGCGTTGGATTCCCACAGGCAGGTGCCGTCTTCCAGTTCCAGCACCGGGATTTTGCCGTTGGGGTTCTTGGCCAGGAATTCGGCGGTCTGGGTGTCGCCGTTGAGGATGTCGACATTCACCCATTCATACGGGATGCCCAGCAGGTTGAGCATCAGTTTGACCTTGTAGCAGTTGCCCGAGCGGTAATCGCCATAAACCTTGTACATGGGGTTCCCCTTATGCCGCTTGCGCGTGCTGTGCTTGACGGATCACGGCGGCCAGACGCATCAGACCTTCGTCCAGGCGGGACGGGTCGATATGGCTGAAATTGAGCCGCAGTGAGCCCAGGTGCTGGTCCGGCTCGGAAAAGAACGGTTCGCCGGGCATAAAGGCGACGTTCTGAGCGAGCGCGGGCGCCAACAAAGTGCGGGTATCGAGCGGCTGTTTCAAGGTCAGCCAGAAGAATAATCCGCCCTGGGGCACCTGCCAGTCGGCGAGTTCGCTGAAATGCCGTTCCAGTGCGGCCTGAAACCCATCGCGGCGCTCGCGGTAAAAACGGCGCAGTTCAGCCAGGTGCTGCTGATAATTTGGCGTGCCGATCCACTGCATCGCCTGCCACTGGCCCACGCGATTGGTGTGCAGATCCGCCGATTGCTTAAGCTTGAGCAGGTGCGGGAACAGGTCGGGGCTGGCAATCAGGTAACCGACGCGCAGGCCCGGCAGCAGGGTTTTGGACACGGTGCCGGTGTAGATCCAACTGGCCTTGTGCAGGCGGCTGACGATGGGCCGCGCGCTGGCGCCGTCGAAGGTCAGTTCGCGGTAGGGTTCGTCTTCGATCAGGGTCACGCCGAATTCGTCGAGCAACGTGGCGACAGCGTCGCGCTTGGCCTCGCTATAGCGCACCGCCGACGGGTTCTGGAAGGTGGGGATCAAGTAGATGAACGCCGGGCGATGACGCTCAAGCTTGGCGCGCAACGCGGCCAGGTCGGGGCCGTCGTCCTCCAGGGGCACAGTGAGGCAATCGGCGCCGAACAGCTGGAAGATCTGCAACGCGGCCAGGTAGGTCGGGCCTTCGAGCAGGATGGGCGTGCCTTGATCGATATACAGCTTGGCCGCCAGGTCCAGGGTCTGCTGGGACCCGCTGACCACCAGCACCTGGCTGGCCTGGCACGGCACGCCCAGGGCGCGCGCTTCGGCCGCCAGCAATTCCCGCAACTGCGGCTCGCCTTCGCTCATGCCGTATTGGCCGATGTTCAATGGCATGTCATCCCACTTCAACGCCGGCAGCATGCTTTCGGCCGGCAGCCCGCCAGCGAACGACATCACTTCCGGGCGCTGCGCCGCGGCGAGGATTTCACGGATCAAGGAGCTTTTAAGGCGCGTAACACGTTCGGAGAAGGCCATAAGGTCACCGCTGGCGAAGACTGTAGGAAATACGTCAAACTGGTTGACCGAAATTACGACAGCTCACCTGGATACGTCAACATGCTTGACCTTAAAAACCCAAACAGCCAGCAGCAAGCCATGGAAGCGTTTTTCTTCGGCTACCAGGCGTTCACCGCCAAGGCCGATGAAATGCTCGAACGTCGCGGCCTGAGCCGGGTACATCAGCGCATTGTATTTTTTATCGCCCGCTACCCGGCCCTGAGCGTGACGCAGTTGCTCGCATTGCTGGGGGTGAGCAAGCAGGCGCTGAACATGCCGTTGCGCCAACTGCAGGAAATGCACTTGGTGAGCAGCGTGGCGTCGCAGACCGATAAGCGCAAACGCCTGCTGGAGCTCAGCGAAGACGGTCGACGGTTCGAACAATCCCTGCGCCGCGAGCAGGTGAAGTTGCTGCAGCGCGCCTTCAGTGAAGCCGGTGAAGAGGCGGTGAAAGGCTGGCTGGCGGTGAATATGGCGCTGAGCGCGAAAAACTAGAGGTTTGCCTTTCATTCCTTTCGCACACAAAATGGAAAACATTATTTGCTTTCTTTGTATACAAAAGCATAATTCGCTTCGTGCGAGTTCCTGACCTATTAGTCAACAAAACCCGCCAGTAACCTCACAGCGCCCTGCGCTGGCCATAACAATAAAATGCTTGAGGAGTACTCGCTGTGGATAGCCGCAAATCCGAAGCCCCTACGCTGGACCTGTCACCCGCCTCCCAAGGCGGTTGGCTGGAACGTCTGTTCAAACTGCGCATGCATGGCACCACAGTGAAGACCGAGCTGATCGCCGGCCTCACCACCTTTATCACCATGGCCTACATCATCTTCGTCAACCCCAACATCATGGCCGATGCCGGCATCGATCACGGTGCGGCCTTTGTCGCCACCTGCATCGCCGCCGCCCTCGGTTGCCTGCTGATGGGCCTGTACGCCAACTGGCCGGTGGGCCTGGCACCGGGCATGGGTTTGAATGCGTTTTTCACCTACACCGTGGTCGGCACCATGGGCTATCACTGGGAGACCGCCCTGGGTGCGGTGTTTATCTCCGGGGTGCTGTTTATGCTGCTGACGCTGTCGCGCATCCGCGAGTGGCTGCTCAACAGCATCCCGGTCAGCCTGCGGCATGCCATGGGCGCCGGTGTCGGTCTGTTTCTTGGGGTGATCGGCCTGAAAACCGCCGGCATCATCGTCGACAGCCCGGCCACCCTGATCAAGCTCGGGTCGCTGCACGAGCCGGCACCCCTGCTGGCGGCGGTGTGCTTTTTGCTGATTGCGATCCTCAGCTACCACCGCGTGTTCGGCGCGATTCTGATCAGCATCATTGCCGTGACCCTGGCCGGTTGGGGCCTGGGCCTGGTGCATTACAACGGCATCCTGTCCACCCCGCCGAGCCTGGCGCCGACCTGGATGGCGATGGACGTCAAAGGCGTGTTCAACGTCAGCATGATCAGCGTGGTGTTCGCCTTTCTGTTTGTGCACATGTTCGACACCGCCGGCACCTTGATGGGCGTCGCGCAACGGGCCGGGCTGGTGAATGCCGATGGCAAGATCGATAACCTGTCCCGCGCCCTCAAGGCCGACAGCGCCTCCAGCGTGTTTGGGGCCATGGTCGGTGTGCCGCCGGTGACCAGTTACGTGGAAAGCGCTGCCGGCGTGGCCGCCGGTGGGCGCACCGGATTGACCGCCGTGACCGTGGGCGTGCTGTTTGTGGCGGCGATGTTTTTTGCGCCACTGGCCGGCATGATTCCGGCCTACGCCACCGCCGGCGCGCTGATCTATGTCGCGATGCTGATGATGGCGAGCATGGCCCATATCAACTGGGACGAAGCCACCGACAGCATTCCGGCGATTGTCACGGCGATCATGATGCCGCTGACGTTTTCTGTGGCCGACGGTATCGCCCTGGGCTTTATCACGTATGTGGCACTCAAGGCCGGCACCGGCAAATACCGTGAAATATCCATCAGCCTGTGGGTGCTGTGCGCAATTTTCATCGCCAAATTCGTTTTCCTGTAACCCAGGCAAACGGCGATAACCGCCTCACCTTCGGGTGGGGCTTTTGCATGAAGGGAGGAATGTAATGAGCGTGGAAACCTGGCTGCTGTTCAGCGGCGCTGCCTTGATCGTGATCCTGATTCCGGGCCCGCTGTCACTGCTGATGATCAGCAACAGCCTCAACTACGGCCTGCGCCGCTCGTATCCGGCGTTTCTGGGCGGGGTGTTCGCCTCGATCTGCCTGCTCAGTGCGTCGGCGCTGGGTCTGGGGGCGCTGCTGCTGGCGTCCGAGCAATTGTTCAGCGCATTGAAAATCGTCGGCGCGCTGTACCTGTTCTACCTGGCCTGGCAAAGCTGGCAGCAATCGCGCCTGCCGTCCCAAGGCGCGGTGGTGCCGGACGCGGTGCCGGTGCCGCGTTTTCGCGCGTTGTTCGGGCGAGCCTTTGTGCTGGGCGCCAGCAACCCCAAGGACATCCTGTTTTTCGCCGCCTTCCTGCCGCAGTTTCTCAGCAGCCAGCAGGCGTTCCTGCCGCAATTGCTGATCATGATCGCCACCTGGACCGTACTCGACTTGCTCTGCAAGTTGGCCTACGGCCTCGGCGCCCATGGCGCGGCGCGCTACCTGCGCACCGGCAAGGGCCAGAGCTGGTTCAACCGCTTCAGCGCCGGGCTGTTCGGCGGTGCCGGCGCGGTCTCCCTGCTCAAGGGCTAGTAAGCTGAGGCTTGATGAAATACACGGTGGGGGGAAGGTTGCCTTTGACCGGCCACTGAACGCCCCCCACCATCGTCACCAAGCGCTCGCTGCCCATTGCATCGTTGACCAGACGATGCACCTCTGACGTAGGATGAAGGGTCAGCTGTTTGGCGACCGATTCCTTCGACAGCCTGGGAACGCCCGCAACGCTGCCTGATTCAAGCCATTGGGTCGACAGGTAATACACGTTGTCGGAGCGCTCATGGGTACACACCCACACGAAATGCTCCCGCCCGCCATGGGTTTTCTTCATCGACCTGAGCACAAAGCCTTGTGCCTCCAACACTTGTCTGATTGTGGCCTGCTGCGCCTGCCCTCGCTCACGCAAGAGCACATCCTTTGCCTGCTTCTTCTGCAACGCACCGAGCGACGCGGAAACAGGCGCCTTGAGTGACGCCGCCAAGGGGGTGGGCGGCTGGAAATCCACGCGCGAGAAGCCAGGCGCCTTGCCTTCGAACCCGATGAAAAAGGCTTGTTTGCCCGAGGGTTCGGCCGGGCGCAGGAGTTTGAACAGGTCATCGGTCTGGCCCCCGGCCGCAATCCAGCCGTCCAGGGTTGCGCGCACGTTCAACAGGTGCGTGGCCGACGCCGTGCGGCCGGTGTCCGCCAGTTCAATCAAGCGCTGGCCGGCGAAACGTCGGCTGGCCAGGGTCATGCCGGGAAACACCTGGGCCACGGATTGCTCCAGCGGGCGGTCGAACAACGGGCGATGCAGTTGCCAACGCTTTTCGGCGTTCAGGGTCGCCGGAATCGGTTGCTCGTGGAGCTGGCTGTTGAGCCAACGCTCGATATCGTCGACAGCCCGAGAGAAAAGTGGGTTGTCTTTCGTCAGGAAAATAATCTGGTCGAGGGGCGCGTTGCTGCCCTGGGGCAGCAACCGGTAGTAGTGGCCGTCGATCCTGACTACGTAGTAGTTGCGCTCCTGCAACGACGGCGAAGAAGAAACCGACTTGAAGGGCGGATGGGGCAACGCGACTTCAGGCTGCATCGGCACCAGAAACACCCCATGCCCGGACGGCGCTTCCGGCAACTGCGCAACGATATTGGCATGCCAATCGCGCCACGCCACCTGGGGGCCCGGCGATTGACGCACGGCGGTTTCGGTGGCGCCGCGCGCAGGTGGCGACCAGGCGACCGGCGTGTCAGACCGCCACGGACTGAGCACTCCAGAGCTGGGGCCGGCCACCGGAGCGTCCGCACCCAGCAGCCATTCACCGGGCGCGTAAATCGTCAGGATCAGTTCATCCTGACCCGACCCGTCCTGGTTTTTCAGGCGCAAAAACTGCTCGTCGCCGCGTCGGTAAACCGGGTAGCGGTCCTCGCCTACCACCATGAACGGCTCACCATGTTTGACGTACAAGCCTTTTTCACCGGGCCCACTGAGCGGCACGGCGTCGGCTGGCACGCCCGGTTTCCTGAATCGCTCCAGCAGTTTGAGCTGCCCAGCGGGAGAAGCCGACCGGCCCAGCCGAGGCACCCGGCCAACCTCGACGAGCGTCGTGCGATGCAGGCGGTTCAGACCTATCCCCATGGAGCGTAGCGGTACGCCCTTGCGCGCTTTTGGCCCAGGCATAACGCTCAGTATCAGATCCACCAGCAGGAATACCGCGCCAAATGCCACATCCACCGCATCCCGTGGGTCACCGCTATGGTGATAACGCCGTGCCGCCAACAACACCTCGTAGAGCTGGTTCACCAAGCCGAACCAGGGCACGAAAAGCGACAGCAATGCCCGGTCGCGGCGGTCTTTTTCCGCTTGCAAGCGTTGGGTGCGGTACTTTTCCAGGGTTTTACCGGAGTGGCTGCCGGCCTGGGCCTGACGATGCAGTTCAAGCACCCGCGCCTGGTACAACAGGGCCTGGGCATCGCACTGGGAGGTGGGCACCAATGCCAACCAGTTCAAGGGATCGCTGGCGATCTGCTCAAGGGTCTGCGCTTCGGCTTCCGCGGCCAGCGCCGTCGGCTCCTGATGCTTGACACTGAACGAGCGCACAAACTCGGCGCCGCGCCAGAGCCCTTGCAACATGACGTACCCCGGCAACAGATACACCGCCTGGAACTGCGGCGGCTGCGCGCAGGCTTCGTCAGGCGTGTGCGCGATGGCTTCGAATGCCCAGCCGGGTGCGATGTGCCGCGCCAAGGCTTTGGTATTAGGCGGTACTGCGCCGATGCGATTCAGATATTCCCGCGCCAGTTGCAGGCTGCTGTGCTCACTGATGGCATTGCCATCCGGCGCAGCGGGCCAGTAAACCACGCAGCCTTGGGACAGCAGGTCGTGAATCATCACGATGCCGGCAATGTAGCGATCGTGCTGCAACGTGTGGCCCACCAGATGCACCACATACAGTTGCAGGTGATAGCCCTGCTGGCGCAAGTCGTTCGGCGTGCGCGCCGCCATGGCCAGGCTGAACAGGCGCTGAGCGCTGGGCGTCAGCCCCTGTTGAGTCGCCGAATACAGGTGCGCGTCAGCGCCTGTGACCAGCGCGCGCCTGAGCAAGGTGGGCACGCGCCCCTCAGTCAAGCGCCGTGGCGCCTCGTCGCGCGGGTAAAACACTCCATTGATCAGCGCCTCATACCGACCGCCGATATCCAGCGAGGAGACCATGGCGATCAGGTAGGGCGGACTCAGCAGCCCCTTCCATTCGGGCTTCAGGTACTGTGCAAATCTAAATCGCCACCAAGTGGGCAACATCTGGGGGTCGAGGTTATGCAGCGCCAGTTGCAGCAAAGTGAACTGAGTGCGCCCGGTGCTGGGAGTGAGGATTTCCTTGCGATCGCCCACACTGCAGGTGGCATCTGCACTACAGAAACGACCGTCGACATGGTCGGGCATTTCGATAAACGGCGTGTCGATGTCCACCGCCGGAGGGAGGCCGTCCTCGCGTAAACGGGCAATAAGTACGCGGCGGGCGAAGCTGGGCAAATCCGGCAGGCACTGTTCCATACGTGCCTGCAGGGCAAAAGTGCTGCTCAGGTAGTGGCCTTGCAGGCGTTTGAATCGGTCGAGCTGCGCGGCCGACGCCTCTTTCAGCCACGCCGGCAGTGTGGGCTGCGCGCCCATCGCCTGGCGCACCAGATCGACATGGGCCCGCGCCCGCCCCCGCGCTGCGCTGGCCGGAGCCGTGAGCTGCTGCGCCAGCTCTTGGGCCAGCAACAGACCGCTCAGGTGCACATCGCTGACTTCACTGAATACCGGGGGAGTGCGCCCGATCCCTCGGTACACGCGCATATAACCCTTGAGCAGCCGCTTGAGCGCGAACAGCAGCGGGTCGCCGTCGATGGGGGCATAGCTCACGGCCAGAGTCTGCCCGGCCACCGCTGCGCGCACCGCACCACGGTGCTGGCGATCGACGTACTGCCACATCAGTGACGCGTCACGGCTGGCGAAACTGGCCTTGACCCCCTCGGTCAGCGCGCCGAGACGAGCAAAGCTCGCCACCCCACCCTCCTGTCCGAACGCGCACAACAGCACCGGCGCACGTCGCTGCGGATCGTCGAGGGCCGCCGCCTCGGTCACCACAAACAGGCCATGCAGCGGCTCGCCGCCCACTCGCACTGACAACACCCGGGCTTGACTGCCCTCACGCTGACGGGCCAGCGGAGCGTCCAGCACCTCACGCAGCAGGTCGCGATGGGGGGTGCGCAGCAAGCGCAGCCGGTGCTGCAACTGAACCTCGTCACGCAGCAGCTCGCGCCAGACAGCGATAAAGCATGCCACCCGCCGGGCCGTACCGTCGGCGCGCGCGGCCCAGAACGCCACGTCGAACAGTTTCAATTGAGCATCGTGCAGCAGCGTGCGCAGGCCGTTAGCGTGACCGTTGAGTTGGTTTTCCAGCGTGACTGATTCCTGCCAGGCCGGGGTGTCCTGGCCGGGGTCGTGGGGGTCCAGCAGCGCAGTCAGGCCCTTCTCATAACGCTTGACCTGCTGCTGCACGGTGTTCAACGCCAGGTCCGGCGCCGTGCTGGCGAAATTGATTTCCTGACGGCGACGCTGCTGGTCCCAGTCCAACAGCTCGCGGCGGATTGGTCCCAGGCGCGACTTGCCGATGCTGTGACGCCGGCCCCGCTCGATCTGGGCGAGAAACCGCGACTTATCGGTCACAGCCGGCCGCCGCGCAGCGGAAAACACCTGCGCAAGGTTGATCGACACGGCACAGGCCAACTCGTTTTCCCATTGCCCGTCGCGAATCGCCAGGGCGCTGAGAGCCAAGGCATCGCCATGCAGCGCCGAGCCGCGAGCCGCTGTCACCGCCATGCCGGATTGACACAGCTCGTGTCGACGTCGCAACGGCAGGCATTGCCACAGGTCGTCAAATACCGTGCTGCGGATCAGCGCGACCAGGCCGCACTGCAACTGAGCGAAGGACGGATACTCGTAAAAGGGGCGATTCAGCCCCGGCAGATACATCACATGGGGCATGCCCACCGGGTCGCCTTGCCGGTAGAGATGCAACGCACCGGGGATGGGCATCAGTCGCGGCCCCACTCCCGGCCACATCAATTGGCAGGCCTGTACGCTGGCCCACTGCTGCCCCGCACGTTGGCGGGCTTCGGCGGTCGGTGCGTCCACCAGGGCCTGGACCATGACCGCACCAGCGCTGGACAGCTCGTCCAATTGCCGCGCCACCAGCGCCCGGTCGGCGAACAATTGCCTGTGGAGTTCCACCCAGCGCTCCTCGCGGGTCTGCCAGGAACCCGTGGCAAGGGTCCGCCAGTACTCGGTCTGAGCGGTGTTGAGGCGCTCGAACAACTTGAGTGCGACAACTCGCTGCAGTGCTTCCAGCACTGTGAACGGTAAACGGCGCGTCGGCTCGTCCTTGAGGCTGAGGGCGGTGAATTGATTGATATTGAGCGGTACCGACGGCAGCACGAGCAACTGTAGGGCCCGATCGGTCAAGCACTCCACCTTGCTCGCGGTGGCCGGCGGCAAGGGTTCGGTGAACAGCAACGTGTCCGGGTCCAGATCGAAGGCCTGGCGCAGGGCGGCGCGAATTAATCGCAGCACCTTGGGCGCGCGCGCAATCAGGCCTGACACGCGGCGTGCCGCGTCGGCGCAGCGCAGATCGGCCGTCGCCAGCTGGTTGATCAGACGGCTGGGATGGGGGCTGCTGTTGATCCGCTGGGTCAGCTGGGCGCGCAGGGCCTGGCGCGCTTCGTGGGCGGCACGGGCCGGGTCGTCCGCCTCGGCAGGCAAGGCGGTAGGGTCGTCGTTGAGTGAGGTCACGGCGGTATCTTCGTCGAGGAAAACACCTAGCCTAGGCAGGGCCAAGCTCGCGCAGGCGCTAGATAATTGAACGCCGCCCGAGCAAAAAAAAGCCCGCAGTGTGAGCGGGCGAAAAACCAACGAAGAGCTTTGGGGGTGTGAAGCGCGGGGACGACTCAGCTACCGCGGTAGGTGGAATAGCTGTAAGGCGAAATCAGTAAGGGCACATGGTAGTGATCCTGTTCGGCGCTGATGCCGAAGCGCAGCACCACCACGTCCAGAAAGGCCGGCTCCGGCAGTTGTACGCCGCGGGCGCGGTAGTAGTCACCGGCGCTGAACTGCACCTGGTAGACGCCGCTGCGATAGTCGTCGCCCTGCAGCAATGGCGCGTCGCAACGGCCGTCGCTGTTGGTCACGGCGCTGGCCACCAGTTCCAGCTGCGTGCCTTCGACGCGGTACAGTTCAACCTTGATTGCGCTGCCGGGGCAGCCGTGGGCCGCGTCGAGTACGTGTGTGGTCAGTCGTCCCATGGATCGGGGCTCCGTTCAGTCGAGTGAGAAAGGCCGCACCTTTTCAGGGCGAAAAAAAACGGCGATGGCTGATTAAGACACTTTTGATAAAAATTGTACACAATAAAAACCACAAAATTTTCAGCACGCTCCTCAGCGCTTTTCGCGCAGGTGAATCCTCGGTAAACCTTGCGTTTAAAAGGACTGCTATACATTTACTGACCAACCGGGCAAGTTTCTTGCAGGGTTAAGCGGTGCAGATGGCTTGGAAAAAATGCGGAAATACAGGCTTACAAAGTGACCGGCAAGTTGTATACAATCAGCCCATCGCTGTGACGCCACCCAGTCTTTCCGCTGGCCGCCACGCACTTGTTACCACGCACAAGAAGGAAGACTGCAGTGAGCGCTGACTACCCACGCGACCTGATCGGTTACGGCAGTAACCCTCCTCACCCCCACTGGCCAGGCAAGGCGCGCATTGCCTTGTCGTTCGTACTCAACTACGAAGAAGGCGGTGAACGCAACATCTTGCACGGCGATAAAGAGTCGGAGGCGTTCCTTTCGGAAATGGTCTCGGCCCAGCCGCTGCAAGGCGAACGCAATATGAGCATGGAGTCGCTGTACGAATACGGCAGCCGTGCCGGCGTGTGGCGCATCCTCAAGTTGTTCAAAGCATTCGATATCCCGCTGACCATCTTCGCCGTAGCCATGGCCGCCCAGCGTCACCCGGACGTGATCCGCGCCATGGTCGCCGCCGGCCACGAGATCTGCAGCCACGGTTACCGCTGGATCGACTACCAATACATGGACGAGGCCCAGGAACGCGAGCATATGCTCGAAGCCATCCGCATCCTCACCGAACTGACCGGCGAACGCCCGCTGGGCTGGTACACCGGGCGCACCGGCCCCAACACGCGGCGGCTGGTGATGGAGGAAGGCGGGTTTCTCTACGACTGCGACACCTACGACGACGACCTGCCCTACTGGGAACCCAACACCCCCACCGGCAAGCCGCACCTGGTGATCCCCTACACCCTGGACACCAACGATATGCGCTTCACCCAGGTGCAGGGCTTCAACAAGGGCGATGACTTTTTCGAGTACCTCAAGGATGCGTTCGACGTGCTTTACGCCGAAGGCGCCGAGGCGCCGAAAATGCTCTCCATCGGCCTGCATTGCCGCCTGATCGGTCGCCCGGCGCGCCTGGCCTCGCTCAAACGCTTTATCGAATACGCCAAAAGCCACGAACAGGTGTGGTTCACTCGCCGCGTCGATATCGCCCGTCACTGGCAAGCCACCCACCCGTACAAGGGAGCGGCAAAATGACTGCGTTCCAAACCCTGCAACCCTCGACCTTGAGCCGTGACGCCTTCGTCCGCGCCTTTGCCGATATCTACGAACATTCGCCATGGGTGGCCGAAAAGGCCTTCGACCTGGGCCAGGACGCGTCGATCGATCAGATCGAAACCCTGCACCAGCGCATGAGCGATATCCTGTTGAGCGCTGATCACGCCAGTCAACTGGCGCTGATCAACGCTCACCCGGACCTGGCCGGCAAAGCCGCCGTCCAGGGCCAACTGACCGAAGCCAGCACTAACGAACAGGCCGGCGCCGGTATTCACCAATGCACGGCCGAAGAGTTTTCTCGCTTCACCGAGCTGAACGAAGCCTACAAAGCCAAGTTCAAGTTTCCCTTCATCATGGCGGTAAAAGGCAGCAACCGGCATCAGATACTCGCCGCGTTCGAAACGCGCATTCACAACTCGGCGGACGCCGAGTTCAAGTGCGCGCTGGACGAGATCAACAAGATCGCGTTGTTCCGTTTACTGACCCTCTAAACACCATCCCCAGCCACTCTATCTAAGGCAGACAAGAAGAATGAAATCTTACGCCGTACCTTTCGAAAAGTTCGTCAACCTGGCCGACGCCCGCTTGGGCACCAAGATCATCTCCGTGACCGATGACTGGTTCGCCGACGCCAACCGCCTGTTCCAGCCGACCCCGGCCGTGTGGAAGGAGGGCGTGTTCGATGACAACGGCAAGTGGATGGACGGCTGGGAGTCGCGCCGCAAGCGCTTCGAAGGCTACGACAGCGCGGTAATCCGCCTGGGCGTGCCGGGCTCGATCAAAGGCGTGGACATCGACACTTCATTCTTCACCGGCAACTACCCGCCGTCGGCCTCCCTGGAAGCCTGCTTCCTGGCCTCTGGCGAGCCGGACGAAAATACCCAGTGGACCGAAGTGCTGTCGGCCGTCGAGCTGCAGGGCAACAGCCACCACTACCATGAGATCAACAACGACCAGGCGTTCAGCCACCTGCGTTTCAACATCTACCCGGATGGCGGCGTGGCGCGTCTGCGTGTGTACGGCGTGCCGTTCCGGGATTGGTCGGCGGTGGGCGACAACGAACAGGTCGACCTGGCCGCGGCGCTCAACGGCGGCCGCGCCCTGGCGTGCTCCGACGAACACTTCGGCCGCATGAGCAACATCCTCAACCCAGGCCGTGGCATCAACATGGGCGACGGCTGGGAAACCGCGCGTCGCCGCACGCCAGGCAATGACTGGGTGATCGTCGCCCTGGGCCATCCGGGCGAGATCGAGAAGATCATCGTCGACACCCTGCACTTTAAGGGCAACTACCCGGATACCTGCTCGATCCAAGGTGCTTTCGTAAAAGGCGGCACCGACAGCCAGATCGAAACCCAGTCGCTGTTCTGGCGCGAACTGCTGCCGGCGCAGAAGCTTGAAATGCATGCCGAACACACCTTCGCCGAGCAGATCAAGGCGCTGGGGCCGATTACCCATATCCGCCTGAACGTATTCCCGGATGGGGGTGTAAGCCGCCTGCGCGTGCTGGGCAAGGTCGCTAAATAAGCGGTGAACCCAATCGCGGGCAAGCCCGCTCCCACAGGGGAATGCATTCCAAATGTGGGAGCGGGCTTGCCCGCGATAGCAATAGACCAGACAACACAGAACTCGGATAAGAAGACAGCCATGCGCACACTAGTGATCGAACCCCTGACCAAAGAAGCCTTCGCCCCTTTCGGAGACGTTATCGAAACCGACGGCAGCGATCACTTCATGATCAACAACGGGTCGACCATGCGCTTTCACAAATTGGCCACGGTCGAAACCGCAAAGCCGGAAGACCACGCCATCATCAGCATCTTCCGCGCCGACGCGCAGGACATGCCGCTGACCGTGTGCATGCTGGAGAGACACCCGCTGGGCAGCCAGGCTTTCATTCCGCTGCTCGGCAACCCCTTTCTGATCGTGGTCGCGCCACTTGGCGATGTACCTGTATCGGGCTTGGTCCGCGCCTTCGTCACCAACGGCAGGCAGGGCATTAATTACCATCGCGGCGTCTGGCACCACCCGGTGCTGACGATCGAAAAGCGGGATGACTTCCTGGTGGTTGATCGCAGTGGCACAGGTAATAACTGCGATGAGCATTTTTTCCAAGAGGATGAGCGGTTGATCCTCGCCCCCCACCAATAAGAGAAGGTCTGATCACCCGACAACAAGGGTGACAGGCGAGAGGTAAAGACTGTGGAAGCACATCTGTTGGAATGGCTGAACCTGAGCGTGCGCTGGGTTCACATGATCACTGGCGTCGCCTGGATCGGCGCTTCGTTCTACTTCGTCTGGCTGGAAAACAACCTCAACCGCGTCAACCCCAAGGACGGCCTGGCCGGCGACTTATGGGCGATCCACGGTGGCGGTATCTACCACCTGGAAAAATACAAACTGGCCCCGCCGACCATGCCGGACAACCTGCACTGGTTCAAATGGGAAGCCTATTTCACTTGGATGTCGGGCGTCGCGCTGCTGTGCGTGGTGTTCTATTCCAACCCGACCTTGTACCTGCTGGCGCCGGGCAGCAGCCTCAGTGGTCCGCAAGGCGTGTTGCTGGGCATCGGCTCGCTGTTCGCCGGCTGGTTCATCTACTCCTTCCTCTGCGACTCGGCCCTGGGCAAGCGCCCTGCCCTGCTTGGTTTCATCCTGTTCGTACTGTTGATTGCCGCCGCGTATGGCTTCAGCCAAGTGTTCAGCGGGCGCGGCGCCTACCTGCATGTAGGTGCGGTGATCGGCACCATCATGGTGGGCAACGTGTTCCGCATCATCATGCCGGCGCAGCGCGCGCTGGTGGCGGCCATCGCCGAGAACCGCACACCGGACCCGGCGCTGCCGGCCAAGGGCCTGCTGCGCTCGCGTCATAACAACTATTTCACCTTGCCGGTGCTGTTCATCATGATCAGCAACCACTTCCCGAGCACCTACGGCAGCCATTACAACTGGCTGATCCTGGCCGGTATCGCGGTGGCGGCGGTGTTGGTGCGGCATTACTTCAACACCCGGCACAACAGCCAGAAGTACGCGTGGACCCTGCCGGTTGGCGCGCTGGCGATGATCTGCCTGGCTTATGTGACCGGTCCCAAGCCGGCCGAACCGATTGCCAAGGCGCCGGCGGCCATCGAGTACCAACCGTTGCCGGAAACCGCCTTGGGCGGTGGCTTGAAACCTGCCGCGCCTGCGGCAACCGAACCCGCTGCCGCACCTGCACCGGCCCAGGCGACCATTGATTTCGACAAGGTCCACGGAGTGATCCAGGAACGCTGCGCCGTGTGCCATTCGGCCAAGCCCACCAGCCCGTTGTTCAGCACCGCGCCGGCGGGCGTGATGTTCGATACACCGGCGCAGATCCAGCAACAAGCGGCACGCATCCAGGCCCAGGCTGTGGCCAGCCAGATCATGCCACTGGGCAACATCACTCAGATGACCCAGCAGGAGCGCGACCTGATCGGCACCTGGATCAACCAGGGGGCGCATACCAACTAACAGCCTGGTGCGACTCCAAAATGTGCGAGGGGGCTTGCCCCCGATAGCGGTATGTCATTCAAAACATCAGTGACTGAACCAACGCAATCGGGGGCAAGCCCCCTCCCACAGATGACTTGCAGTGGTTTAGAGATTGCGTTCCACACAATACAAAAATAAAAAAGATTCGAGGTGTTGCATGTCCCCGTTAGAACCGCAGACTCCTGCCGCGCCCGCCATGGTGCGGCTGCCCCTCTTGCAACTGATTCTGGTCGGCCTGCAACACGTCTTGTTGATGTACGGCGGCGCCGTCGCCGTGCCTCTGATCATTGGCCAAGCCGCCGGCCTGAGCCGTGAAGAAATCGCCTTCCTGATCAACGCCGACCTGCTGGTGGCCGGCGTCGCCACCATGGTGCAGTCGTTCGGCATCGGCCCCCTGGGCATCCGCATGCCGGTGATGATGGGCGCCAGTTTCGCCGCCGTTGGCAGCATGGTCGCCATGGCCGGTATGCCCGGTATCGGTTTACAGGGGATCTTCGGCGCCACCATCGCCGCCGGGTTCTTCGGCATGCTAATCGCGCCGTTCATGTCCAAGGTCGTGCGCTTTTTCCCACCGCTGGTGACCGGCACCGTGATCACTGCCATCGGCCTGTCGCTGTTCCCCGTGGCCGTGAACTGGGCCGGTGGCGGCAGCGCGGCGGCCACCTTCGGCTCACCGATCTACCTGACGATTGCCGCTTTGGTGCTGGCCACCATCCTGCTGATCAACCGTTTTATGCGCGGTTTCTGGGTCAACATCTCGGTGCTGATCGGCATGGGCCTGGGGTACGCCCTGTGCGGCGTTCTCGGCATGGTCGACCTTAGCGGCCTGGCCCTGGCACCGTGGGTGCAGGTGGTGACGCCGCTGCATTTCGGCATGCCCACCTTCGAGTTGGCGCCGATTCTGTCGATGTGCCTGGTGGTGGTGATCATCTTCGTTGAGTCCACCGGGATGTTCCTGGCGCTGGGCAAGATCACCGACCGCGAGGTCACGCCAAAGATGCTGCGTCGTGGCCTGCTGTGCGACGCCGGCGCGTCGTTCGTGGCCGGGTTCTTCAACACCTTCACCCATTCCTCGTTCGCCCAGAACATCGGCCTGGTGCAGATGACCGGCGTGCGCTGCCGCTCGGTGACGATCATGGCCGGCGCGTTTCTGATTGTGCTCAGCCTGTTGCCCAAAGCCGCTTACCTGGTGGCCTCGATTCCGCCAGCGGTGCTGGGCGGCGCGGCGATTGCCATGTTCGGCATGGTGGCGGCCACCGGCATCAAGATTCTCCAAGAGGCCGACATCGCCGACCGCCGCAACCAGTTGCTGGTGGCGGTGAGCATCGGCATGGGCCTGATTCCCGTGGTGCGCCCGGAGTTCTTCGCCCAACTGCCGCTGTGGATGAGCCCGATCACCCACAGCGGCATCGCCATGGCCACCCTCAGCGCGTTGTCGCTGAATGTGTTGTTCAACATCCTCGGGGGTTCCGAGCGGGCGGTCGCCGAGCACGCGCACACCTGAGCGTGCCCCATCATCGCGCTGTACGCCCTGTAACAGCGCGCTTGAGCCCAGGCAGGGTTATCAGTATTCTCCGCGCCCGCTCGAATCGATTGCTCTTCAACGCGTTGGCGCGGCTCTTGCTAAACCCATAAAAGCTGACCGATCAGACGATATTCACAGCGAACCAAAGGCGCCACATCAGAGCGCCTGCATTAGAAGAAAAACCAAAAAAACTTTAACTCGGGAGCAACCGAATGAAACCTATGTTCAAAGGCCTGATGCTGGCGGGATCCCTGCTGGCCGGCGGCCAGGCCGTGGCCGGTGACTTGTTGCAGTGGCAGAACAACAGCCTGACCTACTTGTGGGGCAAGAACTTCACCGTTAACCCGCAGATCCAGCAAACGGTCACGTTCGAACATGCCGACGCCTGGAAGTACGGCGACAACTTCTTCTTCCTCGACCGCATCTTTTATAACGGCAAGGAAGACGGCAACGTCGGCCCGAACACCTACTACGGTGAGTTCAGCCCGCGCTTGTCGTTCGGTAAGATCCTCGACCAGGACTTGTCCTTCGGCCCGATCAAAGACGTGTTGCTGGCGATGACATATGAGTTCGGCGAAGGCGACAACGAGTCATACCTGGTCGGCCCAGGCTTCGATTTGAACATCCCCGGTTTCGATTACTTCCAGTTGAACTTCTACCAGCGCCAGACCGAAGGCAATCGCCCCGGCGACGGTGTGTGGCAGATCACCCCGGTGTGGTCGTACACGATCCCGGTGGGCAACTCGAACATCCTGATCGACGGCTTTATGGACTGGGTGGTGGACAACGACAAGAACGCCCGCGGCACCTACCACGCCAACCTGCACTTCAACCCGCAAGTGAAATACGACCTGGGCAAGGCGATGAACTGGGGCGAGAAACAGCTGTACGTCGGTTTCGAATACGACTACTGGAAAAACAAGTACGGCATCGAAGATTCCGGCGCGTTCAAGACGACTCAGGACACGGCGAGCTTCCTGGTCAAGTACCACTTCTGAGCGAACGCCCCAGGTCAGCGTGTGAGAGGGGCTTGCCCCCTCCCACCGTCAGATCGGCTACAGACCCAAAAATCGGGTGATCTCTTCACGCTTGGCCAGCGCATCTTTCCTGCCCAACTCGATCAATTCGCTGCAATACCCCGCCTCGAACAACAAGTAGCTCAGCACCCCTGCCCCGCTGGTCTTGGTCGCACCCGGCCCGCGCAGGAACACACGCAACGCTGCCGGCATTTCCTGGCGATGCCGCGCGGCGATTTCGTCGATGGGCTGGCTGGGCGCGATGACCAGCACTTCCACCGGCGCCAGGCCGCGCGCCGCGCTGTCGGCCGGCTGCAAATGGCTGAACTGATTGAGGCGTTCCAGCAATTCGATATCGCTTTCCAGGCTGTCGATAAAGGTGCTGTTGAGCATATGCCCACCGATCTGGGCCAGGGTCGGTTGCTGCCCGGTAAAGGCGCGCTGCACCGCCGGTTCATTGCCTCGCGGGTTGCCGCTGACGCCCACCACCAGCACGCGGTTGGCGCCCAGGTGCAGGGCCGGGCTGATGGGGGCCGATTGACGCACGGCACCGTCGCCGAAATATTCCTGGTCGAGTTTCACCGGTGCAAACAGCAGCGGAATCGCCGAGCTAGCCAGCAAGTGCTCTACCGTCAGCTGGGTCGGTACGCCAATGCGACGGTGGCGCAGCCAGGCGTCGATGGCGCGCCCGCCCTGATAGAACGTCACGGCTTGCCCGGACTCATAGCCGAACGCCGTGATCGCCACTGCATGCAGGTGGTTTTGCCGGATAGCCTCATCGATGCCTTGCAGGTGCAGTTTGTCTTGCAACAAATCGCGCAGCGGCGAGCTGTTAAGCAGCGCCACCGGCACCCGGCGGCCCAGGCCCAACAGGCTGTGGATCAGGAAGCGAGCGGCCTGGCGCACCACGCCGGGCCAGTCGCTGCGCAGCACCAAGTGGCTGCGAAAGCCCTGCCAGAAGGCGGTCAGGCGCTCGATGGACGCGCGAAAATCCATGGCGCCGCTGGCCAGGCTCACCGCATTGATCGCCCCGGCCGAGGTGCCGACAATCACTGGAAACGGGTTGGACGCGCCGGGCGGCAACAGCTCGGCAATCGCCGCCAACACCCCTACCTGATACGCCGCTCGCGCCCCGCCGCCGGAAAGAATCAAGCCTGTTACCGGTTCAGCTGGGCGCATCGCATCACTCCATTGGGGAAAGGTCGTTCTTATCGACGGCGTTTTTCGTACAGCTTGGGTTCACCCGGTGGCCGGCTCTTGAAGCGGCGGTGGGTCCACAGGTATTGCTCGGGGCATTCGCGCACGGAGGCTTCGACCCACTGGTTGATGCGCAGGCAGTCCACCTCGTCGCTTTCGCCGGGGAAGTCGGTCAGCGGCGGGTGAATCACCAGGCGGTAGCCACTGCCATCGGCCAGACGCTCTTGAGTGAACGGCACCACCAGCGCCTTGCCCAAGCGAGCGAACTTGCTGGTGGCGGTCACGGTGGCGGCCTGGATGCCGAACAGCGGCACGAAAATACTTTGCTTGGCGCCGTAGTCCTGATCCGGTGCGTACCAGATGGCACGGCCGGCGCGCAGCAGCTTGAGCATGCCGCGCACGTCTTCGCGCTCCACGGCCAGGGAATCGAGGTTATGGCGCTCGCGGCCACGGCGTTGGATAAAGTCGAACAACGGGTTGCCGTGCTCGCGGTACATGCCGTCGATGGTGTGCTTCTGGCCGAGCAATGCCGCGCCGATTTCCAGAGTGGTGAAGTGCAGGGCCATCAGGATTACGCCCTTGCCATCCAACTGTGCCTGCTTGAGATGCTCCAGGCCTTCAACATGGGCCAGCCGCGCCAGGCGCTGACGCGACCACCACCAGCTCATGGCCATTTCAAAAAAGGCGATGCCGGTGGAGGCGAAGTTTTCCTTGAGCAGGCGCTTGCGCTCCTTGGCGGTTTTTTCCGGGAAGCACAATTCCAGGTTGCGCGCGGCGATGCGGCGGCGTTCGCCGGCCACGCGGTACATGCCCGCGCCCAACAACCGACCGATGGTCAGCAGGGCGCGGTACGGCAATTGGGTCACCAGCCATAGGAGGCCGAGTCCCAGCCATAACAGCCAAAATCGCGGGTGAAAAAATACAGCTCGAAAACGCGGGCGATCCATTACAGATTCCGGTAAAGACAAGGGCCGCGCATTCTACAACGGTTCGACTCGGCTTGCGGCCAGTGAGTGTTCTCGTTATAAGTCTCGACACTTTTCGTGACAAGCCGCTTTTGCCGACCATGAGCCAAACCGAACCGCTAGACCAAGATCCCGTGTTCCAGTTGAAAGGCAGCATGCTCGCCATCACCGTGCTGGAACTGGCGCGCAACGACCTCGACGCCCTGGACCGCCAATTGGCCGCCAAGGTCGCCCTGGCGCCGAACTTCTTCAACAACGCCCCGCTGGTGCTGGCTCTGGACAAACTGCCCGCCGGCCAGGGCGCCATCGACCTGCCTGGTCTGATGCGCGTGTGCCGCTCCCATGGCCTGCGCACCCTGGCCATCCGCGCCAGCCGCATCGAAGACATTGCCGCCGCCATCGCCATTGAACTACCAGTACTGCCGCCGTCCGGCGCGCGCGAACGTCCATTGGATCCGACGGAAGGCGACGTAAAGAAAAAACCGGAAAAACCGCCCGAGCCGACGATAAAGCCTACAAAGATCATTACCACCCCCGTACGCGGCGGGCAGCAGATTTACGCCCAGGGCGGCGACCTGGTGGTGGTCTCTTCGGTCAGTCCCGGCGCGGAACTTCTGGCCGATGGCAACATCCATGTATACGGCCCGATGCGCGGACGCGCCCTCGCCGGTATCAAGGGTGACACCAAGGCCCGAATTTTTTGCCAGCAATTGACCGCTGAACTGGTGTCCATTGCCGGCCAATACAAGGTCTCCGAAGATTTGCGCCGCGACCCGCTGTGGGGGGCCGCCGTTCAGGTCAACCTGTCGGGCGATGTGTTGAACATCATCCGGCTTTAACGGATACTGCCGCATTTTCCAAGCATCTCTAGACTCTGATAGCACAGCGAAACCGGCAAGACTTGTGTAGGAATAACTGAAAGCTGGCGTTTCCCCGCGGAAACCACAGCTTTTTCCTACAGTAGCTGTCCGCCTGCAGCGAGTTCCAAGAGATGTTTTTCAGGGGCTGAAAAGTCCTTTTTCCTTAGGGGTGAAACACCTTGGCCAAGATTCTCGTGGTTACATCCGGCAAGGGTGGTGTGGGTAAGACCACCACCAGCGCCGCTATCGGTACCGGCCTCGCACTGCGCGGCCACAAGACAGTCATCGTCGACTTCGACGTCGGTTTGCGTAACCTCGACCTGATCATGGGCTGCGAACGCCGCGTGGTGTACGACTTCGTCAACGTGGTCAACGGCGAAGCCAACCTGCAACAGGCCCTGATCAAGGACAAGCGCCTTGAGAACCTGTACGTACTGGCCGCCAGCCAGACCCGCGACAAAGAAGCGCTGACCAAAGAAGGCGTAGGCAAAGTCCTTGCTGAGCTGAAGGAAACCTTCGAATACGTGGTCTGCGATTCCCCAGCGGGTATCGAGACAGGCGCGCACCTGGCCATGTACTTCGCCGACGAAGCCATCGTCGTGACCAACCCGGAAGTCTCCTCGGTACGTGACTCGGACCGCATGCTTGGCCTGCTGGCCAGCAAATCCAAGCGTGCCGAAGAAGGCCAGGACCCGATCAAGGAGCACTTGCTGCTCACCCGCTACAACCCTGAGCGCGTCAGCAACGGCGAAATGCTCGGCGTTGAAGACGTGAAGGAGATCCTGGCCGTGACCCTGCTGGGCGTCATTCCAGAATCCCAGGCGGTGCTCAAAGCCTCCAACCAAGGTGTTCCGGTAATTCTCGACGACCAGAGCGACGCCGGCCAGGCGTACAGCGATGCGGTCGATCGCCTGCTGGGCAAGTCCGTGGAACATCGCTTCCTCGATGTCAAGAAGAAGGGATTCTTCGAGCGTATCTTTGGAGGCAACTAAACAATGAAATTTCTCGACTTCTTTCGCGCCAACAAAAAGCCAAGCACCGCGTCGGTCGCGAAAGAGCGTCTACAGATCATCGTGGCGCACGAACGCGGCCAACGCAGCACACCGGATTACCTGCCAGCCTTGCAGAAGGAACTGGTCGAAGTGATCCGCAAGTACGTCAATATCGGCAACGATGACGTGCATGTCGCCCTGGAAAATGACGGCAGCTGCTCGATTCTGGAACTCAATATCACCCTGCCCGATCGTTGATCGAACGGGCGGTCGCCACGGCGGCTGGGGCGTGCGGCTCCCTTTACGGGAAGCGGACGGCCCAGCCGCCGTTGGCGTTTGTTACGAGGCTGTTTAATGCCGTTGTCCAACATTCATATCCTCTACCAGGACGACGCGGTCCTGGTGGTGAACAAGCCGACCCTGCTGCTCTCGGTGCCTGGCCGCGCCGATGACAACAAGGACTGCCTGATCACGCGCCTGCAGGAAAACGGCTACCCCGAAGCTCGCATCGTCCACCGGCTGGACTGGGAAACCTCGGGCATCATCCTGCTGGCCCGCGACGCCGATACTCACCGCGAGCTGTCCCGTCAATTTCACGACCGTGAAACCGAAAAGGCCTACACCGCCCTGGCCTGGGGCCAACCGGCACTGGATAGCGGCAGCATCGACCTGCCCTTGCGCTACGACCCACCCACCAAGCCCCGGCATGTGGTGGACCACGAATTCGGCAAGCATGCACTGACCTTCTGGAAGGTGCTGGAACGTTGTGGCGATTGGTGTCGCGTTGAGCTGACGCCGATCACCGGGCGTTCGCACCAATTGCGTGTGCATATGCTATCCATCGGCCACCCTCTGTTGGGGGATGGCCTTTACGCCCACGAACAAGCCCTGGCTGCGTGGCCGCGCCTGTGCCTGCACGCGAGCATGCTCAGCTTTACCCATCCGCAAAGCGGCGAGCGCTTACGCTTCGAGTGCCCCGCACCCTTTTAAGTGGTCAACACAGGCAAATGTGGGAGGGAGCTTGCCCCCGATGACGGCGTATCAGTGGCAGATGTACTGACTGACACACTGCAATCGGGGGCAAGCCGTCTCCCACATTTGTTATGTGCACTTGCCGCCATCGAACGGTAAACTCCGCGCATTGCTGTCTGGAGCTATTTATGCGCGAAGCGTTGAATCAAGGCCTGATCGACTTTCTCAAGGCCTCCCCTACTCCTTTTCATGCCACCGCCGCCCTGGCCCAGCGCCTGGAAGCGGCCGGTTACCAGCGTCTCGACGAGCGCGAAACCTGGGCCACCGAAGCCAACGGGCGCTATTACGTTACCCGTAACGACTCCTCGATCATCGCCTTCAAGCTCGGCCGCCAGTCGCCGCTGCAGGGCGGTATTCGCCTGGTCGGCGCCCATACCGACAGCCCGTGCCTGCGGGTCAAGCCGCAGCCGGAGTTGCAGCGCCAGGGCTTCTGGCAGTTGGGCGTGGAAGTCTACGGCGGTGCGCTGCTGGCGCCGTGGTTCGACCGCGACCTTTCCCTGGCCGGCCGCGTGACTTTCCGCCGTGACGGCAAGGTCGAAAGCCAATTGATCGACTTCAAGCTGCCGATCGCGATCATCCCCAACCTGGCCATCCACCTCAATCGCGAAGCCAACCAGGGCTGGGCGATCAATGCCCAGACCGAACTGCCGCCGATCCTGGCGCAGTTTGCCGGTGACGAGCGCGTGGATTTCCGCGCCGTACTCACCGACCAACTGGCCCGCGAGCATGGGCTCAATGCCGACGTGGTGCTCGACTACGAGTTGAGCTTCTACGACACCCAAAGCGCTGCGGTGATCGGCCTCAACGGCGACTTTATCGCCGGTGCGCGCCTGGACAACCTGCTGTCGTGCTACGCCGGCCTGCAAGCCCTGCTCACCAGCGACAGCGACGAAACCTGCGTGCTGGTATGCAATGACCATGAAGAAGTCGGTTCATGCTCGGCCTGCGGCGCCGACGGCCCGATGCTGGAACAGACCCTGCGTCGCCTGTTGCCTGAAGGTGATGAATTCGTACGGACCATCCAGAAATCCCTGCTGGTGTCTGCGGACAACGCCCACGGCGTGCATCCGAATTACGCCGACAAGCACGACGCCAACCACGGCCCCAAGCTCAATGCCGGCCCGGTGATCAAGGTCAACAGCAACCAGCGCTACGCCACCAACAGCGAAACCGCCGGGTTCTTCCGCCATCTGTGCATGGCCCAGGAAGTACCGGTGCAGAGCTTCGTGGTGCGCAGCGACATGGGCTGCGGCTCCACCATCGGCCCGATTACCGCCAGCCACCTGGGTGTGCGCACCGTGGACATTGGTTTGCCGACATTTGCCATGCACTCGATCCGCGAACTGTGCGGCAGCCATGACTTGGCGCATTTGGTGAAGGTGCTGGGCGCGTTCTACGCCAGCCACGACCTGCCCTGATCAATGAGGGAGGGGGCAGCCCCTCCCTCATTGGGTTTTGCCTAAAGCTGATCTGCATCATCTGCACTTTCTGCAATCCGACCTAGACTGGTCGATATTCCCCGTCAGACAAGGCCGTCGTTCCATGATTTCCATGTCCTCGTTCCACGCCATGCTTATCCCTATCCTGATCGGCATGATCATGCTGGCAGTGGGTTTCAACTTTCGCGACAAGCCCCTGGGCGTGTTCGGCATGTGGGTCGGCATGCTGCTGATCCTGGGCACCGTGGTGTACAAAATCCTCGCCAAACTGGCTGAATAAGAATTGCACTCGCATCTGGCATAGCGCCCTCGTACACTCGGTCAATTCGTCGTCTCCAAGGTTGACCGCCTCGTGCTTTCCCGTCTGTTTGCCCTGCCCTGTTCCCTGTTGCTTGCCCTGCTTATCCTGCTGCCGATCGCGCCTGCCTACGCAGCGGGCCTGCCGGGGCTGCTCAACGGCGGCAATAAAGCCCAACCCCAGGCCGAAGTACCGCTGGGGCAGTCGTTGGACGAGGTGATCAAAACCCTGGAGAACGACCAGCAGCGCACTCAACTGCTCAGTGACCTGAAGAAACTGCGCGCCGCCACGCAAAAGGCTCAGCCGGCCGCCGAGCAAGGCGTACTCGGCTTGATCGGCAGCACCTTGTCAGGCCTGGAACAGCAATTTTCCGGCAGCGACAGCCCACTGGGGCGTTGGTCCGATGAAGTCGATCAGGCCAAGGACGAACTTGAAGCCCTGATGCTGCCGGCCAGCGAATGGCTACCGATTATTTTCGGCTTTGCCTTGATTCTGGCGGTGTGGAGCCTGCTCGCCGCCGCGCTGATCTGGCTCAGCCACCGCGTGCGCGAGCGCTTCGGCCTGCCCGAAGAATTGCCGCAGCACCCACGCACCTGGGACATGCTGCGCTTTGCCCTGCGCAAACTCGGGCCGTGGCTGATCGCGCTGGTGATCACCGTGTACCTGAGCTACGCCCTGCCCTCGTCCCTGGGCAAATCCCTGGCGATGGTGCTGGCCTATGCGCTGGTGGTGGGCACCTGTTTTTCCGCAATCTGTGTGATTGCGTTCTCCCTGCTCGACGGCCCGCATCGCCATCGTGCGCTGTACATCCTGCGCCATCAGGCTTTTCGTCCGCTGTGGCTGATCGGCAGTTTCGCCGCCTTCGGCGAAGCCCTGAGCGACCCGCGTCTAATGCAATCCCTAGGGCAGCACTTGGCACACACCGCCGCGACCGTGGCCAATGTGATGGCGGCGTTGTCCACTGGGGTGTTTATCCTGCGTTTTCGTCGGCCGATCGCGCATCTGATCCGCAACCAGCCACTGTCGCGCCGCCTCACACGGCGCACCCTCAGCGACACGCTGTCGATCATCGGCACGTTCTGGTACTTGCCGGCGCTGTTGCTGGTGGGCATCTCGCTGTTCGCCACGTTTCTGTCGGCCGGCGACACCAGCACCGCCCTGCGCCAGTCGCTGCTGTGCACGGTGCTGCTGGTGTTGTGCATGGTGATCAACGGCCTGGTACGCCGCCATTCGCTCAAGCCCCAGCGCGGGCACAAGCGCCATGCGCTGTATTCCGAGCGCCTGAAGAGTTTTTTCTACACCCTCGCCCACTTGCTGGTATGGCTGGCGTTTATCGAACTGGGTCTGCGGGTCTGGGGCCTGTCGTTGATTCGCTTTACCGAAGGCGACGGCCATGAAATCAGCGTCAAGCTGTTCGGCCTGGGCGGCACGCTGCTGTTTGCCTGGCTGATCTGGATCCTCAGCGACACCGCGATCCACCACGCCTTGACCCGCTCGCGCAAAGGCCTGGCCAACGCCCGCGCGCAGACCATGATGCCGTTGATCCGCAACGTGCTGTTCGTGACCATTTTCATCATCGCCGCCATCGTCGCCCTGGCGAATATGGGCATGAACGTCACGCCGCTGCTGGCCGGTGCCGGTGTGATCGGCCTGGCCATCGGCTTCGGTGCGCAATCGCTGGTGGCGGACCTGATCACCGGCCTGTTCATCATCATCGAGGACTCCCTGGCCATCGACGACTACGTGGACGTCGGTGGCCACCTGGGCACGGTCGAGGGCCTGACCATCCGCACCGTGCGCCTGCGCGACATCGACGGCATCGTGCACACCATTCCGTTCAGCGAAATCAAGAGCATCAAGAACTACTCGCGGGAGTTCGGCTACGCGATCTTCCGCGTGGCGATCCCTTACAACATGGACATCGACGACGCGATCAAGCTGATCCGCGACGTGGGCCAGAAAATCCGCAACGACCCGATGCAGCGTCGCAATATCTGGTCGCCGCTGGAGATTCAGGGGGTGGAGAGCTTTGAGTCCGGCAGCGCAATCCTGCGCGCCCGATTCAAGACCGCGCCGATCAAACAGTGGGAAGTGTCGCGGGCGTTCAACCTGTCGCTCAAGCGTCAGCTGGATGAAGCTGGCCTGGACCTGGCCACGCCGCGCTTGAGCGTGCAGGTGGTGACGGCGGCGTCAGGGCAGGAAAAAGACAAGAGCGTCTAACTCCCGATCCCATGGCGGGATCGGGAGGCGAGAGAGATCAACCGGCCAGTGCCGCGCCATCCATCTTCTGGCGCAGGCTCAACGGACGCATGTCGGTCCAGACTTCTTCGATGTAGGCCAGGCATTCTTTCTTGAAACCGCTCTTGCCCACGGTACGCCAGCCGTCCGGCACAGCCTTGTAATCGGGCCAGATGGAATACTGTTCTTCATGGTTGACCACTACCTGAAACAGGATGTCGTCGCGGTCAAATACTGAGGTCATTGCTGTTCTCCATCGTTCAAAGGCTGGGCTGCGCACCACGCGCAGCATCGATATCTGTAGAAACGTAGCGGGCGCGCAAAAAATTAGAGACTGGCGACGGCTGCCGCCAGGGCGCGGCCGAAAATATCGGCCACTTGGTCGATTTCGCCGGCGGTGATCACCAGCGGCGGCAAGAAGCGCACCACGCTGGCGTGGCGACCGCCCAGCTCCAGGATCAAGCCGCGCTTGAGGCATTCGCGCTGCACCAACGGCGCCAACTGGCGATGCACCGGGGGGTGGCCCTGACTGTCGAGCGCGCCGTGGGGGTCTACCAGCTCAACACCGAGCATCAACCCACGCCCACGGATATCCCCCAGGTGTGGGTAGTCGCGCTGCAACAGGCGCAGGTGTTCACCCAGGCGCTCGCCCATCGCCGCCGCGTGACCCGGCAAATCGTGGGCCTTGAGGTAGCGCATTACCGCCGAGCCCGCCGCCATTGCCATCTGGTTGCCACGAAACGTGCCGGCATGGGCGCCCGGCAGCCAGGTGTCGAGCCAGTCGCGGTACACCACCACCGCCAACGGCAGGCTGCCGCCGATAGCCTTGGACAGCACCACCACGTCCGGGATGATGCCGGCGTGTTCAAACGCAAACATCTTGCCGGTGCGACCGAAGCCGCTCTGGATCTCATCGACGATCAATGCCACGCCCGCCTGTTCGGTGATACGCCGCAGGCCGCGTAGCCAATCGAGGTCGGCCGGAATCACGCCGCCCTCGCCTTGCACCACTTCCACAATCACCGCCGCCGGCAGCAGCACGCCGGCTTCGGGGTCGTTGAGCAGGTTTTCCAGGTAATGCAGGTTGACCCGCACGCCCTCCGCGCCGCCCAGGCCGAACGGGCAACGGTAGTCATAGGGGAACGGCAGGAATTGCACACCATTGCCGAGCAGGGCACCCAGCGGTTTCTTCGGCCCCAGGCTGCCCATCAGGCTCAACGCGCCTTGGCTCATGCCGTGGTAACCGCCCTGGAACGACAACACCGTACTGCGCCCAGTGGCGGTGCGCACCAGTTTCAGCGCGGCTTCCACCGCATCGGTGCCGGTGGGGCCGCAGAACTGGATCTTGGCTTGCTGCGCCAGCTCAGCCGGCAGCAGGCCGAACAAGTCCTGCACAAACTGATCCTTGACCGGCGTGGTCAGGTCGAGGGTGTGCAGCGGCAATTCATCGCTCAGCACCTGCTGGATGGCGTCGATCACCACGGAGTGGTTATGCCCCAGCGCCAGCGTACCGGCGCCGGCCAGGCAATCGATAAAGCGTCGGCCCTCCACGTCCTCCACGTAAATGCCCTTGGCCCGCTTCAGCGCCAGGGGGATACGCCGCGGATAACTGCGCGCATTGGACTCCTGCTGACGCTGGCGGGCCAGCAGCGGGGTTTCGTCGAACTGATAAAGCGTTTCATGCACTTGGGTATCTTCAATACGGCTGATAGCGACTGACATCTCTCGATCCCTCAATACGCGGATGATGGTGACCAAACTGCCGATCCGTTGGCGTCTGGCCCAAGGGCATGCGCACGGATTTCCTGTTCTGGAAACGCACCAGCGAGAAGAGGATTTAGGCGGCAGTGATGATTGCACCTGATAGCGGGGGATCAATCGGCAACTCTATTGGCTGATCCAGTGCCATCGGGGGCAAGCCCCCTCCCACATTGGGATGACCTTTGTTTTCGAAATGGAGCAATGGCTCGGTTAAAGTGAAATCGGTCAAAACTGTGGGAGGGGGCTTGCCCCCGATGGCCATAGGTATCTATAGATCTTCGGTGAAAACATAACCTGAGAAAATGAGGTTCTTGTGGTGACCAGGCTTGCCCTGCGCCGGGCTTCAGAGCCCGCGGTATTTTTCATTCAAGGCATACAGAATCGCGCAGGTCTCGGCATCCAGCACGCCTCGGTAGTCCCGTGGCCGAAAGTGCATCTGAAACGCCCGTGTCCGCGATTCGAACGCCTGGCGGTTCTGCGCCGGCTTGTAGCCGTAGCGCTGGAACGCCCGCTCCACTTCCACCTCCGGGGGTAAGCCGACGCAGAATCGGCGTTGATACATGGCCCGGGTCGACTCGTCGAACCAAGCGCCCAGGCCCGCCTCCGACAAGCGCTGCCACGGCAGTCGCGGCCCCGGATCGCTTTTGCGCCAGTACGCCACGTCGCTATGGCCGAGGATGTCCGTGGGTTCGATCTGCGGATAACGCCCCAGCACATCATGCAGCAGCGCAGTCAGCGCCTCGATCTGTGCTTCGGCAAACCCAGGAAAAACAAACACACCCGCCTCATCCCGCGCCAGGTTGACGATCTCGATGCCAATCGACCGTGCATTGAGGTTGTCGCGCCCACCCCATTGGCTGGCCCCGGCGTGCCAGGCGCACTGACGTTCATCCACCAGGCGAAACACGCGCAGTTCCTCGTACCCGGCGGCGCGGTAGCCGGGGTCGTCGGGGTCGGGCAACAGGTAGTGGGCACTCACGGCAGCCTGGGTCAGGGTGCGCAGAGACGCGGCAAACGGTGCCGCGGTGTAATGCAGGATCACCTGCCGCACGGACTCGCCGTTACGTTCGTTGCAGCCCGTGGCGGAAAAACTGGTGTCGATGACCAACATAAGAAGCGTCCTTTTCAATTCAGGCCGAGTCTTTCGGCCCGTTCAAGCGCAAAAAAATTACCGCCATCCTGAAGCCTTCCACTTCAAGGGGGCGGTAACTATTTGGCACCGGAAAGAAAAGGGATCAGCGTCGCAGCAGCATGCCCAGCTCGACCCGCAGGCCATCGGGCTGGCTGTCGAAGTTCAGTGAGCAACCACAGCGCTGCACGATCGCCTGCACAATCGCCAGGCCCAGGCCGCAGCCTTCGCTGCTGCCGTTGCGCCAGAAACGCTGGGTGAGGTATTGCAGGTCTTCGCTGGAGATCTGCTCGCCATGGTCACGCACGCGGAACACTACCTTGTCGGCGTCGTTGAACAGGCTCAGTTCCACGCGGGTGTGGGCTGGGGTGTGGCGCAGGGCGTTGTCCAGCAAGTTGCGCAGCGCGGCCACGGCCAGGCCCACCGGCATGTCCACCGGGGCGCCGCAGAGGTTGTCCGAGAGGATCAGGTCGATGCGCCCGTTGTCGCCGGCGCTGGCGTCCTGGATTGCCAAGCGCGCGACTTCTTCAGCGCTGGACTGCAAACCATCGTCAAACGACAGGCTACCTTCCACCCGCGCCAGCAACAGCAATTGTTCCAGGGTGCGGTGCAGGCGGTCGGCACCCTCCTCGGCATGGGCCAGGGACTGGTCGCGCGCCGCGCCGTCGGTCATGCGCGCCACTTGCAGGTGGGTCTTGATCGCCGTCAGCGGGCTGCGCAGTTCATGGGCCGCATCGCCGGTGAGGCGGCGTTCGCGCTCGATGGCCTTGGCGATGCGCTGCAACAGTTGGTTCTGGGTGTCGAGCAGCGGCTTGAGTTCGCTGGGGAGCGGGTGGATCTGCAGCGGTTCGAGGGAATCGGCGCTGCGCCGCATCAGCGCATCGCGCATGCGGTTAAGCGGCAGCAGGCTCTGGCCGATGCCCAGCCACAGCAGGCATAGGCAGCCCAGCATCGCCACGCCCACCGGCACCGACGCCGCCAGCAGGATCGACAGGTTCAACGCCTCGCGCTCCACCTGACGGTCAGCGGTGGTGATCAGCAGGTCGCCACGGGACAAGGTAAAGCTGCGCCAACCCACGCCGTCGATAACCTGATCGCGAAAGCCGCTTTTGCGCGACTCCAGCCCTTCATCCGGGGTGGTGTGGCTGCGCGCGAGAATTTCCCCACGCAGGGAGCTGACCTGGCAGGCCATGCCGCCCGGCACATTGAGTTGTTCGGCACTGAAATGCGCACCGCCGCTGACGCTGGCCAGGCCCGGCATCTGCTCGGTCAACCCGGCCACCATGCGCGCCGACGCCACCAGGCGCTGGTCGAGGGAGAACATCATCTGGTTGCGCAGGTCATTGAGCATCCAGGCCGCCGCCAGGGCCCAGATCAATACGAACGCAGCGCCCAACTTGAAGGTCAGGCGCAGGCGCAGGCTTTTCACGACGCGTCCTCTCCCCCGTCCGCCGGCCCCAGGCGGTAGCCCAGGCCGCGCACGGTCTCGACGATGCCGTTGCCCAATTTGCGCCGCAGGTGGTGGATATGCACGTTGAGGGCGTTGCTTTCCAGTTCGTCATTGAAGCCGTAGACGCTGTCCTTGAGCTGCTCGCTGGACAGCACACGCCCCTTGTTGTGCAGCAACGCTTGCAGCAACGCCTGTTCCCGGCGCGACAGGTCCACCGGCTGACCGCCCAGAAAGGTTTCGCGGCTGCTGGGGTCGTAGGTCAGGCGGCCGTGTTCGATCAGGTTGACGCTGCGCCCGGCCACCCGCCGCAGCAGGGTTTGCAGACGCGCGGCCAATTCGCGCAGGTCGAAGGGCTTGAGCAGGTAGTCGTCGGCCCCGGCCTGCAGGCCGTCGACGCGGTTGGTCACCGAATCCCGCGCGGTGAGGATCAGCACCGGAATCTCCAGGCCCTGGCTGCGCTGTTGCTGCAATAGCTTAAGGCCGTCTTCGTCGGGCAGGCCGAGGTCGAGCACCATGATGTCGAAGGTCGCGGCCTTGAGCATCGCGCGCGCGGCCGCTGCCGTGGCCACGCGCTCGACCGTAAAGCCTTGGGCGGTGAGGCCGGCCACGATGCCGCTGGCGATCAGTTCGTCGTCTTCGCAGACCAATACGTGCATGGAGAACCCTTCGTCAAAGATGGGGGAGATTAAAGAACCAACCGATTAAGCGCGGATTATGCCGTGAAAAGATGCACCCTCAGATATTCCCTACACTTTAGAATAGCGCCCGGTTAATCATCGGTTAATCAACGCCACACATTGTGTGCCTCACTTGTATCGAACTAAGGCTTGACCATGCGGCTTCTGTTGACCTTTCTACTGGTGATGTTCGCCGGGTTCGCCCAGGCCGCGCCGGGTAACCCCTTCGACACCAAACCCGAGTTCCTCCCGGTGGGCAAGGCCTTCACCTTTACTTCCGAGCGCCTTGAAAGTGGCGAGACCCAGTTGTATTGGCAGATTGCCGACGGCTACTACCTGTACCAGCAACGCATGAAGTTCGACGGCCTTGCCGAAAAGCCCGTGCTGCCCCAGGGCGAAGCCCATAGCGATGAATTCTTCGGCGAGCAGCAGGTGTATCGCCAGGGCCTGGAAGTCAAACTGCCGGCGGGCACCACCGGCCAGGTCAAACTGGGTTGGCAGGGCTGCGCCGACGCCGGCCTGTGCTACCCGCCGCAATCGATCACCGTGGACCTGGGCGGCAACCCGGCGGTAGCCGCCACTGCGCAGGCGCAGGATCAAAGCCTGGCCAGCGGTCTGCAACAACGCAGCCTGGGTTGGAGCCTGCTGGTGTTCTTTGGCCTGGGCCTGCTGCTGGCGTTCGCGCCCTGCTCGTTGCCGATGCTGCCGATTCTCGCCGGCCTGGTGGTCGGCAGCGGCGCCAGTCCGCGTCGCGGCTTTGCCCTGGCCGGCAGCTATGTGGTGTGCATGGCGCTGGTGTATGCCGCGCTGGGCGTGCTGGCCGCCCTGCTCGGCGCCAACCTCGCGGCGCTGCTGCAAACCCCCTGGATCCTCGGCAGTTTCGCGGCATTGTTCGTGATCCTGGCCCTGCCGATGTTCGGCTTCTTCGAGCTGCAACTGCCAGTGGCCCTGCGGGATCGTTTGGATAACGTCAGCCGCAACCAGAGCGGCGGTAGCCTGGTCGGCGCGGGCGTGCTCGGCGCATTGTCCGGCCTGCTGGTGGGGCCGTGCATGACCGCGCCCCTGGCCGGCGCGCTGTTGTACATCGCCCAGAGCGGCAATGCGCTGCACGGTGGGTTGATCCTGTTCGCCATGGGCATCGGTATCGGCGTCCCGCTGTTGCTATTGGTGACCGTGGGCAATCGCTTCCTGCCCAAGCCGGGCACCTGGATGAACGTACTCAAGGGGGTATTCGGCTTCCTGTTCCTGGGCACTGCCGTGCTGATGATTCGCCCTGTGGTGGATGAAAGCCTGTGGCTCGCCCTGTGGGGCGCGCTGGCGATGGCCATGGCCTATTGCGGCTGGCGCCTGGCCCAGGATTTCGGGCGGGTGGCCATGCTGTTCGGCGCCGGTTCCGTGGTGCTGGGCCTGTGGGGCGCGCTGATGCTGGTGGGCGCCGCCGGTGGCAGCGACGAACCGTGGCAGCCGTTGAAGGTGTACAACGGCTCGGGTACCGCCGCCGCGCCGACGGCCCACGACGCCTTCCTGACCCTCAACGACCCAGCCGCGCTGCAAAGCCAACTCGACAGTGCCAAGGCCCAGGGCCAATGGGTGCTGGTGGATTACTACGCCGACTGGTGCGTGTCGTGCAAGATCATGGAGAAACAGGTGTTCGGCCGCCCCGAAGTCCTCGCCGCCCTCAAAGATGTGCGCCTGTTGCGCCTGGACGTCACCGCCGACAACCCGGCCAGCCGCGAACTGCTGGGCCGCTACCAGGTGCCGGGGCCGCCGAGTTTCGTGTGGATCGGCCCGGACGGCCAGGAACGCCGCACCCATCGCATTACCGGTGAAGTCGACGCGATGACCTTCCTGCAACGCTGGACCCAAGCCCGGGACGCCCTCTGATGCTGACCCTGACCATCGGCACCTTCGCCATCGCCCTGAATCACATCCTGCTGATCGGCGCGCTGATTCTCGCCACCCTGGTGGGTTGGCGCGTGGCCAAGCGTGGCGGTGAAAACCCGGAGTCGGTGCTGTTCAGCCTGTTTCTACTAGGCATGCTTACCGCGCGCGTCAGTTTCGTACTGATGTACTGGAACTACTACCGCAACGACCCAGTGCAAATGGTCGACCTGCGCGACGGCGGTTTCCTGGCTTGGCCGGGCGTGGTCGCACTGATCCTCGGCGCCCTGCTCTACGGCTGGCGCCGCCCGGCGCTGCGCAAGCCGCTGAGCGCCGGCGTCATCACCGGCCTGCTGTTCTGGGGCATGACCAGCCTCTCATTGAGCGTGTATGAAAAAGGCACGCGCCTGCCGGACATCACCTTGCGCAATGCCAATGGTGACGTGGTGCAACTGGTCGACTACCAGGGCGGGCCGCTGGTGATCAATCTGTGGGCCACCTGGTGCCCGCCGTGCCGGCGCGAAATGCCGGTGCTGGAAAGCGCCCAACGCATGCGCCCCGACGTGACCTTCCTGTTCGTCAACCAGGCCGAAAGCATGCAAAGCGTCAGTACCTTCCTCGCCACCCAGGGCCTGACCCTGGACAACGTCTTGTTCGACGCCAGTGGCCGCCTCGGCCAGGCCGTGGGCTCCATGGCCCTGCCGACCACGCTGTTCTACACACCTGACGGACGCTTGATCAACAGCCATTTGGGCGAGTTGTCCCAGGCCAGCCTGGCCCGTGCCATGGAACCCTTCGACACCGTCCCCACCGCCACAAGGAAACCGACATGCCCCGCCTCCGCCACCTGCTGACCCTGCTGCCGCTGACGCTGGCGGCCTCCCTGGCCCAAGCCGAAGACTGGCCGGCGCCGATCAAGCAGATCGAAGCCAAGGGCGCCAAGATCATCGGCAAATTCGACGCCCCCAGCGGCCTCACCGGCTACGCCGCGCAATACCAGAACCGTGGCATGGCGCTGTATCTCACCGCCGATGGCAAACACGTGATCGCCGGCAGCCTCTACGACGCCCAGGGCAACGACCTGAGCAATGCGCCCCTGGAAAAACTGGTGTATGCGCCGATGGCCAAGGAAGTCTGGGCCAAGATGGAACACAGCAGCTGGATCCAGGACGGCGACGTTAAGGCACCGCGCATCGTCTACCTGTTCAGCGACCCCAACTGCCCTTACTGCAACATGTTCTGGGAACAGGCGCGACCTTGGGTCAAGGCCGGCAAGGTGCAACTGCGCCACATCATGGTCGGCATCATCCGCGAAGACAGCCCCGGCAAATCCGCTGCGCTGCTGGCCGCCAAGGACCCGCAAAAAGCCCTGGAAGAACACGAAGCCGCCGGCAAAGGCAGCAAGTTGCAGGCGCTGGCCAAGATCCCGGCGGATATCGAAGCCAAGCTCGATGCCAATATGAAGTTGATGGATGAACTGGAGTTGTCGGCGACACCGGCGATTTTCTATCTGGATGACAAAGGCGGGTTGCAGCAACAGCAAGGTGCGCCGTCGCCGGATAAGTTGGTGAAGATACTTGGACCGAAGTAACGCCTGCCAATATAGAGAAATGCCCGCAATAAGCGGGCACTCCGGGCGTAATGGAACAGCCGGTTACAGCTCCCTTACGCGGATGTTATCAACCGCGTAATCGTTACCTATCCCTGTAGCCACATGATTGTAGAGAGCTAACATCATGGTCGTGGCAGTGGCGGAAAACGTACCTTTAAGGGTTTGCCAGCTCTGACTTGGAATAAGCACCGGGCCCACCAGGGTTCTGCCATCCGCCAAAAAAACCAGGGCACTTTTTAAAAAAAAGAGTGCTCTGACGTATGTCAGAGCACTTGAACAAGTGCTGTCGCTCACTCCATTATCGATACAATTCAAAACTATCCAAATAAGAGTGCTGCTGGTTAACCACACTGATCTTCGCTATTTGACGACCGTCAGGAGCAGTGAAATCAACCCAGCTATTGAGAGGTAAATTAGAACGAACCCCGAGTTGCTGTCCTGCGGCATCATAAAAATAGCAAGCGCCGTAATACGCGTTGCGTGTAAAGGAGAATCTGACACGCATATATTCTTGCTTGAGAAACAGATCTACCGTCTGGATGGGCCTTTGTTGCTCAGTAGGCGCAGCACAATTCAGCGCTATGGCATTCCCTTCAGTCATTCCTGGAACGGCCGGGTTCGCAGCATGAATACCGACGTAACCTGACTGAGCCGTAATAGACATCGTCGGCGCTTGTACAATAGCCCCAGCAGGGTGCTGACCGTAAGGCAACGTCGCAAAATCTTCAATGATCTTCGTGATTGTGCGCACACTCAATACACGCTCTGGGCACACCACGTTGGCTGTCAAGCTGCCATCCGTTGCCACACTGAAAGTCAAAGTCAAGTTGGTACTGTCCATCAGTACTTCTAACTCAGAGCGTAAGACAAGGTTCGCTACCCCCACGGCGACTTCTCCCTCGGTGATAGTTCTGGCCGCGTACACGTCGAAAGAGTGCGGATGGCCACTCTTAGCAGTCCCCGTCGCCCGCAACCAACACTTCTGCCCCGCCCGCAAGAACCACATCGGGTCTTCCTGCGAGTTGGCATTTCCCGCAAACGTACGCAGATCCAAAATGGCATTTTGAGTCCTGGGTGGCGTAGCTTCCAGCACGTTCGGCGTTTCCAGGCGTGTCGGCAAGCTGATCGTCAAGTTCAACGGCGTTGACGTCTGTACCTTGCATGCCGTGTTGACGGTGTAGGTGATCGACACTGTTTTGCCCATGCTTTCGATCACCGCTTCCGCGGGTAAGGCAAAGCTGATAGTGCCTCCCGTACTTCCGGGTTTGGAATCCAGTACCCAACACATGCCATCCGGTTTTTTCCAGCAGACGCTGATGCTGTGTTGGGGCCCGATACCGACGTAATTCACTTCGACATGCACGCCATTACGCCCATTCCAGGCAATCAGGTTGGAACCCACCGCTTCGGACACTGCGGGGGCAACCAGCGCCAGCGGTTCCTGCTCGATCTTGTAAGTCTGAACCGGAAACTCATAGGCCTGTGCAATGTCGCTGACATCACAAAAACTCACCGCAAAGTGCAGCTCGAAACGACTGCAATCGGCCAGCAATTGTAGCTGCCGTCTTGGAATAGTGGCTTCGACACCCTCGGCCTTCCAATCGTCCGTAACCGGTGCCGCCTTCAAAATATCGAACCGGTAAGCATCACCGCCTTCGTGTTCTCCAGTGATCCACATCCAGCAAGCGTTCGAGCACTCGGCATAGGCCCAGACGGGCACTGTCGCGGTGGCGGCGCCTGTAAAGGTACTCAGGTCCAAATCATCGTTCGTGGCCTCTTCAATTCCCGGGTGGAGAAACTCAGGCACCGAAACATTCACGAGCCGGGAGGGCGATTGCTGCGGCTCATCCCCATTGGGAAACTGCACCGTGTAGCTCAACTTCATCGAGGTGTCGAAGAAGCACGCGATTGCACAGGACGACAGTTTGACGGACGCCGGAGCTCCATCATTCGCGATGGTCACGCAGCCCAGCGGCTCGGGCTCATAACCGGACCCGCTGAGAGAAAAACACACGCGGTCGCCGGCATAGGTATCCAACTGAGGGGTGTCTACGTCCCCGCCCGCCTCAGTGAGTCTCGGGTTGAGCCACCATTGGTCCTCGAACGCCACCGACTGACGCAGGTGTGGAGGCTCCAGCTCCAGTCCTGGGTCCACGATCAAAGCCGCCGTGCGACGACGTTGAACTTCGAGCGCGTTTCTCGGCAGCCGTGTTTCAAGGTGAGGGGGGACATCCGCTGGCGGTTCGGCCGGCAAACCGCTGGTGATCCACGCCGACTGCAGGGTGATCGTCCGCCAGCGCTTGCGGCGCGCCAGCCATCCGCGAGCAATCTGCGGACGCAAGACATAGCCCGCAACCGCCTCCTCGGCCGTGAGCACATGGTCGTAAATCACCGTGTAAAACACATGGGGGATGGCGTCCTGTTCGGTTACCGCGGTGCAATAAACCTTGTCTCCGGCTTTGGCCAGAGGATGCACCGGCACCAGCACCGTCTCGTTGCCGGTGTGGTCCTTCATGTCATAGGTCGGTGTGTTATTAACGTTTTCTTCGTGAAGCAAACGCGGGGCAAGGTCTTCACTTTCACTGGCCGGGTAAAACGATATTCCCACCTCCTTAACCAGCGAAGCGGCTACCTGACCTTGTGATTTGCCCTTATATGAGACCAGCAGCGTGAAGCCCATGGTCTTCGTCAGGTAATCCAACGGGATCTTAATCATGCGGGCGCCTGAATTGCCGCTGGAATCCACGATGTTTTCGAGCTTCAGCTCAGGCGCCTCCTTGGCACTGAACATGACGGTGATCGGCGAACTGTCCATGCGTGCGTCTACCGTCAGATAGGTACCGGGCATGTCGGAGGGTACAACGGTGCCATCCACTTCACTGGAAATTGATGGGGCATCGACCTCCACGGCTTTGGGCTTGGACGCTTTGGTGGGTTTTGCAGGAGCGACGATTGAGGAGGATGCAGGTGCCTTATTTTCTTTAGTCATGACAAAAGCTCCGTTCTAGGGGGTACGTCCCGAACCTTTCGGGATTAAAGCTCCCCCCTAGTGAGCGCTTCATCCATAACGTCGACAACTGTCAAAATTGACAGGTTTATAGCGTAACGCCGAGGTCTCAGACGAACGGTTCATCAACTCGCCTCACCGCAGATGAACCGTCACGAACTGCCTCAACATGGAATAAGCACTACATTTTTTGACACAGCGTACGCACGCAGCCCGCACACGAGCATCCAATCAAGTCCTGTAGCACATGCTGAAGTTGTCAATAAACGAGTAATCTTCCACATGAATGAGCATTGACTTGATCGCAGTACCAGGCGTCGTAGTGTGTTCCACCCAGAACCCGCCTTGCCAGTCGTCAGGATAATTGGCCGAGGTAATCACCTGACCATCTTCGTCGTAGAACGTGACGTGTGCCGGGCGTTGCTTCCAGGACCAACTGAACCGGACCGACTCCAATGCTCGACTAAATTCAATGCGGTGCAATTGCGGTGGGACTTGATACCCGACGTTTTGACACATGACAAAATGATTGCCCGAATAGAACTGATTATTGCCATATCGGACAATACCCGCCAAACCCGCCCCAGATTCAAAGGTTATCGTCATCAACGGCGTCTGGATGCGGCCCCCTGCGCTGTACGTCCCCCGCGCCAAGTCTTCAAATCGCTCTATTTCACAGATCAGAATTCTGCGCACAACCAAGTTCAGCACTGGAAAAACAATCCCATCTCGCTCGTGCTGGCTTTCATCTGTCGTCGCAGTACAAGTGACGACAAGAGGAGAGTCGTGTTTCAAAAGTTCAAGGTGCGCTCGGTCCAACTTTCGGACCAGCCCTTCATTCACATCATCCTGCGTGAGGATCGAGCCGTTGGAAACATAGAAGGTATAAGCGCTGTCGTCCTTTTTTACCCCCGTACATTTCAGCCAGACCCGCTGCCCCACTAACGCGAACCACCATTTTTCCACAGTGATCGAGGCATCTCCCGCAAAGCTCGCCAAATCCAGAAGCCCGCCCTGGGTAGCCGGTGGTGTTGCCTGCGGTACGACAGGTGTCGGCAAGCGCACAGGCTGGCTGATCGTTAACTTCAGCACCTTGGATTCACGCACCTTACAAGCACTTGCAACGGTGTAACTGACCTGGATCGTTTGCCCCGCGCCTCGAATCACGGCTTCGCGGGGAATGGAAAAATCAACATAACCTGATTCGCTATTACCTGGCTCAGGCCCCAGTGGTAGACGGGCGCCGTTTGGTTTGACCCAATAGCCAGTGATGGTGTCATTGGGATTTATCCGCTCATATGCGACTCGGACTGTCACGCCGAATCGACCATTCCAGATCGTCAGCTGCGAGCCGACCGCTTCAAGTACGGCCGGCGCAGTGAGCTCCACGTTTTCTTGAACCAAGTGGAACCGCCTGCTTGGAAATTCCAACGCCGTTTCACGCTCACACAAACCATCGAAGCTGGCGGCAAAATGCAAGACCATGACGCTGCAGTCGGCCAGTTCGCGCAACTTGTCCCGTGCGATCGCGGTAACCACACCATCGGCCAGCCAAGCGGTCGTCAGGGGTTCACTGACCAGAACATCGAACCCATGGGCACTGCCATCCTCAAGCACCCCGGTGATCCACATCCAGCAACAAGCCCCCTCCTTCGCATAATCCCAGATCGGCACCAAAGCGGTTGCATCGCCGTGGAATGTGTTGAGATCCAGTACCCCGGACGTTACCTCTTCAATGTCCGGTGTGGTGAGTTGAGGACCTAACACCTTGACTACCCGCTCCGGCGAACGCTGGGGTGCGTAGTGGTTGAACTGAAGGCTGTAGTCCAGCGTCAGGGTTTGGTTGAACAGCGCCGCGAAGAGGTCGGGAGCGACATCAAACGACAGACTTGCTTGGCCCGCCACGACGTCCTGGCAACCGAGGGGCACTCGCACGCCATTCGGCCCAGATGCATAAGCGCAGACATGATCGTCTTGAGCCATGCCGTCATAGGCGACGATGGCGTGCCCACCGTTGACGGTATTGGCCGGGTTGACCTGCCAGTGACCCGGTGGCAACTCCACCGATTCGCGTAAGTGCGGGGCAGAAAGTTCCTGGGTCGGGTCGACCTCCAGCAACGACGTAGTGCGTAGGTGAAAGTCTTGCGCGTTGACGGGTAGCGGGTTCTCATGCATGGGGTCGCCCGGTTCCGGAAACACAGGTACGGTTGTGTCCCAGATAACGCCCAAGTGGGCGGTGATTGCCGAGTAATCCCCGAGCCTGGACAACCATCCTCGCGACAGGCGAAACCTGAAGATGTGATCCGCGTGTGCCTCACCGGGTTGCACCACATGCCCCAAGGCCACCCAGATGAAACGATAGGGCGCGATGTGCTGATTACCGGCAACGGTGACAAACAATCGCTGCCCCGGATAGATCATTGGCCAGGCTTTGATCTCGACAATTTCATCGCCGCTGAAATTGTGCATCCTTAGCCACCACGTGTTCCACTCGTTGGTCGAATTCTTGAACACGGGCCTTGAATCAAGCAGGTCATCCTCAAGGATGTGCTGAACCTGCAGCTCCAGCGTCAAGGACTCACGGAGCTGCCCGCCAACGGTGGCCGTGTACCGCATCAAGACCGTGTGCCCGATGCAGTAACTGATTAACTGGGCGGGGATCTCGACGACATCCACCCCATCCTCGACAGACACCGGCTCGAATGTTGGCTCCTCCTGGCCTTCGATAGCCATATAGAACAGGACATGGGTGGCCCCCGCCGGCAGAGTCAACGTCGCGCGGGTGCCCTCCAGCACGTCCATGGGATACAGCACACTGTTATTGGCAGCGAATTCTATGATCGGGTAAGGCAACTCCGCCTTTGGCTTTGCCGAGGAAACCTGCGCTGGGATAGAGGCATGTGAAGGGGCGGTAGAAGCGCGCACGGTTTTTTTAGCCACGATAAGACTCCTTTCCAACGTTGGATACGGTCGGTGGGCCTGGCCTTTAGGTCAGAAACTCCGTTATCTAACGCTGGGAACGTGAGCCTTGCCTACTGTCAAAGTTGACAGTTCTGATGAATGATCAGGCACGGCACGACCAGTGGCATGGACATACCTTTCAACCAGTCTCTTCATCAGGATTTCCAACTTCAGCCGGCGGTTGGGCCGGCAAACCATTCGTGATCCAGGCTGCTTGGCAAGTGATCGACTCGTAGCGTGGTTTTTGCCGTGCCAGCCAGCCACGGGCGATGGGAAAAGTTAGGCGTTCACCGGAAGCTATATCATCAGCCGTTAACGCGTAGTCGTACGCCACAGTGTAGAAAGCCGGTTTCCCACTGCATTGCTCAATCACAACGGTGCAGTAAACCTTATCTCCTTGCTGGGCAAGATCCGGCAGCGGGATCTCAACGATCTCGTCCCCTTCGTGATCGTGCATGTCGTATGTTGGCGTGTTCTGGTAGATTTTTTCGTCGATTAATCGAGGTGCGAGCACTTTACCTTGCTCGGTTGCGTGGCCGCAGAAATGGGCGAGGATAGCCGGGTCAACTTGGACTGGCGCCATCGGGGCGTGGTATCTACACGTCCTCGATGAAAACACAGCCTGAGAAAGTGAAGCTTTTATGGTGAGTGGGCTGCTTCGCAGCCCGGCGCAGGGCAAGCCTGCTCATACCACAGAGTTATGTGTCGGCCTTCAGGACTTGAGTAAATGTTAAGACCATCGCAGATCAGAGCCCTTCCAACTCCGCCATCAAATCACTCAAGCGATCCACCTTCTCCACGCTGATCTCACTGCCCGCCAGCCCGTCGATGTACTCGGCCAGTTCCGCCACGCTGCTGCACTCGAACATCGCGCGCAGCGGTACGTCCCGTTGCAGGGTTTTCTGCACGCGCGACGCAATCTGTGTGGCCAGCAGCGAATGCCCGCCCAGCTCGAAGAAGTTGTCCTGCACACCGACCCGCTCGACTTTGAGCACTTCGGCCCAGATGACGGCCAGGGTGGTTTCCAGTTCGTTGCGTGGCGCCAGGTAATCCTGGCGGTGCAACTGGCCGATCTCCAGGGCCGGTAGGGCGTTGCGGTCGAGTTTGCCGTTGGCGTTGAGCGGCAGGCGTTCAAGCCATAGCCAATGCAGCGGCACCATGTACTCCGGCAGTTCGGCGCGTAGGCGCTGTTTGATACGGTCCAGGCGCTCGCTGGGGTTGAGCGCGCCATCGGCCGCCACCAGGTAGCCCACCAAGTGCTTGCCGTTGACGCCGTCCTGCACGCCGACGGCGGCGTCGCGCAGGTCGGCTTGTTCGTGCAGACGCGCTTCGATTTCCCCCAGCTCAATCCGGTAGCCGCGAATCTTCACCTGATGGTCGATCCGACCGACATATTCCAACACCCCATCGCTGCGCCGCCGCGCCAGGTCGCCGGTGCGGTACAGGCGTTCGCCCGGCGCGCCAAACGGGTCGGGCACGAAGACCGGCGCAGTACGCAACGGGTCGCCAACATAGCCGCGCCCGACCCCAGTGCCCGCCACGCACAACTCGCCGACGGCGCCTTGGGGCACCAACTCCAGTGCGCCATCGAGCAGGTACAGGCGGTTGTTGTCGGTGGGTGTGCCAATCGGCAGATAAGTGCCACGGGTCGAAGCCAGGTCGACGCGGAAGAACGCCACGTCATCGGAACATTCCGCCGGGCCGTACGCATTCACCAGGCCGATCTCGGGGTAGCGTTGCAGCCACTGGTGCGCCAGTTCAGGCGGCATCGCCTCGCCGGTCGGCAGCATCCAGCGCAGGCCGTCCAGGTGCAGGCGCTCCTGGGCGAGCATGCCCTGAATCAGCGACGGCACGCTCTCCAGCACGCTGATGCCCTGGGCCTGCACATGGGCCAGCAAACCTTGCGGGTCGTGGGCGATGCTGTTCGGCACGATGTCCACCCGCGCGCCAAACAACGGCGCGGCGAGGAATTGCCACACGGAAATATCGAAACTCTGGGAGGCGGTTTGCGCGATCACATCCGCTGCGGTCAGGTCCAGGTACGGCACTTTGCTCAACTGGTTATTAAGCATGCCGCGCTGTTGCACCATCACGCCTTTGGGCAGGCCGGTGGAGCCGGAGGTGTAGATCACATAGGCGAGGTTGTCCGGGCCACTGTAGATACCCGGGTTCTCACCACGGGCCGGCACTTCGTCCCATACCAGCAACTGGCAGTCGACACCGTCCAACAACGCGATGGCCTGTTCCCGACACGCCTCGCTGCACACCAGCAGCGGCGTACGGCTCAGCTCGATAAGGCGGCGCAGACGCTGGCTCGGCAAGCCCGGGTCCAGGGGCAAGTAGCCGGCCCCGGCCTTGAAGCTGCCGATGATCATGCCCAGCAGTTCCAAGTCGCGCTCGGCCAGCAACGCCACCGGTTGATCCAGGCCGACACCCGCCGCGATGAGTGCGTGCCCCAGGCCATTGCTGCGGCGATTCAGTTCCTCGTAACTCCAGTGCCGGTCCAGGCAACTGGCGGCGATACGCTGTGGATGCGCGGCTACCTGGGCTTCGAACAGCTCCACATAGCTGCGCTCCAGCGGGTAGGCGTGTTCGCTCTGGTTGCAGCCGTGCACCAGGAAATCGCGCTCCTGTTCGCCCATCAGCGGCAAGTCGGCCATGTCGCCATGGAAGCCCTGCACCAGCGCCAGCAGCAGGCGTTTGAACTCGGCGAGCAAGCCTTGCACGGTGCTTTCGTCGAAATAGCGTTGGTCGTAGGACAGGTGCAAGCCCAGGTCGTCGCCCGGATAGCACACGGCCGTCAGCGGGAAATTGGTGTGGGTGCGACCGGAATCCGAGGTGGCGTTCAGGCTGTGGGCGCGGTCCAGCACCGTGGTGTCCACCGGGGCGTTTTCGAACACGAACAGGCTGTCGAACAACGGCTGGCCCTTGGGCAGTTCGCTGTGTTCCTGGATGGTCACCAGCGGCAGGTATTCGTACTCGCGCAATTGCATATTGCTGTCGAGCAGGCCGTTCAACCACTGCCGCACGCTGCAGGGCTGGCCGTCCTCGGGCAGTTGCACCCGCAGGGCGATGCTGTTGATAAACAGACCGACCGTGTGTTGCATCTCGGGCATGTCCACCGGACGACCGGCCACGGTCACGCCAAACACCACGTCACGGTCTCCGCTCACCCGACGCAGCACCAGCGCCCAGGCCGCCTGGGCGAAAGTGTTGACGGTCAGTTGATGGGCCTGGGCCAATTCACGCAGCTGTGCGCCGTCGTGCGCATCGAGGCGGGTGTAGCAGTCGCCCACCACCATGCCGCCGCTGTGGCCGGCGTGTTCGCGCAGGAATGGGCGGTCGCTGGGGATCGGCGTGGTGCGTTCGAAGCCTTTCAGGTTCTGTTGCCACCACTGGCGCGCTTCGCTCAGGTTGCGGCGTTGCAGCCAGGCGATGTAGTCGCGATAGCGTGGCGGCGTGGCCAGTTGCGCATCGCGGCCTTCACCCAGCGCCAGGTAGATTTCGAAGAAGTCGTTCATCAGCAACGAACGGCACCAGGCATCAATCAGGATGTGGTGGTTGCTCATCATGAACCAGTAGCGCGCTTCGCCCACGCGAATCAGCCGCAGGTGGAACGGAGCCTGGTTGAGCAGATCGAAACCGGCCTCGCGCTCGGCCTTGAGCAGCGCTTGCAGGCGCGGCTCATGCTCGGCCTCCGGCGCGTGGCGCCAGTCCAGGTACTCGATGGGGGTGCTACCCGGTGCGTGAATCACTTGCAGCATGTCTTCGCCGACGTTCCAGCAGAACGACGCGCGCAAGGCTTCGTGACGGGCGATCACCGCTTGCCAGGCCTGGGCGAAACGCTCGGGGTCCAGCTCGCTGTTGATGCGGTAGCGGTCCTGCATGTAGTACAGGCCGGTACCCGGTTCCAACAAGGTGTGCAGCAGCAGACCTTCCTGCATTGGGGTCAGCGGGTAGACATCTTCGATCACATGGGCGGGCACCGGCAGGCTGTCCAGTTGTGCCTGGGTCAGGCGCGCCAGAGGGAAGTCCGACGGTGTCAGGCCACCGGCCTGGTCGCTGAGGCAGTGTTCGATCAGGCTGTGCAACTCGGCCAGGTAAGCCTCGGCCAATGCGCCGATGGTGCGCGCATCATAGCGTTCGCGGCTGAAGGTCCAGCGCAGCAGCAATTGACCGCCGTAGACCTGGCTGTCCACGCTCAAAGCATTGGGCAGCGGCGCGTCCGGGTCATGGGCCTGGCCGGCCGGCTCATCCAGCGGATGGAACAGCGCATCGGCGCCGAAGCTCTGGTCGAACTGGCCAAGGTAATTGAAGGTGATTTCGGCGCTCGGCAGCGCCGCCATCTGCTGCTTGCAACCGGCGTCCGCCAGGTAGCGCAGCACGCCATAACCCAGGCCCTTGTGGGGCACCGCGCGCAGCTGTTCCTTGATCGCCTTGATCGAATCGCCCTGCCCGTCTTGGGGCGTGAGGCGCAGCGGGTACGCGCTGGTGAACCAGCCGACGCTACGGGTCAGGTCGATATCGTCGAACAGCGGTTCGCGGCCGTGGCCTTCCAATTGGATCAACGCCGAGGCGTGGCCGCTCCAGCGGCACAGTACGCGGGCCAGGGCGGCCAGCAGCAGGTCATTGACCTGGGTGCGGTATGCGCTGGGCGCCTGTTGCAGCAACTGGCGGGTGCGCTCGGCGTCCAGGCGCACGCTGACGCTGTCGGCATCGCGATTGCGCAGCGCGCCATGGGCACGGTCCACCGGCAACGCCACGTCAGGCCCGGCCAACTGCGCTTGCCATACGGCCAGTTCTTCGCGCAGGGATTCGCTGCCGGCATACGCCTGCAGGCGCGCGGCCCAGTCACGCAGCGCGCTGGTCTTGGCCGGCAGGCTGACGGACTGGCCGGCGCTCAACTGGCGGTACACCGTTTGCAAATCTTCGAGCAGCACACGCCACGACACGCCGTCCACCACCAGGTGATGGATCGCGATCAGCAGGCGTTGCTGGCCCTCGGGCCCGTCCACCAGCAGCGCGCGCAGCAGCGGGCCGTGTTGCAGGTCGAGGCTGCGCTGGGTGTCGTTGAACAGCGCGGTGCACTGCGCCATGTCGCGTACCTGGGCCAGCATCAGCACGCCGCCGCGGGGCACGCCCAGGTGTTCGGCGTGCCACTGGGCGTCGCGCCTGCTAAAACTCAGGCGCAGCGCATCGTGCTGTTCCAGCACCGCCAGCAACGCTTGCTCCAGACGGTGCGGGTCGAGCAGTTGTAGCGGCTTGAGCAGCAGCGCCTGGTTCCAGTGCTGACGGTTGGGCATCGGCGTTTCGAAGAACCACTGTTGGATCGGCGTCAGCCCCGAACGGCCGGTGAGCACGCCTTGCTCGGCGCGAATGTGCTCGGTGCGCGTGGCCACGGCGGCCAAGGCCCTCACGGTCTGGTGCTGGAACAGGTCACGCGGGCTGAAATGAATCCCGGCCTGGCGTGCGCGGCTCACCACTTGGATCGACAGGATCGAATCGCCGCCCAGTTCAAAGAAGTTATCGTCCAGGCCCACTTGCTGCACATTCAACACGGCGCACCAGATCGCGGCCAGGCTGCTTTCAAGGGCGTTGCCTGGCGCCACGTAATGTTGGCGGTTGGCCTCCGGGTCGGGTTGCGGTAACGCACGGCGGTCGAGCTTGCCGTTGGCAGTCAGCGGCATGCTGTCGAGCACGATCAGATGCGCGGGCACCATGTAGTCCGGCAGTTGCGCCTTCAGGTGGGCTTTGAGGGCCTCGCGCAGAGGGCCGTGCTCGGCGTCGCTGACCAGGTACGCCACCAGTTGTTTGCCGCTCGGCGCATCCAGCGCCAGCACCACCGCTTCGCGCACCTGGCTGTGTTCCAACAGACGGGTTTCGATTTCCCCCAGCTCGATGCGGAAACCGCGAATCTTCACCTGATGGTCGATTCGCCCCAGGTACTCCACCAGGCCATCGGCGCGCTGGCGCACCAGGTCACCGGTGCGGTACAGACGCCCGCCATCGGCGGCAAACGGGTCGGCCACAAAGCGCTCGGCGGTCATGCCCGGACGTTGATGGTAACCCTGGGCCAGACCGGCCCCGCCAATGTACAACTCGCCGCTCGCGCCCTGGGGCACTAGGGCCAGATCGGCATCCAGAATGTACGCCACGCGCTCACCGACAATGCTGCCGATCGGCACGCTGCCAGCGCCCTCCTCCCACTGCGGCGGCGCCAGGCTGGCCAGGGGCATCACCACGGTTTCGGTGGGGCCGTAGGCGTTGAAAAACAGCGCGGGCTGGAACGCCCCACGGATACGCTGCAAGTGTTCGCCGGTCAGGGCTTCGCCGCCAGTGATGCACATGCGCACCGGCAATGTCTGCCGCTGGGTCGCAAGCCATTGCGCCAACTGGCTGCCGTAGCTCGGGGTAAAGCCCAGCACCGTGACGCCATGGTCGCGTATCAACCCACAGATCTGCTCGGCATCCCATTGCCCCTCAGCCCGCAGCACCACGTGTGCGCCGCTGAGCAACGGCACCAGCAAACGCTCGGTGGCGGCGTCGAAGTTGATCGAATAGAAGTGCAATTCGCAATCGTCGGCGCGCATGCCGAAACGCTCGATCACCGCCTGGCAGTGCATGGCGATTTCACCGTGGGACACCACCACGCCTTTGGGCTTGCCGGTGGAGCCGGAGGTGTAGATCAGATAAGCCTGATGCTGCGCCAGGTTGATGCACGGCGGCGCCTCGGCCGGGTAATGGCCCAGCACCGGCAGGTCATCCTCCAGGCACCAGCAGGCTACCGTGGCCGGCAGTTCGCCGAGGGCTTCGAACATCGCCGCATCGCTGAGCAGCAGGCCGATGCCGCTGTCGTCGATCATGTAGTGCAGGCGATCGAGGGGGTATTCCGGGTCCAGCGGCACATAGGCGCCGCCGGCCTTGAGGATCGCCAGCAGGCCAACCACCATCTCCAAGGACCGGGGCAGTGCCAGGCCGACCCGCACTTGGGGGCCCACGCCACGCTCGCGCAGCATCCAGGCCAGGCGGTTGGCGCGCGCTTCCAGCTCGCGGTAGCTGAGGGTTTCACCGGCAAAGGTCAGCGCCGGGGCGTCGCCACGTTGTAGTGCCTGTTGGCTGAACAGCGGATGCAGGCATTGGTCCAGGCGATGCACACCGGGCTCGGCGCCCAGGCTGCGCTGTAACTGGCGTTGTTCAGCGGCGCTCAGCAACGGCAATTCGCTCAAGCGCTGGTGCGGGTCGGCGATCAGTGCTTCGAGCAGGTTGCGCCAATGCTCGGCCATGCGCGTGATGCGCGGTTCGTCGAACAGATCGGTGCTGTAGGTCAGGCAGCAACCCAGGCGATGGTCGAGGTCGGTGACTTCCAGGTTGAGGTCGAACTTGGTGGCGCGCGCATCGTTGGCCAGGTACTCGACGGTCATGCCGGCCAGTTGGCGGCGCTGTTGGAATTCCCAACGCTGCACGTTGCACATCACCTGGAACAGCGGGTTGTACGCTGCACTGCGCGGCGGTTGCAAAGCTTCGACCAAGTGGTCGAACGGCAGGTCCTGATGGGACTGGCCTTCGATCACGGTGTGACGAACGTGCTCGAACAATTCGTGGACATTCATCTGCCCATCGAGCTGGCAACGCAGCACCTGGGTGTTGAGGAACGCGCCGATCAGCCCCTCGCTTTCCGGGCGGATGCGGTTGGCCACGGGGGCGCCGATGCGCAGGTCGGTCTGGCCGCTGTAGCGGTAGAGCAGCACCGCCAGGGTCGCGGTCATGGTCATGAACAGCGTCAAGCCGCGCTCGGCATTGAACGCCCGCACCCGCGCGGCCAGTTCGTCGCTGAGGTCGAAGCGATACAGCTCGCCCCGATGGCTTTGCACCGGCGGCCGCGGACGGTCGGCGGGCAGTTCCAGCAAGGGGTGTTCGCTGCCCAGTTGCGCGGTCCAATAATCCAATTGGCGCTGACCCTCGCCGCTCTCCAGCCATTGGCGTTGCCACACGCTGTAGTCCAGGTACTGCACCGGCAGCGGTGCCAGCGGCGACTCGCGCTCGTCGATAAACGCTTCGTACAGCGCACTGAGTTCACGGGCAAAAATGTCCATGGCCCAGCCTTCGGTGACGATGTGGTGCAAGGTCAGCACCAGGTAATGCTCCTGCTCGCCGGCCTTGACCAGGCACGCACGCAGCAACGGCCCGGTTTCCAGGTTGAACGGCGTATGGGCTTCGTGATCGGCCAACTGCTGCAGGCGCTGCTGGCGCTCGGCAGCAGCGAGGGCGGACAGGTCCTGCCAGTCCATGCGCACGCCGGTCTGCGCCGAGACCTGCTGACAGGCCACGCCGTCGACGCTGGGGAACGTGGTGCGCAGGGTTTCGTGACGCATGATCAAGGCCTGCAATGCGGCTTCGAAACGCCCCACATCCAGCACCCCGCGCAAGCGCGCCATACCGCCGACGTTATAGGCCGGGCTGTCCGGTTCCATCTGCCAGAGGAACCACATGCGCTGCTGGGAATAGGACAGCGGCACCGGCTGGCGACGGTCGACCCTGGCGATGGCGGTGTGCTGATTGCGCTGACCGGCCGCCTGGATCAGCGCGACCTGTGTGGCAAATGCTTCAAGCTCGCTGGCGTCGAACAGGGTGCGCAACGGCAGCTCGACATCGCAGGCTTGGCGAGTGCGGGAGACGATCTGGGTAGCCAGCAGGGAGTGGCCGCCGAGGGCGAAGAAATCATCGCGCAGGCCCACCTGCGGCACCCCGAGCACCTCGCGCCAGATCGCTGCGATCTGCTGCTGCAACGGCGTCGCGGGCTCCACATGTTCGCGGGTGTGCCACACCGGCTCAGGCAACGCGCGACGGTCGAGTTTGCCGCTGGGGCTCAGGGGCATGGCATCCAGGCGTATCACCTGCGCGGGCACCATGTACTCCGGCAGCTCGGCGGCCAGGGCGGCTTTGACATCGCGTTCATCCAATGGGGTGTGCGCGGTGTAGTAACCGATCAATTGCCCGTCGCGCACCAACACCACGGCCTGGGCGACGCCGTCCAGGGCCAGCAGGCGCGCTTCGATTTCTTCCGGCTCCACGCGGAACCCGCGCAGCTTGACCTGCTGGTCGAGGCGGCCGAGGTATTCCAGCACACCGTCGCGGCTCCAACGCACACGGTCGCCGGTGCGATACAGGCGCGTGCCGGCTTCGCCCAACGGGTCGGCAACGAAGCGTTCGGCGGTCAGCCCGGCACGCCCCAGGTAACCGCGCGCCAGGCCGATGCCGGCGATGCACAACTCACCCGGCACTCCGGCGGGCAATGGGTTGAGGTGCTCGTCGAGCACGCGGCAGATCACATTACCCAGCGGCCGACCAATCGGCGAGCGCTCGCCGTCCTCGGCCTGGCAGTGCCAATGGGTGACGTTGATCGCGGTTTCGGTCGGCCCATAGCGGTTATGCAACTGCACCGCCGGCAACTGCGCCAACACGCGATTACGCAGCTCGGCGGGCAAGGCTTCGCCACCGGAAAACAGGCGGCGCAGGCTGGTGCATTCGGCGGCCAGCGGCTCGTCGATAAACAGCTGCAACAGCGGCGGCACAAAGTGCAGCGTGGTCACGCCGTAGGTCTGCACCAACTGTGCGATGCGGTGGGGGTCACGGTGTTCGCCGGGCCCGGCCAGTACCAGGCGGCAGCCGCTGATCAACGGCCAGAAGCACTCCCATACCGACACGTCAAAACTGATCGGCGCCTTCTGCATCAGCACATCGCTGGCGTCGAGCCGATAGGTGGCCTGCATCCATTGCAAGCGCTCGGCCAGAGCCCCGTGGGTGTTGCCCACGCCTTTGGGCTGGCCGGTGGAGCCGGAGGTGTAGATCACGTAAGCGAGGTTGTCGCCGTGCAGGTGCAGGCCCGGCGGCTGGGTCGGCCAGCTGTCCAGGTGCAGGCTGTCCATCGCGATCACGCACACGCCCTCGGCGCTCGGCACGCGATCGAGCAGTGCGGTCTGGGTCAGCAGCAGGTGCACGCCGCTGTCCTTGAGCATGTAGGCCAGGCGCTCGGCCGGGTAGTCCGGGTCCAGTGGCACGTAGGCGCCGCCGGCCTTGATGATCGCCAGCAGGCCGATCAGCAACTGAGGCGAACGCTCGGCGGCGATGGCCACGCACACGTCCGGGCCGACGCCTTTGTCGCGCAGGTAATGGGCCAGGCGATTGGCCTGGGTATGCAGTTGGGCGAAGCTCAGGCTGCCGCCGTCCCACACCAGCGCGGTAGCGTCCGAGGTGTGCTGGTTGAGGGATTCGGGCAGCCATTGTTGCGCCGGTGCGCAGGGCGCGGCGTTCCATGCCTGCTGTTCATCGTGCGGCAGCAGCGCAAGGTCGCCGAGGGCCATGTGCGGGTGTTCGCACACGCCGTGCAGCAGGTGGATAAAGTGTTCGGCCAGACCCTGGATAGTCGCCGCCTCGAACAGTTCGTCGGCGTAGTCGAACGACAGACTCAGGCGCCCGTTGCGGTCCTCTTCACTGTGCAGTTGCAGGTCGAACTTGGCCTCGCGGCTGTGCCATGGCAACTCGTCGGCGAGCATGCCCGGCAGGCGGCGCAGCGCGCTCAAGTCCCGCTGCTGATGGTTGAACATCACCTGGAACAACCCCTGTTCGCGAGCCTGGGGGAAGGCTTCCAGCAGTTGTTCGAACGGCAGGTCCTGATGGGCCTGGGCGCCCAATGCGGTTTGGCGGGTAGCGGCCAGCAACTCATTGAACGGCAGGCGCCCATCCAGCTCGGCGCCTAGCACCAAGGTGTTGATAAAGAAGCCCACCAGCCCCTGGGTTTCCTGGCGCGGGCGGTTGGCGCTGGGCACGCCGATACGGATATCGCGCTGGCCGCTATAGCGGTAGAGCAAGGTCTGGAAGGCCGCGAGCAGCAACATGAACGGCGTGGATTCATGGGCCTGGGCAGTCTGGCGAAGCGCCTCGCTGAGACTCGCGCTCAAGCGCACGCTATGCCGCGATGCGCTGCGGCGGTGCTGGGCCGCACGCGGGTGATCGGTCGCCAGGCTCAGTACCGGGTGCTCATCGCCCAGTTGCGCCTGCCAGTACGCCAGTTGACGCGAGCCCTCACCGTCGGCCAGCCATTGGCGCTGCCAACTGCCGTAGTCGGCGTAGCTTACGGTCAAAGCTGGCAGCGTCAGGGTTTGGCCTTGAACAGCGGCCGAATACAGGCGCGCGAACTCGTCGAGCAGGATCGACAACGACCAGCCATCGGCGATGATGTGGTGCAGCGTCACCAGCAACTGGTGGTCTTCGTCGTCCAGGCGCACCAGGGTTACCCACAGCAGCGGACCTTTCTCCAGATCGAACACGGTGCGCGCTTCGTCCTCGCGAATCTGCTGCGCGCGGGCTTCACGCTCGGCGGCGGGTAAATCGCTGAGGTCGATCAGTTGCAAGTCGAACGTGACTGCGGCGTCGATGCGCTGATAGGCCTGGCCGTCGCGCTCGTAAAAGCGCGTACGCAGGGCGTCGTGGCGCTGGATCAACTGCGCGAAGCTGGCGCGCACCGCGTCTTCATCCAGTTCGCCGCGCAGGCGCAGGGCGCCGGGGATGGTGTAAGCGCTGCTCTGGGGGTCGAGTTGCCAGGTGATCCACAGGCGATTCTGCGCAAGGGACTGAGGCCGTTCGTCGTGAGCAGACAAGGCGCGGATGGCCCCTTGAGCCACCCCGCCGTCCTGTTGCAGGTGCGCGACCTGTGTGGCGAAACCTTGCAGGGTCGGCGCCTCGAACAACAGGCGCAGGTTCAGCTCCAGGCCCAGGCTTTCACGCAGGCGCGCAATCACCTGGGTGGCGCTGATGGAGTTACCGCCGAGCAAGAAAAAGTGGTCGTCGGCTGCCACGCTCGCGACCTGCAGTTGCTCGCACCAGATCGCGGCGATCTGGCGCTGCAGTTCGGATTCCAAGCTCGCCTCAACGGCCAACACCTGCCGATCGGGGAATTGCGCATAACAATCGAGACTGCCATCGGCATGGCGCAGTGCGCAGGCGGCGCGCTGCACCTTGCCGCTGGAAGTCTTGGGCAAACCGCCGGGGTTGAGCAGCACCACCACACACGGCGCTTCTTGATAGGCCTCGGCCACCGCTTGACGAATCGCTTTGATCAACGCTTCGGGCGGCAGGATTTTCTGCACGCTGCGGCTGATTTCGGCGGCGATGCCGATACCTTCCAGGCCCTGATCACTGACGGCGAACGCCGCCACCCGGCCCTTGCGCACCACTTCCACTTCGCGCTCGATGGTCTGCTCGATGTCCTGGGGATAGAGGTTGTGGCCGCGCACGATCAACAGGTCCTTCAGGCGACCGGTGATGTACACCTCGCCGTCGCGCCGAAAGCCCAGGTCACCGGTGCGCAACCAGGTACGCCCGGCGTGCGACACAAAGGTCTTGGCGGTGGCTTCGGGGTTACGCCAGTAGCCGTGGGCGATGCTCGGCCCGCTGGCCCAGAGTTCGCCGACGTGGTTGTCAGCCAGTTCGCTCAGGCTGTGGGGGTCGACGATCAACACCGCGTGGTCCGGCTGCGCCGTGCCGCAGCTCATGATCGCACTGCCCTGCCCTGGCTCGGCGCGGTTGGCGGCCAGCGCCGCGTCGTCCACCCGCAGCGCCGGGATACCCTGGCCACGACGGCCGCCGGCCACAAACAGCGTGGCTTCGGCCAGGCCGTAGGAGGCGAAAAAGTTGTTGGGGCTGAAGCCGCACACCGCGAATTTGTCGGCGAAGCGCTCCAAGGTGTCGAGGCGGATCGGTTCGGAACCGGAATAGGCCACGCGCCAGCGGCTCAGGTCGAGGCGCTCCAGGGCCGATTCGCTGACCCGCTCACTGCACAAGCGATAGGCAAAGTCCGGACCGCCGCTGATGGTGCCGCCGTATTCACTGATCGCTTCCAGCCAGCGCAACGGCCGACCGAGAAAGTACGCCGGCGACATCAACACACACGGCACGCCGCTGAAAATCGGTTGCAGCAGGCCGCCGATCAAGCCCATGTCGTGGTACAGCGGCAGCCAGCTGACGATCACGTCGTCCGGGTTGAGGTCGATGCCAAAACCACGGCGGATCAGCACTTCGTTGGCCACCAGGTTGCCGTGGCTGACTTGCACGCCTTTGGGCAACGCGGTGGAACCGGAGGTGTATTGCAGAAAGGCGATATCGTCAGCTTGCAGGTCGACCGCGACCCACTGTTCGGCGAGCTGCGCGTCAAGGGTGTCGACGCTCAGCACCGGCGGCGCGTTGTGGAGTTGCGCCAGGCCGTCGCTCAGACTGGCGATAGTCAGCAACAGGCGCGGCTCGGCGTCGCCGATGATCGACAGCAGGCGCTCCTGATGATGGCGACGCGTGGACTCCGGCGGATAGGCCGGCACCGCGATCACCCCGGCGTACAAGCAACCAAAGAACGCTGCGACGTAGTCCGGGCCGCTGGGGAACAACAACACCGCGCGGTCGCCCAAGCTCGCCTGCGCCTGCAACGCTGCTGCGATGGTGCGGGCGCGTTGGTCCAGTTCGCGATAACTGAGCACCACGTTGTGCTCGGCCGACTCGGCGAGAAAACGCAACGCCACCTGATCCGGGGTGTGCGCGGCGCGATGTTGAAGGGACTGGACCAATGTGCGGGGAAGTTCGAAGGCGTCCATCATGGGGTTCCTGCCTGAAATCGGCTTACGGGGAAATCGGAAAAATGGGCTGCGCTCAGCCAGCGGCCAGTTGCCGCGGCGCGCCATTGCGCCAGCGCGTGAGGTGTTCCTCGGCATAGCGCCGCACACAGCGCAGCACCGCGCTTTCGTGCTGCACGATGAAGAAGTGGTGACCGTCGAACAGGTCTAGGGAAAAGCCGCTGGCGGCCTCCAATTGCCAGTCGAGCAATTGGTCGGCGCGCACGCTGTCCTGCTTGCCGCCGAACACATGGATCGGCATGCCCAGGGGCTGGCGCTCGCCATAGCTGAAACTGCCGCACAGCAGAAAATCGGCGCGCAGGATCGGCAGCATCAACTGCATCAATTCGGGGTTGGCCAGGGCCTCCTCGGCGGTGCCCTGCAGTTCGCGCAGACGGGCGATCAGCTGTTCATCAGTCTTTTCAACCGCGTATTCACTGACGTCCCGACGGGCCGGCCCGGCAGTCCCGGATACGAACAGCGCCAGCGGCGCCGGCAGATTGCGGGCGTTCAGCGCGTGGGCCAGTTCAAACGCCAGCAGGCCACCCAGGCTGTGGCCGAACAAGGCGTAGGGGGTGTGCAGGTCGCGGCTGATTTCCTGCGCGAGCTGCGCCGCCAGGGCCTTGATGTCGCGCTGCAAGGGCTCGTCCATACGCATGCCGCGACCGGGCAATTCCAGCGGGCAGACCTGTAGCCAGTCCGGCAACGCACGGCGCCAGCGCACATAGACCATGGCGCTGGCGCCGGAATAAGGCAGGCAATACAGGCGCAATCGGGTCGCTGCACTCATCCCTGGAGTGCTCCGATGTGAGACACGCTGTGTGCACGATAAAAACCCATCTCGTCCTCCTGCGGGTGCTGATCCTTGGCCGCTGCGGGAACGGACCTGTCACCCATGAGAACGGACGGCCTCGGCAAATAATTAGTCGCCGGGGCAGCGCGTGAGGCACTTCACATCAAAGTGAAAAGCATAAGATTAGTTCGTCTTCTCATTTGACAATCATTATCATTCATCCTAATTTGTTGCCCGATGTGTAGGAGGCCTCAGCAAGGAAGCCCTCCCCTAACCTCTTTTGCGACAAGGTGATTTCCATGACGGAACCAGTAACCACAGGCAGGTGCGATTCACCTCTTCTTCAGGCGTTCGTCGACAATCGAACGATTCTGGTGAAGATCGCGGCACGCATTACCGGCTGCCGCTCGCGGGCCGAAGACGTCGTTCAGGATGCGTTCTTTCGCCTGCAATCGGCGCCGACTATCACCTCCTCGTTCAAAGCCCAGCTCAGTTACCTGTTCCAGATCGTGCGCAACCTGGCGATCGATCACTACCGCAAGCAGGCCCTTGAACTGAAATACTCCGGTACGGAAGAGGAAGGCTTGAATGTGGTGATTCACGGTGCTTCACCGGAAACCTCCCACATCAATTTCAATACCCTGGAAACCATCGCCGAGGCCTTGACCCAACTGCCCCAGCGCACCCGCTATGCGTTCGAGATGTATCGCTTGCATGGCGTGCCACAAAAGGACATCGCCAAGGAGCTGGGCGTCTCGCCGACCCTGGTGAACTTTATGATTCGCGACGCGCTGGTGCACTGCCGCAAGGTCTCGGGCAGCCACAGCGATACGTTTGCGCGGCGGGTGTAAAACCCTCGATCAAGGCACCGGCATCACATCGATGCGGTAAGGCTCGAAAATCTTCAGCATTTCGCCGTTATCGCGCAGGCGTTTGAGCAGCGCGGCAAACGCTGGGCCTGTGATCGGCGCTTTGGGACGCAGCAGCGCGTAGTGGTGGTAGATCTGGTCGATACGCTCCGAGACCAGGAACTGCGTGGCGGTGTCGGCATTGCGTACCATGAAATCGCTGAGGTAAGAGCGGGTCACCAGCGCAATATCGGCGCGCCCGCGGGCGACCATCAGTAGGTTGCTGTCGTGGGAATAGGTCAAGGTCGCGTTGAAGCGTTCGGCCATGAGCTTGGGGTCGGGGTCGAAGTTGGCGAAGGCGTAGTGATAACCGCTGAACACCGCCAGACGCTTGCCGCCAAGGTCAGCGAAATAGCTTTGGTCGCGTCCGGGCGCACGTTGAGCGACAAAGATTTCCGCGTCTTCCAAGCCCATATCGACGCTGGTATGGGGAATCTTCTGCCAGCCCCAGTCGGGGTTTTCGAAGATCGCCATGTCGACCCGGCCCTGGTCGAAATCGCGGAAACGCCGGGGAATCGAAGTGGGCACCAGCACGAACTGGTACTCGGTCTGCTCGGCGTTCAACGCCTCCACCAACTGCGGCAGCAACCCGGTATCGGCCCCCTGCTCAGGTCGCACGGTGTACGGCGGAAAATGCGCCGCGCCGATGCGCACCAATTGCGCAGCTGAAGCAGGCAGCCACGCGGCGGTGCCCAGTGCCCATAAAGTAACTCCTGCAGCCAACCGCCATGGCGATAACATCGAGGCACACACCGTTCATCACTCTGATGGCAATAAGCTAGGCGTTTTTGCCTGGGGAGACAACTTTCTACCGGCAAATTAATAGCTTGCGCCTCAGTCCTCTTTCAGAACCATTAGCAATGCTTCTTCCGCCAGTTGTTCGAGAGTCAGGCTGCCGCCCTCGGCACGGAACCAGGTGGTGGTCCAGGACAGCGCGCCGGTCAGAAAGCGCCGGGTGATAAATACATCGCCGCGGATGTAGCCCGCCGCTTTGGCTTCATTCAACACCTGCAACCAAATCTGCTCATACACGTCACGCAACGCCAGCACCTGGGCCTGCCCCTCGGCCGACAGCGAGCGCCATTCATACACCAGCACCGCCATGGCTTCGCCGCTGCCGCCCATGATCGACTGCAATTCGCAGCGGATCAGCGCCAGCACGCGCTCGCGCACGCTGCTCGCCGCTTGCAGCGAAGCACGCATCAGCGCGGTGTTGTAGTGGATGGTTTCTTCCATTACGGCCCGCAGGATCTCGTCCTTGCTCTTGAAGTGATGAAAGATGCTGCCGGACTGGATGCCCACGGCGCCGGCCAGATCGCGCACGGTGGTGCGCTCGAAACCTTTGTTGCGAAACAGGTGAGCCGCCGTCTGCAGCAACTTGCCCCGGGCACTGTCGGGGTCGGTCAATTGGCCGCCGTCGACCATGGTGCGCATTACCTGCAAGGCTTTTTGCTCATCCATGCTTCTCTCCTCTACTGCCAGAACGTGTTGGCCGGCAATTTAGGCCGTGCCAGCCACCCAAGCAAGCGCTTGGGTAAAACTTGTCGACGGCGTTTACAAACCAAGCGCTTGCTTGGTAGTCTCGGCCACAGCCATTCGAGGAAGGATTTCTCATGAGCAAGACGGTTCGTATCGGCTGCGCCAGCGCCTTTTGGGGCGACACCTGCACCGCCGCCGCGCAGTTGGTGCACGGCGGTGCCCTGGACTACCTGGTGTTCGACTACCTGGCGGAGGTGACGATGTCGATCCTCGCCGGCGCGCGCATGAAGGATCCCAAGGCCGGTTACGCCACGGACTTCGTCGAGGTGCTCACGCCGTTGCTGGCCGATCTCCAGCGCCAGGGAATCCGGGTGATCAGCAACGCCGGCGGCATCCACCCCCAGGCCTGCGCCGCCGCCCTGCAAGCGGCTTGCGACCATGCCCAAGTGCCCTTGAAAATCGCCGTGCTGCTGGGCGATGACCTGCAACCCCAGCTGAAAAATCTGCACGGCATCACCGATATGTTCGACGGCACGCCACTGCCGCCGGTATGCGTATCGGCCAACGCCTACCTCGGCGCGCCGGGCATCGCCCAAGCCCTCGCCCTCGGAGCGGATATCGTCATCACCGGTCGGGTGGTCGACAGCGCCGTGGTCAGCGCGGCGCTGGTGCATGAATTCGGCTGGTCGTGGCACGATTACGACCGCCTCGCCCAGGCCGCCCTGGCCGGGCACATCATCGAATGCGGCGCGCAGTGTACCGGCGGCAACTTCACCGACTGGCGCGACGTGCCCGATTACGAACATATCGGTTTCCCCATCGTTGAGGTCAGCGCCGACGGCCAGTTCACCGTAAACAAAGTCGACGGCAGCGGTGGCTTGATCAGCGAACTGAGTGTGGCCGAACAACTGCTGTATGAAATCGGCGACCCGCGCGCGTATGTGCTGCCGGATGTGATCTGCGATTTCAGCCAGGTCAAATTGCAGCAACAAGGCAAGCACCAGGTGCGCCTGCACGGCGCCAAAGGCTTGCCCCCGACCGACCGCTACAAGGTCAGCGCCACCTACCCGGATGGTTTTCGCTGCACCGCCAGTTGCCTGATCGCCGGGATCGACGCGGTGGCCAAAGCCGAGCGGGTCAGCCAGGCGATCATCGGCAAGACCGCCGAGTTGTTCAGCCAGCTCGGCTGGGCGCCCTTCACCGACGTGAACATCGAACTGCTGGGCAGCGAAGCGACCTACGGCCCCCACGGGCAGCGCCATGACACCCGCGAAGTAGTGGTCAAACTGGCGGTGCGCCACCCAAGCAAACAGGCGCTGGTGCTGTTCGCCCGCGAGATCGCCCAAGCGGCGACCGGCATGGCGCCGGGGCTCACCGGCATCGTCGGCGGGCGGCCGACGGTATACCCGCTGATCCGCCTGTTTTCGTTTCTGATCGACAAATCGGCCTGTGACCTGAGTATCCACTGGCAGGGCGAACGACATACCTGCGCCCTGCCCGCTGCCCAGGCACTGGTGACACCGGCGGCACCGATCGACCCACCCAAACCCACAGGCCGCGCCGACGCCAGCGTCGCCCTGGTGAAACTGGCGGTGGCGCGCGCCGGCGACAAGGGCAACCACAGCAATATCGGTGTGATCGCCCGCGCGCCCGAGTACCTGCCCTGGATCGCCGAAACGCTGACCCCAGAAGTGGTCGTCGACTGGATGCGCCATGTGCTCGACCCCGTGCATGGTCGCGTCGAGCGGTGGTACTTGCCCGGCAGTCACAGCCTGAATTTCCTGCTGGAAAACGCCCTGGGCGGTGGCGGCATCGCCAGCCTGCGCATCGACCCCCAGGGCAAGGCTTTCGCCCAGCAACTGCTGGAAATCCCCATCGCCGTGCCGCAGCACATCGCCGATCAACTCAACTGACAGGAGCCTGGCCGTGGCCTTCGACTCGATCTTCAAAGCCGAGCTGTTCAAGGGGCACACCGTGGTGGTCACCGGTGGCGGCAGCGGCATCGGCCGTTGCACCGCCCATGAACTGGCGGCCCTCGGTGCCCGCGTGATCCTGGTGGGGCGCAAGCCGGAAAAACTCCACGCGGTCGCGGCGCAAATTGCCGAAGACGGCGGCAGCGCCCATGGCTACGCCTGCGATATTCGCGATGAAGTGGCGGTCAAAGCGCTGGTCGGCCAAATCATTGCAGAACACGGCGCAATCCACGGCTTGGTCAACAACGCTGGCGGCCAGTACCCCTCGCCCTTGGCGTCAATCAATCAGAAAGGCTTCGAAACCGTGCTGCGGACCAACCTGGTCGGCGGTTTTTTGATGGCACGAGAGGTGTTCAACCAGTGCATGAGCACCCACGGCGGCGCCATCGTCAACATGCTGGCCGACATGTGGGGCGGCATGCCCGGCATGGGCCACTCAGGGGCGGCGCGCGCCGGTATGGATAACTTCACCAAGACTGCCGCATTCGAATGGGGTTACGCCGGGGTTCGGGTTAACGCCGTGGCGCCGGGTTGGATCGCCTCCAGCGGCATGGACACCTACGAAGGCGCGTTCAAGGCCGTGATCCCCACCTTGCGCGAACATGTGCCGCTCAAGCGCATCGGCACCGAGTCGGAAGTCAGCGCGGCGATCGTGTTCATGCTCAGCCCCGCCGCCGCGTTCATCAGCGGCAGCACCCTGCGCATCGATGGCGCCGCCAGCCTTGGCAACCGGGCCTGGCCGCTGCATAAAGCGGCCGTGCCGAGCGCGCCGTTCAATGGTTTTCACCGCGCGTATCTGCCCGATGTGCTCAAGGCGCAGGACTGACGCCATGCCGACAATAATCAGCCAGATCGACCCGCACAGCCCGGCGTTCGCCCAGAACCGCGCAGCGCTGCTCGCCAGCATCGAGCACCTGCGCCAGCTGGAAAATGCCCTGCTCGACAAGGCTCAAGCAGCCAAGGCCAAGTTCGAGCAGCGTGGCCAGTTGCTGCCGCGCGAGCGCCTCAGTGCGTTGCTGGACCCAGGCGCGCCGTTCCTGGAACTGGCCAGCCTGGCCGGCTACAAGCTGCACGATGACAAGGACGGTAGCGCCGCCGGCGGTGGCTTGATCGCCGGCATCGGTTACGTCAGCGGTGTGCGGGTGCTGGTGGTGGCCAATAACAGTGCGATCAAGGGCGGCACCATTTCCCCTTCGGGCTTGAAGAAATCCCTGCGCCTGCAACAGATCGCCATGGAGAACAAACTGCCGGTGGTGACCCTGGCCGAGAGCGGCGGCGCCAACCTCAACTACGCCGCCGAGATTTTCGTTGAAGGCGCACGCAGCTTTGCCAACCAGGCGCGCATGTCGGCCATGGGCTTGCCGCAGATCACCGTGGTGCACGGCTCGGCCACGGCCGGCGGCGCCTACCAGCCTGGGTTGTCGGATTACGTGGTGGTGGTGCGCGGCAAGGCCAAACTGTTCCTGGCCGGGCCGCCGCTGCTCAAGGCCGCCACTGGTGAAGTGGCCACGGACGAGGAATTAGGCGGTGCCCAGATGCACGCGCACGTAGCCGGCACCGCCGAATACCTGGCGGAAAACGATGCCGACGGCCTGCGCATCGTGCGTGAGATCGTCAGCCTGTTGCCGTGGAACGCTCAGCTGCCGCCGACGCCGCCGCGTGCCTTCGCCGAGCCGCTGTACCCCATCGACGAGTTGCTCGGGCTGATCCCCGCTGACGCCAAAAAACCCTACGACGTACGCGAAATCCTCGCGCGTCTGGCCGACGGCTCGCAGTTCCTCGAATTCAAAAGCGAGTTCGACCCGCACACGGTGTGCGGCCACTTGCATATTCACGGCCACGCGGTGGGAGTGATCGGCAATAACGGCCCGATTACGCCCAAGGGCGCGAGCAAGGCCGCGCAGTTTATCCAACTGTGCGACCAGAGCCGCACGGCGCTGCTGTTTCTGCACAACACCACCGGGTTTATGGTCGGCACCGAGTCGGAGCAGCAAGGGGTGATCAAGCACGGTGCGAAGATGATCCAGGCGGTGGCCAACGCACGGGTGCCTAAACTCACGGTGGTGGTCGGCGGTTCCTATGGCGCCGGCAACTATGCAATGTGCGGTCGCGGCTTGGACCCGCGCTTTATCTTCGCCTGGCCCAATAGCCGCACCGCCGTGATGGGGGGCGCGCAGGCGGGCAAGGTGCTGCGTATCGTCACCGAGGCCAAGCAGTTGAAGGACGGCCTGGTGCCCGACCCAAAGGTGCTGGACATGCTGGAGCAGGTCACCGCACAGAAACTCGACAGCCAATCCACCGCGCTCTACGGCAGCGCCAATGTGTGGGATGACGGCCTGATCGATCCACGGGATACCCGCACCGTGCTGGGGTTTGTGCTGGATATCTGCCATGAGGCCGAGGCTCGACAGCTACAGCCGAACAGCTTCGGTGTGGCGCGTTTCTAACAGGAGAACAATAAAAATGATCTTCACCCAGGAACATCAGGAACTGCGCCGCACCGTGCGCGCCTTCGTCGACCGCGAGATCAACCCCCATGTGGACGAATGGGAGAAAGCCGGGCGTTTTCCCATCCACGAGGTTTTCCGCAAGGCCGGCGACCTCGGCCTGCTGGGCATTTCCAAACCGGAACGCTTCGGCGGCATGGGCCTGGACTACAGCTACTCGATTGTGGCCGCTGAAGAGTTCGGCACCATCCGTTGCGGCGGCATCCCCATGGCCATCGGCGTGCAGACCGATATGTGCACCCCCGCCCTCGCCCGCTTCGGTTCCGACGAGCTGCGCGACGAATTCCTGCGCCCGGCCATCAGCGGCGAACAGGTCGGCTGCATCGGCGTCTCGGAAACCGGCGCCGGTTCCGATGTGGCCGGGCTCAAGACCCACGCGCGCAAGGATGGCGGCGATTACGTGATCAACGGCAGCAAAATGTGGATCACCAACTCCCCCAGCGCCGATTTTATCTGCCTGCTGGCCAACACCTCCGACGACAAACCGCACATCAACAAGTCGCTGATCATGGTGCCGATGAACACCCCCGGCGTGAGCCTCAGCCCGCCCCTGGAAAAACTCGGCATGCACAGCTCCGAGACGGCCCAGGTGTTCTTCGACAACGTGCGCGTGCCGCAACGCAACCGCATTGGTCAGGAGGGTGCGGGCTTCATGATGCAAATGCTGCAATTCCAGGAAGAACGCCTGTTTGGCGCGGCCAATATGATCAAGGGCCTGGAATACTGCATCGACAGCACCATCGCCTACTGCAAGGAACGCCACACCTTCGGCAAAGCACTGATCGACAACCAGGTGATCCACTTTCGCCTGGCGGAACTGGCCACCGAAATCGAATGCCTGCGCGCACTGGTGTACCAGGCCACCGAGCAGTACATCAAAGGCCAGGACGTGACGCGGCTGGCCTCCATGGCCAAGCTCAAGGCCGGGCGCCTGGGCCGCGAAGTCAGCGACAGTTGCCTGCAATACTGGGGTGGCATGGGCTTTATGTGGGACAACCCGGTGGCGCGGGCGTATCGCGATGTGCGCTTGGTGTCGATTGGCGGCGGCGCCGACGAAATCATGCTGGGCATCATCTGCAAACTGATGGGCACCTTGCCGGGGAAAAAGCCATGAACACCCTGTTGCTGGAAGCCCACAACGGTGTGCTGCACATCACCCTCAACCGCCCACAAAGCCGCAACGCCATGAGCCTGGAGATGGTCAACGAACTGCGCACGGTGCTGGCGCAGCTCGACAGCCAGGTGCGTGCCGTGGTGATCAGCGGCGCGGGCGGGCACTTTTGCGCAGGGGCCGACGTGAAGGATCTGGTCAGTGCGGGCGATCAATTGCAGGCGCTGAACCGCGCATTCGGCACCTTGCTGCAAGAGGTGCAAGCCACACCACGCGTGGTGATCGTGGTGCTGCAAGGCGCCGTGCTGGGCGGCGGGTTCGGCCTGGCCTGCGTAAGCGACATTGCGATTGCCGATCACCAGGCACAGTTCGGTTTGCCGGAGACCAGCCTGGGGGTACTGCCGGCACAGATCGCACCGTTTGTGGTCAAGCGCATCGGCCTGACCCAGGCGCGGCGGCTGGCGCTGACCGCCGCACGCTTCGATGGCGTCCAAGCGCAACGCTTGGGCCTGGTGCATTTTGTCGAGCGCGACCCCCAGGCCCTGGCCGAGCGTGTGGATGAGGTGCTGGGCCAGGTCTTGCAGTGCGCGCCGGGGGCCAATGCACGAACCAAAGCCTTGTTGCTGGCCAGCGTCGATCAGCCGTTGGAGCCGTTGCTGGATCAAGCGGCGCAGTGGTTTGCCGAGGCGGTGGCCAGTGCAGAAGGGATTGAGGGGACACAGGCTTTTGTACACAAGCGCAAGCCTGGTTGGTGCAAATGACGCCAGCCCCGGGGACTGGTTCCAAATGTGGGAGGGGGCTCGCCCCCGATAAGGCCAGACCAAACAGCGCATAACCAAGGGACCTTCCAATGCCCACATTCAGCAAAATCCTGATCGCCAATCGCGGCGAGATCGCCTGTCGCATCCAGCGCACGGCCCAGGCCCTGGGCTATCGCACCGTGGCGGTATACAGCGACGCCGACGCCGACGCCCTGCATGTGCAGATGGCCGACGAAGCCGTGCACATCGGCCCCGCTGCGGTGCAGCTGTCCTACCTCAATATCCCGGCGATCCTCGATGCCGCGCATAAAACCGGCGCTGACGCGGTGCACCCCGGCTACGGCTTTCTCTCGGAAAACCCCGATTTCGCCCGCGCCTGCCAACACGCCGGGCTCACCTTTATCGGCCCCAGCGCCGAAGCGATCGAGCTGATGGGCAGCAAACGCCTATCCAAGCTGGCCATGCTGGAGGCCGGCGTGCCGTGCATTGCGGGCTATCAAGGCGCCGATCAGGATGACGCCACCCTGCAACGCCACGCCGAACGCATCGGCTACCCGTTGATGATCAAGGCCAGTGCCGGCGGCGGTGGGCGTGGCATGCGCCTGGTTCATCAACAGGATCAGCTGCTGGCGCAATTGCGTACGGCGCGCTCCGAAGCGCTCAACGCCTTCGGCAGCGCCGAGCTGATTCTGGAACAAGCGCTGATTGAGCCGCGCCATGTCGAAATCCAAGTGTTCGGCGACCGTCACGGCCAGCTGATATACCTGGGCGAGCGCGACTGCTCGGTGCAACGCCGCCATCAGAAAATCATCGAAGAAGCGCCCTGCCCAGTGATGACGCCCGACCTGCGCCAGGCCATGGGCGAGGCCGCGCTCAAGGCTGGGCGCGCGGTGAACTACGTGGGTGCCGGCACCGTGGAGTTTCTGCTCGACCGCGACGGGCGCTTTTACTTCCTGGAAATGAACACTCGCCTGCAAGTCGAGCACCCGGTCACCGAGCTGATCACCGGGCTCGACCTGGTGGCCTGGCAACTGCAGGTCGCCGCCGGCCAGCCACTGCCCCTGACCCAGGCCGACGTGACCCTGACCGGGCATGCCATGGAAGTGCGCTTGTACGCTGAAGACCCGGCCCAGGGCTTCCTGCCGCAGACCGGCGACGTGCTGCGCTGGCAACCGGCCGCCGCTGTACGGGTTGACCACGGCGTGCTGGAAGGCCAGCGCATCAGCCCGTTCTATGACGCGATGCTGGGCAAGATCATCGCCCACGGCGCCACCCGCGAAGAAGCGCGGCGCAAACTGCTGCGTGCGGTGCAAGACACGCTGCTGCTGGGGGTGACCAGCAATCAACGGCTACTGGCCGAGGTGCTTGAACATCCGGACTTTGTACGCGGGGACTTCAGCACTGGGTTTATCCCTCGTTATTTCAATGCGATCGCCCCCTACCCGGCCACTGACGAACAATTAGCCGTCGCCGCCGCACTGTTCTACCAGCACAGTGCCGCGCGGCATCGTCCCGGTTTGTCCGGGTGGTGCAACAACGCCAGCGCAGCCAGGAGTTATCGCTTGCTGGTCAACGACAAGGTGCAGGGGATCAGCGTCAGTGTGTCGGCCGATAACGCCCTTTGCATCAACGGCATCGATATCCGGCCGCTCGGGCTCGACGACCGCCACTTCACCCTGGTCATCGATGGCATTCGTCGCCGCCTCGCCTATCACCTCGATGGCAGCCGGTTGTGGCTGCCGGGGCTGACGGTGGTCGACGTGACCCAGCAGGTTGCCCAGCGCCAGGACGACGCCGGCAGCGGTACGCTCAAGGCGCCAATGGACGGGGCAATCGTCGACGTGTGCGTGGGCGTCGGTGACCGTGTGCGCAAAGGCCAACTGCTGCTGGTGCTGGAGGCCATGAAGATGGAGCATCCGCTCAAGGCCGGGGTTGAGGGCGTGGTCAAGGGCATACAGGTGATGACGGGCGATCAGGTTCGCAATCGCCAGATTCTGCTGGAGATCGAATAAACCCTGGCTCTCCTGGAAAAAACAGCGCGGAACTACAGGGGCCGTCTACGCTCTATCCCCCAGGACGGGAAGAGTACGGGAACCTGCACCATGCCTCATTGGCTGATTATTGACCTTGAAGCCACGACGGATGAAGGCGGCTGGCCCGTGACGGAGATGGAAGTCATCGAGATCGGCGCGAGCCTGGTCAACCGCCAGGGCCGCGAAGTGGATCATTTCCAGCGCTTTGTGCGCCCACAGCGCCGCCCGTTACTGACGCCGTTCTGCCGCCAGCTCACCCATATCACCCAGGCCAATATCGACGCGGCGACGCCGCTGAACGAGGTGTGGCCACTGTTCGAACGCTGGCTGGGCCAGCATCGGACGCGCCTGGAAGGCTGGGCCAGTTGGGGCGACTACGACCGCCAGCAACTGGAACTGGAGTGGCAGCGCCATGGCCTGGACAGCGCCCTGGCCCACACGCCCCATATCAACCTCAAGCAGCGCTTCGCCAAGGCCCGACGCCTGGACAAGCCGCTGGGGCTCAACGGCGCGCTGCAGCTGGCGGGGATGCAGTTCCATGGCCAACAGCACCGGGCACTCGAAGACGCGCGCAACACCGCCCGCCTATTGCCGCTGATTTTGCCGGTCTAGGCAGCCTCGCAAGGCTTGGGCATACTGGCCAACCTTTTCCATAACGCTGCCCTCGCTTCGACAGGGAAGGCAACTTTTTCCGAGGATTCGCCCATGTTCAAAGTCAACGAGTACTTCGACGGCACCGTCAAGTCGATCGCGTTCGGCACCGCTGAAGGTCCGGCGACCATCGGTGTGATGGCCCCGGGTGAATATGAGTTCGGCACTGCCCAGCGTGAAATCATGCACGTCGTCTCCGGCGCGCTGACCGTCAAACTGCCGGATGCCAGCGAGTGGCAGACCTTCTCCGCCGGCAGCCAGTTCAACGTACCGGCCAACAGCAAATTCCAGCTGAAGGTCGAGGTCGACACTGCTTACCTGTGCGAATACCGCGGCTAAGGTTTCAGCCAGGCAAAAAAATGCCCGTTTCCCAGGTGGAAACGGGCATTTTTTATGGGCGATGGATTATTCGAGGATCGTCACCGGCATGCCGACTTCCAGATGACCCACGCCATCGTTGACCAGGTTCTGGCCGAACATCGCGCCATCCTCGGTCTTGCGATAGCCATTCAAAGTGGCGAAGGGTTCGCGGTCGGCGCTGCGCTCGCCGGTGCGCGGGTCGATGGTGGTGAGGATGCAGCGTGCGCACGGCTTGACCACCCGGAACTCCACGTCGCCGATGCGCAGGCGCTTCCAGCCATCTTCGGCAAACGCGTCGGCACCTTCGATCACCAGGTTGGGGCGAAAGCGCAGCATCTCCATGGGGCGGCCGACCTTCTCGGACAGGTCTTCCAGGGAGGCCTGGCCGATCAGCAGCAAGGGATAACCGTCGGCCAGCGCCACCTGGTCATCGTCGCGGCCATAACCGGACTGAGTGGTGCGCGCCCGCTTGAGCGGCATGTGCACCAACCGGGTCGGCGCGCCGACAAACTCGCTGACCCACGCAGCCGCCGCGTCACCGGCATCCGGCAGGCGCGGGGTGTCGCGCCAGATGGTCACGCCGCGCAACGCAGCGTCTTCATCGGGCAATGCGACGTCAAGGGAGGTATGGCCAGGCGAACTCAGGGTCAGGCCGCCGGCGCTGTTCCACAAGGCCGACAGCTGGCTCATCTTGGTGACGGCGCGTTGCGTCAGGAAGCGGCCACTGGCCTCGTCCACCAGCATCCAGCGTCGATCCCCGTCCAACCCGAGCTTATCCAGGCCGCTGTGTTGCAACGATTCGGCCTTGCCGGATTTCAAGGGATAACGGTACAACGCGCTGAGACGAAGCATGGCTCTGCATTCCTGAGGGGCAAAGCCATCACCCTAAGGTCAAGCTGGCTGTTCGTCCAGCATCAGTCGCTGGCGCACCACATCCACCAGTTTGTCAGGCTGGAACTTGGACAGGAAATTGTCGCAGCCGACCTTCTTCACCATCGATTCGTTGAAGCTGCCCGACAGCGAGGTGTGCAGCACCACGTACAATTTGCGCAGGCGCGGGTCGTTGCGGATCTCGGTGGTGAGGCGGTAGCCGTCCATTTCCGGCATTTCGGCGTCGGTGAAGATCATCAATAGTTTGTCGGTCATCACGTGACCGGCGTCGGCCCAGGACTTGAGCATGTTCAGGGCTTTGAGGCCATCGCTGGCGATGTGCATTTTCACGCCCAACTGGCCGAGGGTGTCACGCAGTTGCGACAGCGCCACGTTGGAGTCGTCCACCAGCAGCACTTCGCGGCCACGGGCGCGTTCGAGCACCGGGTCTTCGAGCTTTTCCCGGGAGACCTTGGCGTTGTACGGCACGATCTCGGCGAGGACTTTTTCCACGTCGATGATTTCCACCAACTGGTCGTCGACCTTACTGATGGCGGTGAGGTAATGCTGGCGACCGGCGCTGGTCGGAGGCGGCAGGATGGCTTCCCAGTTCATGTTGACGATGCGGTCCACACCGCCCACCAGAAACGCCTGCACCGAGCGGTTGTACTCGGTGACGATGATGGTGCTGTTCGGGCCCGGCACCAGGGGCCGCATGCCGATGGCCTGGGACAGGTCGATCACCGGCAGAGTCTGGCCGCGCAGGTTGACCACGCCACACACAAACGGATGGCGCTGCGGCATCAGCGTGAGCTTGGGCAATTGCAGGACTTCCTGCACCTTGAACACGTTGATGGCGAACAACTGCCGCCCGGCCAGGCGAAACATGAGGATTTCCAGGCGATTCTCACCCACCAATTGCGTGCGTTGATCTACCGTGTCGAGAATGCCGGCCATTGGAAGCTCCTGATATGCGCGGGTAAGTGCTGCGCGTAGGGGTTGTGCAGTTCACTAAGCTGTTTATCGGCGGCAAGCGCCAGATCTTGACCCCGTTAAAATGCCACGTAAATTAATTGATGTCACACTGACATCATGCTTTACTGGCCGTACCGCTTCATAAGTGGGCAAGGCGGCATTGCGCGACACTCAAATCGACGCAAGGTTCCCGCTTGTAAGGGATTCCCCTATACGCAATCAGGTCCAACCTGATATTCGCAATATCTAATAGCCATTAATGTGACGCCATTCTCATTGCATGAATGGAGTCAGGCTTTTGTTCGCCATCCCAAGTCCTCGCCCGTTGGGTGTTTCAGACATTTACGTCGCGGCAACTGAAGGTGTGCAACTGAGCCCGCTCACGAGGGCTGCGCAGCGCCGTTGGCGTTATTTCAATAAACTTCCTACCAAAAGCTCAGAAGCAACCTACAAGCATCAGCAATATTTCAGCGCTAGCTTTAAGCCATTGACCCGCAGCGAAATCTCATCGCCCGATTCCATATTGTGGAGACTTGCATGATGAACGACGGTAAAGAGTGGCAGCTCGCACTTTCGGCGTTTCTGCTGGAGGCTGAAAAGCTGTTGAACCGGTCAGAAGAATGCCTGAGCCATCTGCATCTGATTCGTAACGACAGCGACGCCATCGACTGCATGACACTCAGCCTGGCCAAGCTCGCGGCACAGGCCGACACCCTGGCGCTGCAAGCCATCAGCGAGTTTTCCGGGCATATCCACGGCCTGATTGCCAACGCTGAAAACCCATTGCAACTGCACGACCAGGCGCTGGACGCGCTGCATGACTGCCTGACTTTACTGGCCTGGCAATTGGAACTGATCGATACCAAGACCGGCCAATTGGCACTGGATGAAACCGAGCAAACCTCGTTGATTGCGACGGTCACCGTGCAGATCCCGCAAAAGGGCTTCACCTGTAAACCGCAACAACGTTTGCACCACGCCTCGTGAGGGTTTGACAGGTCGTGTTTCGCTACGCAACTTACCTAAAAACGACAGGCGTTAACGATTCAGTCATCCTTCAACATCCATTAACGTTACAACTTCGTTTACGTAGTAAAACTTTCCATGCTTCAGACGCTGATATCCCCCACAACATCCCCTCGTTTAATTGCTCGGCACGGCAAGGTGTCAGGCGACCAACGGTTACAGGGGTGTTACTATGCGTCGCTCGAAGTCATTCAACTTCCTGTATATAAACGATTCGGCCACGCACTCCAGACTGAGCCCCGTCAGAGGTGACCGGACTTCCCGCAGCGAACCTTCATTGGCTTCATCCGCTATGTACGCCAGCCTCAAGTCACTCCTCGCCAGGTCCGTGTCCCGCAGCCATGCTCGCCGCCTGACCCTTGGCTTGTGTCTTGCCTCGCTGTTGATCAGCCTGTGGGCCTTTAGCCATTCGGCGCCTTTGCCACTGTCGGTGTTGCTGCTCAACCTGGCCACGCTGGGGGTGGTAGGCCTGCAACAATGGCGCTCACGCAAATCCATCCGCTTCCAGCCCCAGGAATTGGCCGATCGTCTGTTGCAGGTCCAGGAAAACGAACGTCATCGCCTCAGCCGTGAACTGCACGACGATATCGGCCAACTGCTCACCGCCGCCAAACTGCAGAGCGAATGGCTCAAGCGACGCCTGCCGGATGACCTGCAAGACCAATGCACCATGCTGTGCAATACCCTGAACGAAACCCTGGCCAAGGTGCGCGACGTGTCTGCCATCCTCAACCCCCGGCAACTGACCAGCCTGGGCCTGGAGGCCAGCCTGCGCGCGCACCTGCTCAAGACCCTGGAAAACAGCCCCGTTCACTGGAGCCTGGAATGCCGGCAACGCCTCACCGGCATCCCGGAAGAAATGGCCGTAGCGGCGTTTCGCATTACCCAGGAAGCGGTGACCAACATGCTGCGCCACGCCCAGGCCCAGAACCTGCTGGTGCGCCTGCAACGCCTGCCCGAAGGGTTATCGCTGACAATTCGCGATGACGGCCGTGGCTTCGCGCCTGCGAGCAACCCAGCCCGTGAAGGTCAGCGAGGCATGGCAGGCATGGCCGAACGTGTCGATCAACTGGGTGGCACGCTGTCCGTCAGCAGCCAGCCCGGGCAAGGCACGCGCATCGAAGCACTTTTTCCCTGGGCGCCGCGCGCCCTCGAACGGGCCAACTCCCCTAAGGTTCTCGAGTGACCTGCACATTACTTCTAGTGGATGACCATGCACTGATCAGGGCCGGCGTGCGCGCCCTGATCCAAGATATTCCCGGCTACACCGTGATCGGCGAAGCCAACGATGGGGCACAGTTACTTGAGCAGTTCCACGCCTTGCAACCGGACATGGTGCTGCTGGACCTGTCGATGAAGCACACCGGCGGCCTGGACGCCTTGCAGCAACTCAAGGCCGCCTACCCGCGCTGCAAGGTGCTGATCCTGTCGATGCACACCGACCCGCAACTGATCATGTGCGCGCTGGAGGCCGGCGCCCATGGCTACCTGCTCAAGGACACCACCGCCAACGAGCTGGAACACGCCCTGCGAGCCCTGTGCAATAACGAGCGCTACCTGAGCCCGGCGATCGCCCATACCGTGATCAACCAAGCGCTGGTGCGCACCCAAGGGCCCACCGCGCCGGCAGGCCACGGCCACAACCTCACGGCGCGGCAGTTGGAAATCCTGCGCCTGATCGTGCGCGGCAAGTCCACCCGTGAGATCGCCCACGGCCTGGGCCTGAGCATCAAAACCGTGGAAGCTCACCGCTCGCAAATCATGAAGCGCTTGCAGATCTTCGACGTGGCGGGGCTGGTGCTATTCGCGGTGCGCGAGCAAATCATCAGCCTGGACGACTAGGGGCGAACCCAGCGGCAAATGCACGCGCAAGGCCTTGGGCAAGGCTTCGAAACGCAAGTCGTCGCCCTTGAGCGGTTCACCGTCCAGGTTGATGTACAGCCCTTCGGCCTGTTTGATCTGCACCCAGGGCAGCCGCGCACGCACGAACATGGTGTCCAGGCCCCAGCCATTGCTCATCAGTTCGCGCAAGGTGCCGACCACTTCCTGGGGCGCCGGCAGAATACTGACATCGAGCAACCCATCGTCGGCCATCGCCTCTGGGCACAGCACATGCCCGCCGCCAGCTTGGCGACCGTTGCCGATGCCCAGCGCCAGCATCTCGCCCTTCCAGTGGAAATCCGGGCCTTCCAGCTCGCCATAGGCCGCCTTCAACTCGCTGAAACGCGTGAGACCGGTGAACAGGTACGCCGCGCCCCCGAGGATTTTTTTCAGGTCTTCGGAGGTATTGGCGGTGACCTGGCTGCCGAAACCGCCGGTGGCCATGTTGAGGAAAATCTGCCCGCCGACCTGGCCGAGGTCGATCGCCCGCGGCGCCACATCCAGCAGCGCCAGGGCCTGGGCCGGCTCTAGCGGTACGCCAGCGGCCTTGGCGAAATCATTGGCGGTGCCCAGGGGCATCAGCACCAGGCTGGCATCGGCCTTGGCCTGGGCCATCGCCTCGGCCACATCGCGCAAGGTGCCGTCGCCGCCGCCGGCAATGATGTGGGTATAACCGCCGTCCAGGGCTTCCCTGACCAGGCGCTGCGCATCGCCGCCCTCCCAAGTCACCCGCACCGCCAGCTCCCAACCCTGCTCACGCCGGGCCAGCACGGCGCTGCGCACGTCCTCGTTGAGGGCTTGCTTGCCGTGGAGGATCAACAGTGCCTTGGGGGTGCTCATGCAGGGAATCTCCTGATTCAAAGGTGCTTGAAGGATGTGGACCTTGGCAGAGGAGAAAAAAGTCAGTGGGGTTGAAAATTAATTGGCCGGCCAGGTGCCAGGCATCGCAGGTGCGACGCCCCCCACCAGTTGCCACAGGCGCAATCAGCTCTTATGCAACTTACTCATCAACTGCGCCTCAGCCTGGGTCAAGCCGCACGACTGGGTCAGGTCGTCCACCGTCGCCCCCATCCCCACCAGCTTTGCCGCTTGGGCAAACGACAGGTTGGCCGGATCGCGCTGTTCCAACTGCTCCAGCTTGTCCGGCATCGGTGCGAGGATCGCGCGTAGTTCGTGCACCTCATCCCCGACCCGCACGGCACTCTTCTGGTAATGGTCGACGCGCTTGACCAGCTCCACGATACGCCGGTCACGCACGGCATCGCGCTCGGCCTGCTGCAACGCCAATTCGCGCTGCCGGGCCATGTAGCGCAGCAGAAAACCCAGGGTCCCGGCCCACAACAGAGCCAGGACGATCACCGCGACCTCAAGGAACAATCAAATGCTCTCCAGTTCCGACCATTCTTCTTCGCTCATCATTTTGTCCAGCTCAACCAGAATCAACAGTTCGTTGTTCTTGTTGCACACACCCTGGATAAACTTGGCCGACTCTTCGTTGCCCACGTTCGGCGCGGTTTCCACTTCCGACTGGCGCAGGTAGACCACCTCGGCGACGCTGTCGACCAGGATGCCGACCACTTGCTTGTCCGCTTCAATGATGACGACACGCGTGTTGTCGGTGACTTCGGCGGTATCCAGACCGAAACGCTGGCGCGTGTCGATCACGGTCACCACGTTGCCGCGCAGGTTGATGATACCCAGCACGTAGCTCGGCGCACCCGGGACCGGGGCGATCTCGGTGTAGCGCAGCACTTCCTGCACACGCATCACGTTGATACCGTAGGTCTCGTTGTCCAGCTTGAAGGTTACCCATTGCAGAATCGGATCGTCCGAGCCTTTTTGTGCAGATGCTGACATATTCATACCCATGACCCCTTCAAATGCCGTTGGATACGGCGTGTGTGCTTCATTCGCCAACCGCACACCCGTGCGGCCAGCGTGTTCAATCAACTGCGTTTGTTACCGGGCATCGACTTGACGGCGCCGCTGGCGATCAACTCGGCCAGTTCGGCGACGTCGAGCAACGCGCACATGTGTTCGATCACGGTGCCGGCCAGCCAAGGCCGCTGGCCCCGGTGACTGCGCCATTTGATTTCGTTCGGGTCCAGGCGCAGCGAGCGGCTGACCTGATGCACCGCCAGCCCCCACTCGTAGCCTTGAACGGAAATAACGTATTGCAGACCCTCGCGAAAATCGTCGCGGTAGCGGTCGGGCATCACCCAGCGCGCGGTGTCCAGCACCTTGAGGTTGCCGGCCTGGCTGGGCAGGATGCCGAGGAACCACTCCGGCTGGCCGAACAGCGGCGTCAGCTCGTGGCCTTCCAAAGAGTAGATCGAACCCAGGCACACCAGCGGCACCGCCAGGGTCAAACCAGCGACGTCGAACAGCAGGCATTCGAAAGGCTCAGCGGCCCATGCCGGCCGGTCGTCGCCGCTCACCGGCGGCGGCGTGATGCTCGGTGGCAGGTGCACGTCCACCACCGGCTCGATCACCACGGGCGCCGCCACCAACGGTTCCGCCGCCACAGGCTGCGCCACTACGGGTACGACCGGCGCAACAATCGGCGCTACGATCCGGGCGTCTCGGGCCTGCTCTTCCAGCACCGCCAGTTGGAATTCATCCAGCGTACTGCTGGGCTCGACAACCGCCTCCAGCACCAGAATCGGTTCCGGCAACACCTCATCGGTGGCTTCCTGCAACAGGGCATCCAGGTAGGATTCCAGCGCCAGTTGCGGCCGGGTCTTGGTCTTGAGTTCGACAGGACGGTTCATCATGCCACCTGCGCCACGAGTTGCTGGGACAGCAAGTGTTTGAGCAACGCACGGTAGGCCATCACGCCGCGACTCTTGCCATCGAACTGCGACGGCGTGAGCCCTGCGCGGCTGGCGTCACGCAGGCGCGTATCCACCGGAATGTAGCCTTGCCAGATGGTGTCCGGGTAGGCATCGCGCAATACACGCAAGGTGCCCAGCGACGCTTGGGTGCGACGGTCGAACAGGGTCGGCACGATGCTGAACGGCAGCGGTTGTTTGCGCGAGCGATTGATCATCGCCAGGGTGCTGACCATGCGCTCAAGGCCTTTGACAGCCAGATGCTCGGTCTGCACCGGGATCACCAGTTGCTGGCTGGCGGCCAATGCGTTGACCATCAGCACGCCCAGCAGCGGCGGGCTGTCGATAATGGCGTAGTCAAAGTCCTGCCACAGTTGCGCCAGGGTCTTGGCGATCACCAGGCCCAGGCCGCTCTGCCCCGGCGACTGACGCTCAAGGGTGGCCAGCGCGGTACTGGAGGGCAGCAGGGAAATGCTCTCGTTGCTGGTGGGCAACAGCAATTGCCCGGGCAGGTCGCCAGGCACGTTGCCCTTGTGCAGGAACAGGTCAAAGCAGCTGTGTTCCAGCGCATCCGGGTCGTAGCCGAAATAGCTGGTCATCGAGCCGTGGGGGTCCAGGTCCACCACGACCACACGCTTGCCCGCCTCGGCCAGCAAACCGGCCAGAGCGATGGAGGTGGTGGTCTTGCCGACTCCACCTTTTTGATTGGCAACTGCCCAGACTCTCATTCGGATGATTCCTCCCGGCAGGCACAGGCGCGACCGAGACATTGCATAACGTTATTGAGCCGGTGACGGAGAATTGACGGCGCTCTGACCCACCGGCGGCTTAACCGCTGGCGGTGCAGTTTGTGTGCCAGCACGCCTCAAGGCCGCATCCGGTGTTGCATTGGCGGTGCCGGTGCCGGTCAGGCTGCGGCGCACATCCAGGTTGCGCGACACCACCAGCACCACCCGACGGTTGCGCGCGCGCCCTTCCACCGTGGCGTTATTGGCCACCGGCTGGAATTCGCCATAGCCCACCGACGCCAGGCGCCCGGGGTTCACACCCTGCATCGCCAGCATGCGCACGATGCTCGCCGCGCGGGCCGAGGACAGTTCCCAGTTGGTGGGGTACTGCGCGGTGCTGATCGGAATATTGTCGGTAAAGCCTTCGACGTGGATCGGGTTTTCGAACGGCTTAAGGATCGCCGCCACTTTGTCGATGATGGTGAACGCCTGGTCGCTGGGCATCGCATCGGCGCTGGCGAACAGCAGGCTGGAATTGAGCTCGATCTCGACCCACAGCTCATTGCCGCGCACGGTCATCTGATTGGAACTGATCAGGTCGCCAAATGCGGCGCTGATGTCATCGGCGATGCTTTTCAACGGGTCGCTGGTGCCGCCCACGCCAGCGGCGGTTTCATCGCTGTCATTGACCAGCGGCTTGGCCGGGGTCACGGTGCGGGGCCGCTCTTCGCCGATGGGAATCGGCTTGAGCGAACGGTCGGCGTCGTTGAACACCCCGATCAGCGCTTGGGAAATCACTTTGTACTTGCCTTCGTTGATCGACGAGATGGAGTACATCACCACGAAAAACGCGAACAGCAGGGTGATGAAGTCCGCGTAGGACACCAGCCAGCGTTCGTGGTTAACGTGTTCTTCAGGCTCGCGACGGCGACGGCTCACAACCCATACCTCCCATCAATCCATGAAGCCCTGGAGCTTCAATTCGATGGAGCGCGGGTTCTCGCCCTCGGCAATCGACAGCAGGCCTTCGAGCAGCATTTCGCGGTAACGCGATTGGCGCATGGCAATCGACTTGAGCTTGCTGGCTACCGGCAGCAACACCAGGTTGGCGCTCGCCACGCCGTAGATGGTGGCGACAAAGGCCACGGCAATGCCGCTGCCCAATTGCGACGGATCGGCCAGGTTGCCCATCACATGGATCAAGCCCATCACCGCACCGATGATGCCGATGGTCGGCGCGTAGCCGCCCATGCTTTCAAAGACTTTGGCTGCGTTGATATCGCGGCTTTCCTGGGTGTAGAAGTCCACCTCAAGGATGCTGCGGATCGCTTCCGGCTCGGCGCCGTCCACCAGCAACTGCAAGCCTTTGCGCGCGTAGCTGTCAGGCTCGGCATCGGCCACGCCTTCCAGGCCCAGCAGGCCTTCCTTGCGTGCGGTGAGGCTCCAGTTGACCACGCGATCAATGCCACCGGCCAAGTCCACACGGGGCGGGAAAATAATCCAGATCAGGATCTGCATGGCGCGCTTGAACGAACTCAACGGCGACTGCAGCAACGCAGCGCCCACCGTGCCGCCGATCACAATCAGCGCCGCTGGGCCGTTGGCCAGGGCGCCCAGGTGGCCGCCCTCCAGATAGTTGCCGCCGATGATGGCGACAAATGCCATGGTGATGCCAATCAGACTCAAGACATCCATCAGAGGCAGGCCTCCACCAGATGCTTGCCGATGTCATCCAGGCTGTAGACGGCGTCGGCCAGGTTGGCTTTGACAATGGCCATGGGCATGCCATAGATCACGCAACTGGCTTCGTCCTGGGCCCAGATCGCGCTACCGCCCTGCTTGAGCAGGCGCGCGCCTTCGCGGCCGTCGGCGCCCATACCGGTCAGGACCACCGCCAGAACTTTGTCGCCGTAAGACTTAGCGGCCGAACCAAAGGTGATGTCCACGCAGGGTTTGTAGTTGAGGCGTTCGTCACCCGGCAGAATTTTGATCGCACCCCGGCCGTCGACCATCATCTGCTTGCCGCCCGGGGCCAGCAACGCCAGGCCGGGCCGCAGGATGTCGCCATCCTCGGCTTCCTTGACGCTGATGCGGCACAGTTTGTCCAGGCGCTCGGCAAACGCCTTGGTGAACGCGGCCGGCATGTGCTGGATCAACACGATCGGCGCCGGAAAGTTGGCCGGCAATTGGGTCAGCACGCGCTGCAACGCCACCGGACCACCGGTGGAGGTGCCGATGGCGACCAGTTTGTAGGCCTTGCGCTTGGGCGCCGGGGACTGTGCCGTTGCCGCTGGCGCAGACGCACGCACAGGTGCCGCTGCGGGGCGGGCAACCGGTGCAGGCGCGGGGCGCCCGAACGTCGAGGCACTCGTGGGAGCCGGTGCGGCAACAGGTGTCGGGGCCGGCGCGGGGGCGCTGAATAGGCTGCGACGGTTGCTGCGGGAAATGCTGTGGACTTTCTCGCACAACAGTTGCTTGACCTTCTCGGGGTTGCGCGAGATGTCTTCGAAATTCTTCGGCAGGAAGTCCACCGCCCCTGCGTCCAGGGCGTCGAGGGTCACTCGGGCGCCTTCATGGGTCAGCGAGGAGAACATCAACACCGGAGTCGGGCAGCGCTGCATGATGTGCCGCACCGCGGTGATGCCGTCCATCATGGGCATCTCGTAGTCCATGGTGATGACATCAGGCTTCAACGCAATGGCTTGATCAATCGCCTCTTTACCGTTGGTGGCCGTGCCGACCACCTGGATGCTTGGATCGGCGGAAAGAATTTCCGAGACGCGGCGGCGGAAGAAACCCGAATCGTCCACCACCAGGACCTTGACTGCCATAAACACTCCGTTAGGCGGGGCGGGCAATACCGCCCTGCCCCGCCAGAATCAAATACGCCGAGCGGCGTAACGCTTGAGCATGCTCGGAACATCGAGAATCAGCGCGATTCGACCGTCACCGGTGATGGTCGCACCCGACATGCCCGGGGTTCCCTGCAGCATTTTGCCCAAAGGCTTGATGACCACTTCTTCCTGGCCGACCAACTGATCGACCACAAAGCCGATGCGTTGAGTGCCCACGGAGAGAATCACCACATGGCCTTCGCGCTGTTCTTCATGAGCCGCCGAAGCCACCAGCCAGCGCTTGAGATAGAACAGGGGCAACGCCTTGTCGCGCACGATCACCACTTCCTGGCCGTCCACCACGTTGGTGCGCGACAGGTCGAGGTGGAAGATCTCGTTGACGTTGACCAGCGGGAAGGCGAACGCCTGGTTGCCCAGCATCACCATCAGGGTCGGCATGATCGCCAGGGTCAACGGCACCTTGATGACGATCTTGGAACCCTGGCCCTTGGTCGAGTAGATATTGATCGAACCGTTGAGCTGGCTAATCTTGGTCTTGACCACGTCCATGCCCACGCCACGGCCCGACACGTCGGAGATCTCGGTTTTGGTCGAGAAGCCTGGGGCGAAGATCAGGTTGTAGCACTCGGTGTCGGTCAGGCGGTCGGCGGCGTCTTTGTCCATCACGCCACGCTTGACCGCAATATTACGCAGGATGGCCGGGTCCATGCCTTTGCCGTCGTCGGTAATCGACAGCAGGATATGGTCGCCTTCTTGCTCGGCCGCCAGGATCACTTTGCCGCCCCGGGACTTGCCCGCGGCTTCGCGTTCTTCCGGGGTTTCCACGCCGTGGTCGACGGCGTTACGCACCAAGTGGACCAGCGGGTCGGCCAGGGCCTCGACGAGGTTTTTGTCGAGGTCGGTCTCTTCGCCCACCAACTCCAGGTTGATCTCTTTCTTCAGCTGACGCGCCAGGTCGCGAACCAGGCGTGGGAAGCGGCCGAAGACTTTCTTGATCGGCTGCATCCGCGTCTTCATCACGGCGGTTTGCAGGTCGGCGGTGACCACGTCGAGGTTCGACACGGCCTTTTGCATGGACTCATCGCCACTGCTCAGGCCCAGGCGCACCAGGCGGTTACGCACCAGCACCAGTTCGCCAACCATGTTCATGATGTCGTCCAGGCGCGCGGTATCGACCCGCACGGTGGTTTCGGCTTCACTGGCAGGCTTGTCGGCCACCGGCGCGGCGGCGGCCCGTGCAGGCGCGGCAGCCGGAGCTGCCGCCGCGGGCTTGGGTGCTGCGGCAGGCGCCGCAGCCTTGGCGGCGACCGGTGCAGGTTTGGCGGCGGTAGCGGCGGCCGCAGACGCGGCCGGCGCAGGCACTTCGCTGAATTTGCCCTTGCCGTGCAAATCATCCAGCAACGCTTCGAATTCATGATCGGTGATCAGCCCGTCACCGGCAGGTGCCGCAGCGGCTGCCGGCTTGGCATCAGCCGGCGCGGCGGCGGTGGCCGCGACTTCCGGCAACGCGTCGGCGGCGAAGGTACCCTTGCCGTGCAACTGGTCGAGCAACGCTTCGAACTCGTCGTCGGTGATATCGGTGCTGGCAGCCGCAGCGGCCGGTGCAGGCGACGCAGCGGCAGGCGCCACGGCATCGGCGGCGAACTGGCCTTTGCCATGCAACTGATCGAGCAGGGACTCAAATTCGGCGTCGGTGATGTCTTCGCTGGCCGGTGCTTCAGCCGAGGTCGGGGCCGCAGCGGCCGGCGCTTCGGCTTCGGCCTTGACCGCGCTGAGGGAACTGAGCAGCTGTTCGAATTCACTGTCGGTCACGTCCGGTTCCGGCGCCGGTTCAGGCTCCGGCACGGCCTCGACCACGGGCTCCGCCGACAGGTCGGCAGGCTCTGCATAGCGCGCCAGGGCGGCCAGCAGTTCCGGGGTGGCGGCAGTGATCGGCGCACGTTCGCGCACTTGGCTGAACATGCCGTTGACCGCATCGAGCGCTTCGAGAATCACGTCCATCAACTCCGAGTCGACGTGACGCTCACCCTTGCGCAGGATGTCGAACACGTTCTCGGCGATGTGGCAGCACTCCACCAGCTCATGGAGCTGGAGGAAGCCGGCGCCCCCTTTTACAGTATGAAAACCGCGAAAAATTGCATTGAGCAGGTTCGCATCATCCGGGCGGCTTTCCAGCTCGACCAGTTGTTCGGACAGTTGCTCTAAAATTTCGCCGGCCTCTACAAGGAAATCCTGAAGGATCTCTTCATCGGCGCCGAAGCTCATGTGGGTGCTCCTTAGAAGCCTAAACTGGATAACAGGTCATCTACGTCATCCTGACCTGACACAACGTCTTCACGTTTATCGGCATGAATCTGCGGACCTTCACCCTTGGCGAGATGTTTTTGTGGATCTTTTTCCGAGAGGATCGCTGCGCGGTCATGTTCGATGCCGGCAAAACGGTCAACCTGGCCGGCCATGAGCACCAGTTTGAGCAAGTTGCTTTCCACTTCGGTGACCAATTGCGTCACGCGCTTGATCACCTGACCGGTCAGGTCCTGGTAATCCTGAGCCAGCAGAATATCGTTGAGGTTGCTGGACACCGTGCGGTTGTCCTGCTCGCTGCGTGACAAGAACCCTTCGACCCGGCGCGCCAGCTCGCGGAACTCTTCAGCCCCCACTTCCCGGCGCATAAAGCGCCCCCAGTCGGCATTCAGGGCCTGAGCTTCGGTGGCCATGCCGTTGACCAGAGGCGTGGCGTTTTCCACCAGGTCCATGGTGCGGTTGGCCGCAGCCTCGGTCAGCCTGACCACATAGGACAGGCGTTCAGTGGCATCCGTGATCTGCGAGATTTCCTCGGCCTGGGGCATGTGCGGGTCAATCTGGAAATTGACGATTGCACTGTGCAGCTCGCGTGTGAGCTTGCCCACTTCCTGGTACAGGCCTCGGTCACGGGTCTGATTGAGCTCATGGATCAACTGCACCGCGTCGCCGAAATGGCCTTTTTCAAGGCTGTCGACCAGTTGGTGAGCATGTTTTTTCAGGGTGGACTCAAAGTCTCCCTGTGACGTTTCTTTGTGCTCCATAGCTCCCCCGCGATGGCATTAGCCGTGGATGCGTTCGAAGATTTTTTCGATCTTCTCTTTCAACGCCTGTGCAGTGAATGGCTTGACCACATAACCGTTAACACCGGCCTGGGCGGCCTCGATGATCTGCTCGCGCTTGGCTTCGGCGGTTACCATCAGCACCGGCAGGTTGCGCAGTTTTTCATCGGCGCGCACCCAGCGCAGCAGGTCGATACCGGTCATGCCCGGCATGTTCCAGTCAGTCACCAGAAAGTCGATGCCTCCGCTGTTGAGGATCGGCTGTGCAGTGATGCCATCGTCCGCCTCGACCGTGTTGGTGAACCCAAGGTCACGCAACAGGTTTTTTATGATCCGCCGCATCGTTGAGAAGTCATCAACGATGAGGATTTTCATGTTCTTGTCCAATTCGACCTCCAAGCAGTCTTAAACGCGCCCAGCACCTGGACGCGCCATTTCAATCAACAGGCATTACACAAAAAGGACTGCCGGGGCCACCACGGGCCGAACCCGCGTAGGCCAATCACCCCCGCGGTATCGCTCTGCAGTGTCCCCACACTGCCTGTCAGCGCGCTCGCCACTCTCCCAAACGCCCCCGCAAGCGGGCGGCGCACTGGCTGTGCAACTGGCTGACTCGCGATTCGCTGACCCCCAGGACCTCACCGATTTCCTTGAGGTTCAGCTCTTCGTCGTAGTACAGCGCCAACACCAATCGTTCACGCTCCGGCAAATTGGCGATTGCGTCCGCCAACGCCCCCTGGAAACGCGCATCTTCCAGGTCGCGCGACGGCTCCATGTGAGCGCTCGCGCCGTCCTCGTGCAGCCCTTCGTGTTCGCCGTCCTGGAGCAGGTCGTCGAAACTGAACAGGCGGCTGCCCAAGGTATCGTTCAAAATCCCGTAATAATCGTCGAGACTCAATTGGAGTTCGGCCGCAACTTCATGATCTTTAGCGTCGCGACCGGTTTTTGCTTCAATTGCACGAATTGCGTCACTGACCATGCGCGTATTGCGGTGCACCGAACGGGGTGCCCAATCACCTTTGCGCACTTCATCGAGCATCGCCCCACGGATACGGATACCCGCATAGGTCTCGAAACTCGCGCCCTTGGTTGCGTCGTACTTGGTCGACACTTCGAGCAGGCCGATCATGCCGGCCTGAATCAAATCTTCGACCTGCACGCTGGCAGGCAACCGGGCCAGCAAGTGGTAGGCAATGCGCTTGACCAGGGGCGCATAGCGCTCGATCAGTTCACCCTGGCTGTCACGCGCCGATTTCTTATAGAGGTTGTAGCCGCTCGATGTCATAGCACTGGTCCTGCGCTCGTCTGATGCACCAATCGCTCGACGAAAAACTCCAGATGCCCACGCGGGTTGGCGGGCAAAGGCCAGGTATCGACCTTCTGAGCAATAGCCTTGAACGCCAAGGCGCATTTCGAACGAGGGAATGCTTCGTAGACCGCACGCTGCTTTTGCACGGCCTTGCGCACACACTCGTCGTAGGGAACTGCGCCGACGTATTGTAAGGCGACATCGAGAAAGCGATCCGTGACCTTGGTCAACTTGGCGAACAGGTTGCGCCCTTCCTGCGGGCTCTGGGCCATGTTGGCCAGGACGCGGAAGCGGTTCATGCCGTAGTCACGGTTAAGGAGTTTGATCAGGGCGTAGGCGTCGGTGATCGAGGTGGGTTCGTCGCAGACCACCAGCAATACTTCCTGCGCGGCGCGCACAAAGCTGACCACGGATTCGCCAATCCCGGCGGCGGTGTCGATCACCAGCACGTCGAGGTTGTCGCCGATATCGCTGAACGCCTGAATCAGGCCGGCATGCTGCGCCGGGCTCAGGTGCACCATGCTCTGGGTGCCGGAAGCGGCCGGTACGATGCGGATCCCGCCAGGGCCCTGCAGCAGCACGTCGCGCAGCTCACAGCGCCCCTCGATCACATCGGCCAGGGTGTGTTTAGGCGTCAGCCCCAGCAGAACGTCGACGTTCGCCAGCCCCAGGTCAGCGTCCAGCAGCATGACGCGACGGCCAAGCTCTGCCAGCGCCAGGGACAAATTCACTGACACGTTCGTTTTTCCGACGCCACCTTTGCCGCCGGTCACCGCGATCACCTGTACGGGATGCATGCTGCCCATTTTATTTCTTTACCTTGTCTTGCTTAGACGCAGGCTACATGGCTTGGCCGCGTGAATCGCTTGCAGACCATCAATGTAGGTACATTGCATTGTGTTCATGTTGCTCAGCCCACCCGTTTTGCCGGGCTGTGGTAAAGATCAGCGAACATATCGGCCATCGCTTCCTCGCTCGGCTCGTCTTGCATTTGCACGCTGACTGCACGGCTGACCAACTGATGACGGCGCGGCAGATGCAGATCATCCGGGATCCGCGGCCCGTCGGTCAGGTAGGCGACCGGTAACGCATGACCGATAGCCAGGCTCAACACTTCGCCCAGGCTGGCGGTTTCGTCCAGTTTAGTCAGGATGCAACCGGCCAGCCCGCAGCGCTTGTAGCTGTGGTAGGCAGCGGTAAGAACCTGTTTCTGGCTGGTGGTTGCAAGCACCAGGTAATTCTTTGACTTGATGCCACGCCCGGCCAGGCTTTCCAACTGCATGCGCAGCGCCGGATCGCTGGCTTGCAGGCCGGCGGTGTCGATCAACACCACACGTTTGCGCAGCAGCGGGTCGAGGGCGTTGGCCAGGGATTGGCCCGGGTCGACGTGAGTCACCGGCACATTCAGGATGCGCCCCAGGGTCTTGAGTTGTTCCTGGGCACCGATACGGTAGCTGTCCATGCTCACCAGCGCGATGTTATGCGCGCCGTATTTGAGCACATAGCGCGCCGCCAGTTTGGCCAGGGTGGTGGTCTTGCCCATGCCGGCCGGGCCGACCATAGCGATCACACCGCCCTCTTCCAGGGGTTCGATTTCCGGGGTGACAATCATGCGTGCCAAGTGGGCCAGCAGCATGCGCCAGGCTTGGCGCGGCTCATCGATTTCAGTGGTCAGGGCCAGCAGGTCGCGGGACAACGGACCGGACAGGCCGATGCGTTGCAGACGACGCCACAGGTTGGCTTGCTGCGGCTTGCTGCCTTGCAGTTGGTTCCAGGCCAGGGAACCCAGTTGCACTTCCAGCAGCTCGCGCAGGCCGTTGAGTTCGAAGCGCATCGAATCGAATACGCGCTGGTCGACGGCGGCGGCCGGTGCTGGCGCGGCGGGACGTGGCGGTTCGACGAAGGTCGGCTCCACCAGCGGCTCGGCGGCGGTCAGCGGCAGCCCGGCGAACAACTGGCGATTGGTGGTGGCATCGCTGTCGCCACGCATGCTCAGTTCAGCCTGGGCCGAGACGATGCGCGATGCAGTCTTGCGCAGTTCATCTTCGAGTTCCATGTTGGGAACGCGCGGCGCCAGCGCCGAGGGGGTGTAGTCCAGGGCAGCCGTCAGCTCGACACCGCCGGCAATGCGACGGTTACCGATAATCGCGGCATCGGCGCCCAGCTCATCACGGACCAGTTTCATGGCCTGACGCATATCGGCGGCGAAAAAACGCTTCACTTGCATAACCCACTACCCTCAGCCGTTGGGCCCTACTGTCGCGACGATAGTCACTTGCTTGTTGTCAGGAATTTCCTGGTAAGCCAAAACGTGCAAATTCGGTACTGCCAGGCGTCCAAACCGCGACAACATCGCTCGGACCGGGCCCGCCACCAGCAGAATCACCGGTTGGCCCTGCATTTCCTGACGCTGTGCGGCGTCGATCAACGAACGCTGCAGTTTTTCAGCCATGCTTGGCTCCAGCAGAACGCCCTCTTCCTGGCCTTGTCCTGCCTTCTGAATACTATTGAGCAATATTTGTTCCAACCTTGGTTCCAAGGTGATCACAGGCAGCTCGGAGTCAAGCCCTACAATGCTTTGCACGATAGCGCGGGACAATCCGACGCGCACTGCCGCCACCAGCGCGGCGGTATCTTGACTCTTGGCGGCGTTGTTGGCGATGGCTTCGGCAATGCTGCGGATGTCGCGCACCGGCACCTGTTCGGCCAGCAGCGCCTGCAACACTTTGAGCAATTGCGACAACGACAGCACGCCCGGCACCAGTTCTTCTGCGAGTTTTGGCGAGGCTTTGCCAAGCAACCCCATCAATTGCTGGACTTCCTCGTGGCCGATCAGCTCGTGGGAGTGCTTGTAGAGGATCTGGTTGAGGTGGGTGGCAACGACCGTGCTGGCGTCCACCACGGTGTAACCCAGGGACTGTGCCTGGCTGCGCTGGCTGATTTCGATCCACACCGCGTCCAGGCCGAAAGCCGGATCTTTGGCGGTAATGCCGTTGAGGCTGCCGAACACCTGCCCGGGGTTGATCGCCAGTTCGCGGTCGGGGTAGATCTCGGCTTCGGCCAGGATCACGCCCATCAGGGTCAGGCGGTAGGCGCTGGGGGCCAGGTCGAGGTTGTCGCGGATGTGCACGGTGGGCATCAAAAAGCCCAGGTCCTGGGACAGCTTCTTGCGCACGCCCTTGATCCGCGCGAGCAGTTGGCCGCCCTGGTTGCGGTCCACCAGAGGGATCAGGCGGTAGCCGACTTCCAGGCCGATCATGTCGATCGGGGTCACGTCATCCCAGCCAAGCTCCTTGGTTTCCTGGGCGCGGGCCGGGGATGGCAGCAGTTCCTGCTGACGGGCGATCTCTTGCTGGGCCTGCACCTTGACCATGTTCTGTTTTTTCCAGAACAGGTAGGCGGCACCGCCGGCCAGCGCGGCCATGGTCAGGAACGACACATGGGGCATGCCCGGCACGATGCCCATGATCGCCATGATGCCAGCCGCTACGGCCAACGCCTTGGGCGACGCGAACATCTGCCGGCTGATCTGCTTGCCCATGTCTTCGGAGCCCGAAGCACGGGTCACCATGATCGCGGCCGCTGTAGATAACAACAGTGATGGCAATTGCGCCACTAAACCGTCACCGATGGTCAGCAAGGCGTACACCTTGCCCGCATCGCCGAAGCTCATGCCGTGCTGGAACATGCCGACAGCGACGCCGCCGATGAGGTTGATGAACAGAATCAACAGGCCAGCGATGGCGTCACCGCGCACGAATTTGCTGGCACCGTCCATGGAGCCGTAGAACTCGGCTTCCTGGGCCACTTCCAGACGGCGGGCCTTGGCTTGGTTCTGGTCGATCAGGCCGGCGTTGAGGTCGGCGTCGATAGCCATCTGTTTGCCGGGCATGGCATCGAGGGTAAAACGTGCGCTCACCTCGGAGATACGCCCGGCACCCTTGGTCACGACCACGAAGTTGATGATCATCAAAATCGCGAACACCACGATACCGACCACGTAGTTGCCGCCGATCACCACTTCACCGAAGGCCTGGATCACCTTACCGGCAGCGGCGTGGCCGTCCTGACCGTGGAGCATCACCACGCGGGTGGACGCCACGTTCAGCGCCAGGCGCAACAGGGTCGCCACCAACAGGATGGTGGGGAATACCGCGAAATCCAGCGGCCGCAGCGCGTACACACACACCAGCAGCACCACCACGGACAGCGCGATGTTGAACGTGAAGAACACATCCAGCAGAAACGGTGGCATCGGCAACATCATCATTGCCAGCATCACCAGCAACAGCAACGGCACACCCAGATTGCCCCGCGACAGGTCAGTCAGGGTGCCACGGGCCGTACTGAGCATTTGAGAGCGATCCACCACCGGTATTCCTCGTTTCCTTGAAGCAAACTTTTGACGCCGGGAGGCGTCCTGGAGGCGGTATTGCAAGAAGCCTTCCAACTTTACTTTTGTGCCTGGAGAACCTCACAAACACTCCGGGCCATCGGGTGTCAATCATTCCAAATGAGGGAGGGGGCTTGCCCCCGATTGCAGTCTGTCAGGCCCGGATCAGGTGCCTGATACACTGAAGTGCGCCCCAAAAGTTGGACACCTATCCAACTCTTGGGGCTTTTTCATGAG